>CAYXPA010000026.1:3036-40112 GCA_964466945.1 uncultured Verrucomicrobiota bacterium | reverse complement strand
CCAGCTAGGGTCCGCTTCACCCGCCGGCATCCGGTATCTGGCATCTGGGATCCGGTATCTGGCATCTGGGATCCGGCATCTGGCATCCGGCATCCCTCTTCTCACTCCTCGCTTCTCACTTCTGATTGGGTAGGGCGCCGCTGCGTCGGCGCCGCCCCACAGCCGCGCCGCAGCGCGGCCCTACCGCACGCCCGCGTTTGGAGTGCGGCCGCTTGCTGCCGCTTTTTGCCCGGGTGGCACGGTCATGTGGGCCTTGCCATCCGGAACCAATCGTATCGTTCCGGCTCAGCGCATCGGCTGGCGGATTTCCACATGACGGACCCGGCCGCCCAGGCCAGAGGTCCAGACCAGCGTGGCGCCGCTCAGCAGGGCCAGCCCCAGCAACAGGCCGCTCAAGCTGCGGGGCAATTGGGAGGCCCGGCCCAGTCGGAACAGGGCAAACCCGGCGGCGGCCGCGAGCGCGAGCGCGGCGCCCAGGGCCAGCGCCGCCACTTCTTCGTGCTGGTCGGCCGCGCGCGCGTCCCAACCCTCTTGCGCGGTCAGCGCCCGTCGGGCCGGCGCGCCCGAGAGGTAGGCCGGTCCGCTCAGCAACCCGGCCAGGAGGAACAACACCAGCGCCGCGCGGCGAAAGTCCGGGCCGCGCCAGCACCATCCCAACACCCAGAGCAACAGGCCGAAGACCACGGCGCAGACCGGCGC
The DNA here is from genome assembly GCA_964466945.1 of uncultured Verrucomicrobiota bacterium. Taxonomy (GTDB): domain Bacteria; phylum Verrucomicrobiota; class Verrucomicrobiia; order Limisphaerales; family J093; genus DSVZ01. The sequence goes on along the minus strand of CAYXPA010000026.1, from coordinate 39,413 downwards.
ATGGGAAGTGAGCAGATGCAGGTAGGCGGCGTTCATGCGGCGGCCCATCTTGGGCGGCGGGAGCGGGGTTTCAAGGGCTTCTGAGCGGCGGCCCGGGATTGTCAGCCCCCGGCGCGGCTGGCATAACTCGCCGCGTGTTGGCCAAACGGGTCATTCCCTGCCTCGACGTCCATGCCGGCCAGGTCACCCGCGGCGTGCAGTTCGGGCGCGCCGAGCTGGGGGAGTTGCGCAATCTGGGCGACCCGGTGCAACTGGCCCTGGCCTACAACGCCCAGGGCGCGGACGAGCTGGTGTTCTTCGACATCACCGCCAGCGCCCACGGCCGGGCCACGATGGTGAGCGTCATCGAGCAGGTCGCCGCGCAGTGTTTCATGCCGCTGACGGTGGGCGGGGGCATCCGCACGGTCGAGGACATGGGGGTGATGCTCCACGCCGGCGCCGACAAGGTGAGCATCAACACCGCCGCGCTGGCCGAGCCCGACCTGATCCGCGCCGGGGCGGAGAAGTTCGGCAGCCAGTGCATTGTGGTCTCGATTGACACCCGCCGCACCGGACCGGAGACGTGGACGGTCTTCTCGCACGGCGGCCGGCGCGCGACCGGCTGGGAGGCCGTGGCCTGGGCGCGGCGCGTGATCGAGCTTGGCGCGGGCGAGCTCGTGCTCAACAGCATTGACGCCGACGGCACCAAGCAGGGCTATGACCTGGAGATCACCCGGCGCATCAGCGAGGCGGTGCCCGTGCCGGTGGTGGCCAGTGGCGGCGCCGGTCACCTGGATCACCTGGTCGAGGTGCTCCGCGCGGGCAAGGCCGACGCCGTGCTGGCGGCGAGCATCTTCCACGAGGGCACCTACACGGTGGGCGACGTAAAGCGGCATCTGCGCGCGGCCGGCATCCCGGTGCGCCTGCCGCCGGGCGCCTGACCGCGCCGACGGGGAATTGCATTGGCCGCGCGCGGCGGTCGCGGCACACTGGGGGCGCAAACATGAGTTTCATCGAGCACCTGAAGTTCAACGCGGAGGGCCTGATCCCGGCCATCATCCAGGACCAGGCCAGCGGCCGCGTGTTGATGATGGCCTGGATGAACCGGGCCTCGCTGGAAAAGACCCTCGAGACCGGGCGCACCTGGTTTTGGAGCCGCTCGCGCCAGAAGTACTGGATGAAGGGCGAGACCAGCGGCCACGTGCAGGTGGTCAAGGACGTCGCGTGCGACTGCGACGGCGACACGCTGCTGATCCAGGTCGAGCAAACCGGCGCCGCCTGCCACGAGGGTTATCGCTCGTGCTTTTTCCGTTCGGCGAGTCCCGAGCCGCCGGGGGTGCGCGTGACCGAGCCGCGGCTGGTGGCCCCCGAGCAAGTGTACGGCAAGCCATGAACGACGTGTTGCTCCCTTTCGGCAGCCCGGCCTATCTGGGCGTGTTGGGCATCGTGGCGCTGGCTCGCGGGGCGGATTTTCTGAGCACCTGGGTGGCCAGCCCGCAGTTACTCCTGGAGGCCAATCCGCTGGGCCGCGCGCTGGGTTGGCGTTGGGGCCTGGTCTTCAACTTTGCCCTGGCCGCGCTGGTGGCTTGCTGGCTCTTGCCGGCCGTCATCCTGGCCACGGCCAGCCTCCTGGTGGCGGCGCGGAATTTCCAGTTCGCCTGGCTGGCGCGCAGCATGGGCGAGGAGGCTTACCGCCAGTGGCTGGGCGAACGGCTGGCCAGCGCCGGGCGGGGCGTGTACCTCGCCTGCATCGTGGCCCAGGCCGCACTGGTCGCGCTGGTGGGACTGGGGCTGGTCTGGACCAACCCGATCGAGTCGCTGGCTGCCGCCGTGGGGCTGGGCGTGCTCAGCTATGCGCTGGCGGTGCTCATCTTTCCTCTGGCGGGCGCCCGCCGCATCTGGCGGGAAACCCGCGCCCGCGCATGACGCTGCCCTGTTTCCCCACCAAGGACGCTTTTTTGGCGCTGGCCGGAGCGGGCAACCTGATCCCGGTGGGTTGCCGGCTGCTGGCGGATTTTGAGACGCCGCTCTCGGCCTACCAGAAGTTGCGGGGCCAGGGGCAGTCGTTCCTGCTCGAATCGGTCGAGGGCGGCGAGCACGTGGGTCGGTACTCGTTTCTGGGCTGCAACCCGCGCGCGGTCATCCGCCAGGTGGGGGCGCGCGTCGAGGTGCTGCGGGGCGGGCGGGTGACCGAGGTGTTTCACACGTCGGCGGCCGGCCAGGCCTACGAGCGCCAGCGGGTGCGCGACGGGTTGGAGGTGGTCGAGCGCGTGCTGGCCAAGTACCGTCCGGTGCCCGTGCCCGGTCTGCCGCGGTTCACCGGCGGCGCGGTGGGGTACATCGGCTACGAGTTCATTCACGACATCGAGCCGGTGGTGCCCCGGCCCCCGCGGGACGAGCTGGGCACGCCCACGCTGTATTTTCTGATCACCGACCAGTTGCTGATCTTTGACCGCGCGGACCAGACCCTGACCGTGCTGGTGAACGCGGCGATTGACGAAAGCGGCAGCCCGGAGTCGGCCTACGACGCGGCGGTGGCCGAGATCGGGCGGTTGCTCGAGCTGTTGCGGCAGCCGGCCGCGCATCCGCCGGTGGCCGTGCCGCCGGAGGTGCCGCCGGTGCCCTTCGAGTCGAACCAGACGCCGGAGCGCTTTTACGCCAACGTCCGCAAGGCCAAGGAGTACATCACCGCCGGGGACATCATCCAGGTGGTGGGATCGCAGCGTTTTTCGGCCCGCGTGCAGGCCGCGCCGCTGGACATCTACCGGGCCGCGCGCACCATCAACCCCTCGCCGTACATGTTTCTGCTCGAGCTGGACGGCTTCGCCCTGGTGGGCGCCTCGCCAGAAATCCACGTTCGCTGCGAGGACCGCCGGGTGGAAATCCGGCCCATCGCCGGCACACGCGCGCGGGGGCGCACCCCGGCCGAGGACGAGGCGTTGGAACGCGAACTCTTGGCCGACCCGAAGGAACGGGCCGAGCACGTGATGCTGGTGGACCTGGCGCGCAACGACCTGGGACGGGTGTGCGAGTACGGCAGCGTGCAGGTGCGGGACCTGATGATCATCGAGCGTTACAGCCACGTGATGCACATTGTCTCGCACGTCGAAGGTCGGCTGGCGTCGGACCGCACGCCCTACGATCTGCTGCGGGCCACGTTCCCGGCCGGCACGGTCAGCGGCGCGCCGAAGATTCGGGCCATGCAGATCATTGCCGAGCTGGAGGGTACCACCCGTGGCCCGTACGCCGGGTGCGTGGGGTACTTCAGCTTCAACGGCAACCTGGACACCTGCATCACCATCCGCACCGCGCTGTTGCAGGACGGTTGGGCGCACGTGCAGGCGGGCGGCGGCTGGGTGAACGATTCGGCGCCCGAGACCGAGTACCAGGAGACGGTCAACAAATCCCGCGCCATGCGTGCGGCCGTGGCCCTGGCGGAGACGTTTGCGCGTCCGGCGCCGGCGCGCTGAAACCGGCGCGCCCCCGGCCCCGCGTGAAACTGCCGAATGCAGAACGTGCGTTCGTTGACCTGGTGAAGCTCCGCGATTACGTCCTCAACCCGTTGCACGACCAGGGCCGACACAAATCCCGGGTATTCGCGTCAGCTCTCGGCCTCACGCGCGCTGACGCGGAGTGGTTGCGCGCTGAATTGTTGCGGGCCGCAAAAGAATTCGACTGCACCCCCGGGCGGCAGACCCTCCACGGCCAGCGGTATGTGCAAACTTTTGTGCTGCAGCGCGGCGAAAAGGCCTGTCGCATTCGCAGCGTGTGGAACATTCGGTCGGGCGAGGATTTCCCTCGCCTGATCACCTGTTTCGTGGTATAGCAACACCGTGCAGAAAACGCCGATCAAACTCCTGGACATCGTGGCGGTTCTTGAGGACAAGCCCGAAGCCGGGTTGGTGTCCGGGCAGGTCGGCACGGTGGTGGAAGTGCATTCGCCGGATGCTTTCGAGGTGGAATTCCTCGACGCCACCGGCCGGACCATCGCGCTCGTCGAGCTGCGCCGCGAGGAAGTACTGATCTTGCGGGGTGAGGCGGCGGTCGCGGCTTAAACCCGGCCTCGGGCCGAGCCGGGATCGCCACACACCCGCCCGTGGGCGCCCTGAGCCATCTTCCGCTTTACCCGGTCAGTTCTGCCGCTTTCACGAGCCCTACCATTGCTCGAAATGCACGTAGTCCGGTCTGTACCGGGTGCGCGGTTCCTTGAACTCGACGGGATGGCCCAGGGCCACACAGGCCACGGGAATGACCGACGCGGGTAACGCCAGCAGGTCACTCACCTGCCGGAGGCGGTGGGCCCGGGGATGCACCCCCAGCCAGCACGCCCCCAGTCCCAGCGCGTGGGCGGCCAAGAGGAGGTTTTCGGTCGCCGCCGCGCAGTCTTGCAGCAGGTAGCTGAGCTGCCGGTCGTGCGCCGCTTCCAGGTCGCCGCACACCACGATGGCGAGTGCGGCGGTGTGCAGCATTTCGCCGTTGGAAAGCGCCTCCGCCAGCCGGTTCAACGTGGAGCGGTCGCGGATCACCACAAACCGCCAGGGGTCTTTCGCCGCGGCCGAGGGCGCGGCCATCGCCGCCTCGAGCAACTGGCGCACGGTGGCGGCGTCCACCGTGCCCGGTTTGAACACGCGAATGCTGCGCCGGCCAAAAATCCAAGCCAGCGGGGACTGGGCCGGGATGCTCATGGCACTGCTCGGGTACGCGCCGGCGGTCCGGGTTTGGGTTGGTGCCGGCGGAGGGGGTCGAACCCACACGGCCTCGCGGCCACCAGATTTTGAGTCTGGCGCGTCTGCCAATTCCGCCACGCCGGCACACCCGGAAACCTCCCTCGTCCGTGCGCGCACGCACGCCGTGCATTCTGCGCCCCGGGGGCCTTGCGGCAAGCCCAATCGGCCGGGCACGGAGCCCGGCGCGGCAGCGCAGGTCCGGCCGGTTCCGACGCCGGACGCGACCGGGGAGAACGGCCCGCTCAGACCTGCGGAGCCGGCTACGGTCCGGACGAGCGGGCGGGCGGCTCGGCGGACGACGCCCGCAGGCGCTGGCGTTCGGCCGCGCGCGCGAAGGGGTAGTACACCAGCATGGCCAGGCCGATCGAGAGCACGCCCCACACCGCCGCCCGCCAGTCGCCGCCGGTGACCAGGTAGTGCCCGATGACCGGCGGGGTGGTCCAGGGCACGTTCACGAACGGCTTGCGGATGAGGCCCCAGTCCATGAGCAGATAGGTGGCGGCCGTCAGGCACAGGGCATTGACCACGTAGGGCACCATGAAGACCGGGTTCAACACGATCGGCATCCCGAAGAAAATCGGCTCGTTGATCTGGAAGACCTGCGTGGGCAGGGACAGCCGGCTCACCTGCCGGTAGCCCGGCTCGCGCGAACGAAGCAGCACCAACGCCAGCCCGAGCGTCGCCCCCGTGCCGCCCACGTTCACAAAGACGGTAAAGAAACCGTAGGCCGTGACGTAGGGCAATGGCTGGCCGGCGGTCATGGCCTCGACATTGGCCGCCAGGTATTGCAGGAAGACCGGCGCCACCAGCGCGTCCATGGCGTTGTCCCCGTTGATACCCACCGACCAGAGCAGCGTGACGCAAAAGGCGTACGCCAGGATGCCCGGCAGGGTGTTCAGGGCAAACACCAGCGGGCTCAGCGCCCGTTGCACGCCCCGGTCAAGGTCCACCCCCAGCACGAAGCGCAACCCCCAGAACGCCAGCACCAGCGCGATCATCGGCACCAGCGACAGAAACGAGTCCTGCACCACCCGCGGCACGCTGGCCGGCAGACGGATCACCCAGTGGCGGTCGGCAAAAAACTGCTGCGCCCGCACCACCACCAGGGCGATCAGAATGGCGGTGAACAGCCCCTTCGACCCCAGGTTCTCCATGACCAGCTTTTGCTCGCCCGGCTGAATCTGGATCAGCAGAAACACCAGCGCGGCCATCGCGGCGCTCACGGCGGGTTCCTGGCCCAAGAGCCGCGCCAGCTCGTACCCGATGGCGAAGCACACGAAGACCGACAACAGGCCGAAGGTGGCGGTGACCGGGATTTGCAGCAGGTCCAGCCACGGCGCCACAAGCTGGTCCCAGCCGCTCACGGGCAGAAACGCCACCACCATGAACAGGCCGCCAATGATGGTCAACGGCACCACCGCCACCATGCCGGCGCGGATGGCCGAGAGGTAGGTGTTCTCGCTCAGGGCCGTCAACGCGGGCACCAGGAAGCGGTTCAGCCGGGCGGTCAGGGCGGTCATGGCGGGCGGGACAGGGCGTGGCTCCGGGCGGTTCAATCGCGCAGCGCGCGCCCCATGTAAATGCAGGCGTCGGGACCGGCGCCGGCCCGGGTCAATTCCCGGAAGCCCAGCCGCTCGTAGAACCCCACCGCGCGCCCGTTGTGCACGCTGACGCCCAGGTGCACGCCCGGCACGCCCCGACCGCGCAGGCGCTCCAGCAACGCCTCGATCATCCGCCGCCCGTAGCCCCGGCCCTGCGCGCGCGGCAACAGGTCAATGTGCAAGTGCGCGGGATACGCCGTGTAGGGTTCCGGGCAGAAGTAGTCCGGGTGGTGGTAGGCGTGATAGACCTGTTGCACGCGCGTCCACCGGGCCGGGTCGCCGCCGGGGTCGGGAAACTGCGCGCACAGGCGCGGGCGCCACTCGCGCTCGTAGCGGGCGTAAAAAGCCCGGGAATCCGGGGCGGCCAGCGCGTAACCGCAAATGCCCTGGTCGTCTTCGAGGATCAGACTGAACTCCGGCTCAAACGCCAGATACGGGCCCACGAAAATCCGGCCCAGCGCCTCCGGGTCCTCGCGGTAAAACGGCTCGCCGTCCTCGCCGTAATTGCCGGTCTTCAGGCACACGTAATACGCCCCGGGTTCGTCGCCGGGCCGGGCCGGACGGATGTGGCATTCGCTCATGCGGGCAGTGGGCTGTTGTCCGCGCGGCAGTTGCTTACTGTCCGCGCGGCAACACCTCCAAGGCGAGGGCCGCGGCCGTCACGATGACCATCAGCCCGGCGGGCATGAACTTGCGCGTTTTGAGCCAGCGGACCGCAAACACCGCCAACAGGACGCCCAGGAGCACCCGCACCAGCACCGGCCCTTGCGGCACGGGCCCGTACCCGCACACCGCCAGGGCCGCCGCAAAGGCCAGCGCCGTGAAGAGCGAAACCCGGCTGCCGGCCTTGAGCCAGCCGACCAGCCCGCCCGCCACCAGCAACACGAGATAAACCGCCAGCACGTACGCCGTCATGCGCCCAGCCTGCTTCAGCCACCCTGGGGCTTCCAAGAACGGAATCGCCCCCCCGGCGCACCCCGGGAGGACAAGACCTGACGACCGGGCAACGGAATTGCCCCGCGGTGTGGGCGCGGGCCGGCTGCGGGGCCCGTCCGCCCGCGAAAAATTTTTTCCAAATCGCCACTGGGGGCTTGCCAAAAACCGGCCGCCGCACTAGACAAACCCCATGTCCCGCGTGTGCGAGCAGGCCTTGGGCCCTGGATGGGGCCCGTCACCGGCCTGTCACGTGACGCGGGGGTTACAACCACCACAGCGCGAAACCACCTATGAGCTACCAAAGCTTGAAGGTCCTGGCGACGGGGGTCTGTGCGGTGGGTCTGGGCGCCTTGCTCGCCCGGGCCGCTGCGCCAGCCACGCCCCAGGGCGTCATCACCGTCAAGGAGTTCCTTGACATTGGCGGCGGCGTCACCATCGCCGACCTCACCAACAGCACCAAGTTCCCGAACAATCCGGACCTTGTGGACTACGCCACCTACTTCGAGTGGCCCCAGTCCCCGGAACGCGACATCACCATTGCGCCCCCGGGTGACGTGAAGAACAACTACGGCGTCCAGATGCAGGGGTACTTCTACCCACCGACCACCGGAGATTACATCTTCAAGATCGCTTCGGACGACTACGGCCGGCTCTTTCTGAGCACGGACGACAACCCGGCCAACAAGAAGCTCATCGCCCTCGAGCCACAGTGGAACCCGGTGCGGAGCTTCGACTCGACCGACCGGCGTAACGCCACCAACCCCGAAAACAACTCCCAGACCTACACCGGTACCGAGTGGCCCACCAAGGACCCGGTGATGGGGGGCGCCAAAATCACCCTCCAGGCCGGCCGGGCCTACTACATCGAGGCACTCATGAAGGAAGGCGGCGGCGGCGACAACCTCGCCGTGGCCGTGCAGGACCCGGGCTTTGCGATTGACGCCTCGCTGCCCATCCCGGGCCAGTACTTGTCCAGCTTCGGCAAGAACTCCGGTCCGGTGAGCATCGTCACCCAGCCGGCCAGCGCGACCGTGGACGAAGGCACCCCGGTTAGCTTCAGCGTCGAGCCCGACGGCACCCCGCCCTACACCTACCAGTGGCGGAAAAACGGGGCGAACATTGATGGCGCCACCGGCCAGACTTACTCGATCCCGTTTGCCTCCTTCGCCGACAACGGCGCCAAGTTCAGCGTGGTGGTGACCGGCGCGCAGGGCAGTGTCACCAGCGCGGATGCCACGCTCACGGTGAACAAGGACACCACCCCGCCCACGCTTGTGGCCGCCTATGGTGGCGGAGACTTCACCAGCGTGCGGGTCGAGTTCTCCGAGCGGGTGGACCCCACCAGTGCCACCACTGCGGGCAACTACTCGATCAGCGGCGGCGTCACCGTCAGCGGCGCGGCGATGATCAACGACACCACCGTGCGCCTGACCACCTCGCGCCAGACCGGCGGCCAGACCTATACCCTGACCGTCAACAACGTGAAGGACATGGCGTCCGCGCCCAACACCATCGCCCCCAACTCGACCATCCAGTTCAACAGCGCCGTCTTCAAGACGGGCCTGGTGGCGTGGGAGCGCTACGACGGCGGCGGCAGCATCACCCAGTTCATTGACGACATCGCCAACAACGCCCTGCCCCCGCCGAATGCGACCTGGGTCACCGGCCTCTTCGAGTCCGGCCGCGGCCTGGCGGACAACTACCGCGGGCGCGGCTACGCCTGGTTCAAGCCCGCCACCACGGGGAACTACGTCTTCATCATCACCGTGGACGACAACGCGCGGCTGTTCCTGAGCACCGACGACAACCCGGCCAACAAGAAGGCCATTGCCGCCGAGTCCCAGTGGAGCAATAACCGCGAGTGGAGTTCCGCTACCGAGGAACAACGCTCCGACAGCTACGCCGAGAGCGAATGGCCCTCCTTCTGGACCATCACCCTCCAGGCGGGCAAGAGCTACTACCTCGAGGCCCTCTGGCAAGAGGGCGGTGGCGGCGACGGCTGCGAAGTCACCATCATCCGCGAAGGCGACGCCACGCCGGCCAACGGTACTCCCGCCAGCACCGCTGGCGGCGAACTGGGCATTTACGTGGACCCGACCACCCTGCCGCCGGTGATCAGTGACCCGACGGCGATGTCGGCCGTGGTGCTTGACCCGGGGGTGACGCACACGCTGTCCGTAACCGCGCAAGGCGCCACCTCGTTCCAGTGGCAATGGAACGGACGGGATATCCCCGGGGCCAACAGCGCCAACTACGTCATCTCGAACGCCAAGCCCATTCACTCAGGCCAATACTGGTGCATCGCCAGCAATAAAAACGGCACGGCGCGCAGTCCGGCCGTCAACGTCATGGTCAAGGCCACCGGCGTCTTCGCCATCGAGGCCGAAGACTTCGACTACGACGGCGGGCAAACCCTGCCCGAGGCCAGTGTGATGCCCTACCTCGGCGGCGCCTATGAGGGGCTGAGCGCCATCCACGGCGTGGACTACCTCAGCAACAACGGCACCGACAGCCCGGTGTACCGTGGCGGAGCCGTCCTTGAGGCAGGTACCGCCGCCCCCATGGCCAATGACATGGGCGGTCAATTCGCCATCACCCGCATGGGTGAATGGGAAATGACCAGCAACTACAAGATTGGCTGGATTGACGGCGGTGACTGGGGCAACTACACCCGCACCTTCCCGTCTCCGGCCAAGAAGTACTGGGTGTTTGCCGCGCAATCCTACGACGGTTTCGGCGCCAATCAGTTGAACAGCAACCTGGGCCTCGTGACCGCCGGCGTGGGCACCGCGGAACAGACCGTCCAGGCCCTCGGCCGCTTCAACTCCGTGGGTACCGGCGGCTGGAGCCGGAACAACATCGTGGCCCTGACCGATGATGCCGGGGCCATCAAGACCGTCGAACTGGGCGGCAAACTCACCATCCGCTGGAACTACAGCAGCGGTGACGTGGACTGGCTGGCCTTCGTGCCCGCCGAAGAAGGTCCCACCGCGCCCGGCGCGGCCAAGATCGCCCGCAGTGGCAACAACGTGGTCATCTCCGAGGACCCGCCGGCCGGCGCCACCGTCCAGAGCGCGCCCTCGGTCATCGGGCCGTGGACCGACGTGGGTCCGGCCCCGCAGACCATCGCCATCACCGGCCAGGAGCGGTACTTCCGCCTCAAGCGCTAGACCGCGCCTGAAAACCTCCACAGAGACCGGGGCAACCCGGTCTCTTTTTTTTGCCCGCGCGCCGCCGCTTTCCTCAAATACCCGCTGCCACGGCGCCCGCGTCGGCGCGTTGTAACCGGTCCGCCCAACCCGGCGTCTGGTTGCGGCGTTGGAACAACAACAACACAACAAGCAAGAAAGGCAGTCCCTATGAAACGACAAACTCTGCAGTGGTTGAACGTGGTGAGCCTGGGCGCCGCCCTGGTCTGCGGTCCCCTCGCCTTCGCCGCCGAGGAACGACCGGCCGACCGGCCGCCCCGTCGCGCCGGACCGCCTCCCGCGGGCGAACGCGGCCCCGGCATGAGGGCCGGCAGCGAGGCGTGGTTCGAGCGGTGGAGCGAAGAACTCAAGCTCACCGACGCCCAGAAGCAAAAAATCCAGGCCCTCCAAAAGGAGCAGCGCGAAAAGGGCGACAAAATCCGGCAGGACACCAGCCTCACGCCGGAGCAGCGCCGCGAGATAATGCGCGCCCTGCGCGAGGAGAACGACCGCAAGATGAAGGAAATCCTCACCGCCGAGCAGTACGAGAAATGGCAGCAGTCGCGGCAGACCCGCGCGGGTGCGCCCAACCGCAACGCCGGTGAGCGTCGCGGCCCGCCGGGCGAACGGCCCAACCGCAATCCGCAACCCAACTCCCAGTAACCCGGACACGGCTACCGGGAACAACCATTCGTCCGAGCGGGGACCGGCCTTCCGGTCCCCGCTTCACTTTCACCCCGGATTTCAGGAAGAACGGCCTGGCGCGCTGAAAAGCGGCGGCCACCTGCCACCGACTTGATCCGGGGAGCGCACGCGCCCCCGCGTGCCGCCGACCTGCGCTACGGTGAGTCCGCCAAGATGCGCCCACAGCGCAAGGGCACATTCGGACCGAACCACCACGAAGCTGGAGTCGTCGGACGGTAGCGCAGGTTTCCAACCTGCTGTATCGCCGATTTCCAATCGGCAGGCCCGGGCGTTGCGGAAGCGGGGCGGATTGGGAAACCCGCGATACGGCAGACCAGAGGTCTGCGCTACGACGCTGGCGCGCCGCCCCCCGTAGCGCCCGACATCCGGTATCCGGCATCTGGCATCTGGTATTCCCCTCCTCACTCCTCGCTTCTCACTTCTGATTCGGTAGGGCGCCGCTGCGTCGGCGCCGCGCGGCCGGCCGCGCCGCCGCGCGGCCCGACCGACAGCGCCGGCAAGCCGGCCTGCTTGCGCCGCTCCCGTCGGAGCAGGCAGGCCGACGGCCGGTCGGCGGCTCAGCCGACGGCCAATCGGTGCAACGCCACTCCGCGCTGAACGTCCGCATGGTTGCGGATTTCCCATCCGCAGTTCGCCAGACAGTCATCCTGCGTCGCAGCGGTTTCATCAGGATGCGCCCTCTCGCTGACGCCACGCCAGACGCCAGCCTTGCCGTGCGCGGGCGTCCCGGGCAACGTGGCGATCTGGCGAGGGCCGTGTTCGGGTGCGTTGCTGATCCCGGTCTGGATCGCGGAGCGATGGCGGGTTTCGGCGCACCCACGCGCCCTCTCTGGATCGCGGAGAACGTGAACACCAAAAGGCGCAAGATGAACCGACTTGTCTTCACCACCCTGCTCGTGCCGCTGCTGGTTAGCGCCAGCGCCGTTCGCGGTGTGGAGACCTCGTTGACCTTCGAGTCGCTGCCCGCGGCGCGCTTCGAGTTGCGCGGCCCGGTCGGCCAACGGGCGCGGGCCAACGTCGAGCACTGGCTGTTGCCCGCGCCCCGGGCCAATCCCGGCCTGCTGGAAATGTTCCACCAGCGCGACCGCCGGCCGCCGCAACTGGTTCCCTGGGCCGGCGAGTTTGTCGGCAAGTATCTCCTCTCCGCCATTCAGGCGTTGCGGCTCTCGGACGACCCGCGTTTGCGGCAGCAGGTGGCCGAGGTGGTCGCGGACTTCCTCGCCACGCAGGCCGAGGACGGTTACCTCGGTCCGTTTCCGAAGGCGGACCGGCTGCTCAAGCACTGGGACCTTTGGGGCCACTTCCACGCCATCGAAGCGCTCCTGCTCTGGCACGAGCAGGCGGGCGACCCGGCCGCGCTGCGCGCCGCCCGCCGGGCCGCCGACCTGGTCTGCGCCACCTATCTGGACACCGGCCGGCGGGTGTTCGACGCCGGCGATCACGAGATGAACATGACCATCCTCACCGCGCTGGCGCGCCTGCACCGGCTCACCGGCGAGCCGCGTTACCTGCGCATGGCCCGCGAAGTGGAAAAGGACTGGGAACGCGCCGGCGATTACTTGCGCGCCGGCCTGGACGGCCGGGAATTCTTTCAAACGCCCCGGCCCCGCTGGGAAAGCCTGCACGACCTGCAGGGCTTGCTCGAACTGTGGCGCGTCACCGGCCGGGCCGACTACCGCCGCGCCTTCGAGCATCACTGGCGCAGCCTCCAGCGCTGGGACCGCCGCAACACCGGCGGCTTCAGCTCCGGCGAGCAGGCCACCGGCAATCCCTTCGCCCCCACCGCCATCGAAACCTGCTGCACCGTCGCTTGGATGGCGTTGACCGTGGATTACCTCCGGCTTACCGGCGACCCGCGCGCGGCCGATGACCTCGAACTGGCCACGCTCAACGCCGGCCTGGGCGCCCAGCATCCCAGCGGCCGGTGGTGGACTTACAACACGCCCATGGACGGCCGCCGCGAAGCCAGCGCTCACAGCATCGTCTTCCAGGCCCGCGCCGGCACGCCGGAGCTGAACTGTTGCTCCGTCAACGGCCCGCGCGTGTTGGGGATGCTCGGCGACTGGGCCGTGATGGCCGCCGCCGACGGCCTGGTGCTGAACTGGCTGGGCGCCGGCCGCGCCACCGCCCGGCTGGCTTCCGGCGCGTCAGTGACCATCTCGTCGAGCCACGACCTGTGGCTGGACGGACGCACCGAACTGCGCCTCACGACCGACGCCGCCGAGCCGTTCACGCTTCGCCTCCGCATTCCGGCCTGGGCGGCGGCGCCCACGGTGGCTCTCAACGGCGCGCCCGTGCCCGGCGTGGCGGCGGGCCGGTATCTGGAGTTGCGGCGGCGCTGGGAGCCGGGCGACCGGCTCGAACTGGCCTGCGAGCTGCCGCTGCGCTGGACCGCCGGCGCCAATCAGGCAGCGGGCAAAGTCTCGCTCTATCGCGGCCCGGTCCTGCTGGCCTTTGACCCGGCCCACAATCCCTTCGACGAAGACCAACTGCCCGCGGTGGACTTGCGCCGCTTGAGCGCCGCCCGCCGGGTGTCGCTGCCCGAACCGGCGACCGAGCACGGCCGGCTTTTGCAACCCTGGCTGGCCGTGGACGTGCCGACGGCCGCAGGCCAGAATGTGTGCCTGGTGGACTTCGCCAGCGCCGGTGCCGCAGGCACGCCTTACCGCTCCTGGCTGCCCGCCGCGCCCGCGCCCGCGCCGCCCGCTTTCACCCAGTTGCCCCGCGACGGCGCGCGCGTGCGGCCGGGTGAAGTCTGGTTTCAATGGCGCGGCCCCCGGCCCGCGGGTGAGCTGGCCGCGGTTTTGGAAATTGCCAGGGCCGACCATTTCGGCGCCGACACCGTGTGCGCGACCAACGTCGCAGACCGGCGGGTGGCGGTGGATCTGAGCCGGTTGGGTCGCGCCGCAGCCGGGGGCGGGACGCGCTTCTGGTGGCGGGTCGTCACCCGCAACACCGCCGGCGAAACGCTGCCCGACGTGCCGCCCGCCAGCTTCGTGCTCGATCCGAGCGCGCCGCCGCAGACTTTGCCGCCGACGGCCAAACCGGGGCCGAACGGGGAACTGATCGTGCACTCCTTGCGCGGCAGCCAGCCGCCGGAATTGGGCGAACTGACGCGCGCCAACTGCACCGCGCGCGACGCCGAGGGCACCGAACTGAACGGCCGCGATCAAATGCTCGTTTATGCCGTGCCCGCCTGGCCGGAGGACGAGTTCACCGTGGCCGTGCGGGTGCGGATCAACGAACTGCCGCGTGGCCGCCTCGGCCAGGTGTTCAGCGCCTGGTGCGCCAGCATGGACGATCCCCTGCGGTTGGTGGTGGACGGCGGCCGGCTCTTTGCCCGCATCGAGGCCGGCACGGTCTGTTCCACGCCGGGCGTGACGGTGGAAACCAACCGCTGGTACGCCCTGGCGGCCGTGAAACAGGCGGGCACCTTGACGCTTTACCTCGACGGCCAGCCGGTCGGCTCGTGCGCCGCGCCGGAGTTCCTTGCCACGCAGTCGGAGCTTTGCGCGCTCGGCGGCAACCCGCGCTATCCCGGCAATGAACACCTGGCCGCGCGCGTGGCCGACTTCCGTTTCTGGGCGCGGGCCTTGACCGCCGCCGAGGTGCGGCAACTGGCCCAGAGTCGCTGAGTCGCAAGCGTCGGGTGGCCAACCGGCCGGCCACGGTGGGTTCATGCCCTCGGGTCTGATGCCGCGCCGCCCTGCACACAGAACGGGCAGCGCACCCGGCGGCAGGTGGATTCTCGACCCCGTGTTCCGGACTCAAATTGGTCACAATCCGAGCGTGCCAGGCAGGGAATGGTCGGCGCCGTTGATCGGCCCTCCAGCGGCGGCGACCAGTTGGCGGTAGGTCGCCAGCGCCAGCAGCGGCCAACTGTTCCGGTACATGTCGTACTTGAGGTAGTACACGCGCGGGAAACCGGTGCCGGTGGTTTCTTCCTCGGTCCAGGAGCCGTCGGGGTTTTGTGTGCGGGTAAGGTACTCGATGCCGCGGAGCAAACTGGGGTTGTTGGGGTCGCCAAAGGTGCACAGGCCCATGACGGCCCACGCGGTCTGGGAAGCGGTGCTGGGGCCGCGCCCCTTGAAGACCGGGTCTTCGTAGGTGTCGCAACGCTCGCCCCAGCCGCCGTCCTCGTGCTGGACGCTTTCGAGCCAGGCCCGCGCCTGGAGCAGCCAGGGTTGGTGCATGTCCACGCCCAGGGTGTGGAGGCCGCGCAGGACCTGCCAGGTGCCGTAGATATAGTTCACGCCCCAGCGGCCGTACCACGAGCCGTCCGGCTCCTGCTGTCGGCGGAGGTACTCGAGGGCCCGGGCGACCTGCGGGTGATCGAGCGGGTATTTCTCGTGGCCGAGGACCTCGAGGATGCGCGCGGTGATGTCCGCGCACTCGGGGTCGAGCATGGCGTTGTGGTCGGCGAAGGGGACCTTCTCGAGGATGTTGTTGGTGCAGTCCTTGTCGAAGGCAGCCCAGCCGCCGTCGCGGCATTGGAAAGTGAGCATCCAATTCAGGCCGCGGCGATAGGCAGCATCGCGGGCGGCCGGATTGTCGGTCGGAGTCAGGCGCAGGGCCAGCAGGACCATGGCGGTGTCGTCCACGTCCGGGTTCCACTTGTTCTCGAACTCGAAGACCCAGCCGCTGGGTTCGACGGGGGCGGGGTTCTTGTGCTGCCAGTCGCCGCGGAAGCGGATTTCCTTGCCCAGGAGCCAGGTGGTGGCCTTTTTGAGCGCGGGGTGGTCGGCGGGCACGCCGGATTCGCGCAGGGCGATGGCGGCGATGGCGGTGTCCCAGACCGGCGACAGGCAGGGTTCCATCCAGACGTGCTCGGCGTTTTGGTGTTCGAGCTTCTTGAGATTGGCCTCGCACTGGAGCACCAGGGGGTGGTCGGCGGGGTAGCCGAGGGCCTTGAGGGCGATGAGGGAGTTGAGGATGGCCGGGAAGATGGCGGCCAGGCCGTCGGAGCCCTCGAAGCGCTCGATCATCCATTGCTCGGCGCGTTTGAGGGCGCGGCGGCGGAAGGGGTGGATGCCGGCGCGGGCCCAGAGCTCGGCGAACTTGTGGAGCTTGTCCAGGGCGAGGAAGAAGTTGCGCCAGGTGAAGAGGTGGGGCCAGGGGTCGCGGGGCAGGCGCAGGTCGCGCTCGTGGTAGCCCTCCGGGAAAAGCTCGTGGATGTGGCATCCGACCGGCCGTGTGGGGCGGAAGTGGTTGATGATGGCCAGGGGCACGAGCATGGCGCGGCTCCAGTTGCTCATATCCCAGAAGTTCACGCGGAACCATTTGCCGATGAGCAGGACCTCGCAGGGGATGGTGGGTACGTACTTCCAGGGGTAGAGGCCCAGCAGGGCGAGGTAGAGCTTCGAGAACGTGTTCATGCGCGGCACGCCGCCCAGGCTCAGGGCCACGGCGCGGGCGCGCAACAGGCGGGGATCGGTGACCGGGACTCCGGCCAGCTTGAGGGCCAGGTAGGCCTTGATGGTGGCGTTCACCTCCGGCGGGCCGCCGTGGTAAATGTTCCAGCCGCCGCCGGGCAGTTGTTGGGAGAGGATGTAGTTGGCGGCTTTGCGCTGCCATGCCGGGTCCACGCTGCCGTCCCAGTGGCGGAAGGCGATCATGTCGGACATGATGGTGGTGTCCACGATGAGTTCGCCGATCCAGTAGCCGTCGGGGTGTTGCCGGCCCAGCAGGTGTTGCCGCGCGTGCTCCATCGCCCGCTCCACGGCCGGGACAAAAGCACGGGCGGCGCTGTGGGGCGTCTGAAGTCGCACGCCGGCGGCCTGGGTTTCGAGCTTGGTGACCAACATGGGCTGCACTGTGTAAATGTTCAGGGAATGGTGTAAAGCCGATAAGCTCCGGCCGCGCGGAGGCTTCCTCCGCCCGGCCGCGGGTGCGCTGCCGCGCCCGCTCACAGCGGGCCGGGCGGCTGCGGCGCGCCGGTGATGCGCCAGTCGGAGTCCTGCTTGACGTACAGCGTCCGCGTGGGGAAGGCAAAGCTGATGCCGGCGGCGTCGAAGCGCGCCTTGAGCATCAGGTTCATCTCCTGCATCCCCGCCAGGTAATCCTTGTACACGGTCGAGTTCCACCAGTGGATGACCAGGAAGTTGAGGGAGGAGTCGGCAAACTGGTTGAAGCTCACCCAGACGTCGGCGGTCATGGGGTGGCTCTTGAAGACCTCTTGGATGATGTCGCCGGCCAGTTTCACCTTTTCGGCGGGGGTGTCGTAGGTGATGCCGATGGTCATCACGGTGCGGATGTTGGGGCGCTTGGAGATGTTGGTGATGCTGGCGTTGGCCATGGCCTTGTTCGGAATGGTGACCAAGTGGCCGTCCAGATTCCGCAGGCGCGTGCTCCGCAGGCCGATTTCCTCGACCACGCCGTCGTAGCCCTCGACCTGGATGCGGTCGCCCACCACGCACGGCCGGTCCATGAACAGGGCGACGGCGCCGAACAGATTGGCCAGGGTGTCCTGGGCGGCCAGGCCCACCGCCAGACCGCCGATGGACAGGCCGGCGAGGAGGGTGGTAACTTCCACCCCGAGGTTCTGCGCGGTCACCAACAGCGCCAGCAGGAGGATGAAGTACTTGCCCACCCGGCGCATCAACGGCAGCAGTTGCCGGTCGAACAGCGGGTCCTCGGGCTCCGCGCTGCGCTGTCGCCAGAACACCAGGAACAGGTCCAGGGCCTTGATGACCATGAAGGTGACGGACCAGGCCACCACCACGCGCAGCCCCTTGGAGAGGTAATCCTGCACCACCGCCGGCCAGGCAAACACCCGCAGGCCGAAATTCAGCACGATGACAAAGGTCACCACCTTGATCGGCCCGTGCACCACCTGCAGGAGGATGTCGTCGTACTTGGACGGGGTGCGCGCCGCCCACGCCCGGAGCCGGCCGGACACCAGTCGGTTGACCAGGTACGCGCTCAGAAAGGCCAGGCCGATGTAGGCGAGAAAGGCGAGGTGCTTCCACAGCGGCTCGCCGAAGAGCTCGAGCCGCAACGCGGGCACCTGCTCGAAGAACCGGCCCAAGGCCTCGCTCAGCGCGTTGTCGGGCGGACGGTTGGTCACGGCCGAAGCCGCCGGACTCACGGCCGCCCGCAGACCGCCGGGGCCGAAACACAGGACCGTCCAAACCAAGACCGCCGGATGCAGGAAGTTCCACTTGTGGCTGCGCATAACTGCACTCTCACGAATCGGTGTGCCGGACCCATCCCCTCGTGCCGGTCAATCAGTAGCAGGCGGCGTCCCCCCAAGGGCGCCGACCAAGGCGGGCGCGGCGAATCAACTTTCCACGAGCTTCGCCTCTTCCCGGCGTTTGCGGGCGATCGCGTGCGTGGCGTAGCCGTAAAAGACCTCCGCGCACTCCATCAAGGTCTCCGAAAGCGTGGGGTGCGGGTGCACCGAGAGCGCCAGGTCCATCGCCGTGGCGCCCATCTCGAGGGCCACCACGCCCTCGGCGATCAACTCGCCCGCCCCGTGGCCCACGATGCCCACGCCCAGGAGGCGCTCGGTCTCGGGGTCCACCACCAACTTGGTCATGCCATCGGGCCGGTCGAAGGTCAGTGCCCGCCCGGAGGCCGACCACGGGAACTTGGCCACCTCGACCGCCAGGCCCTTGGCCCGCGCTTCGGCCTCGGTCAGGCCGCACCAGGCCAGCTCCGGATCGGTGAACACCACCGCCGGGATGATGAAATCCTCCGCCGTGGCCGATTCGCCCAGGATGCGTTCGACGGCGATGCGCGCCTCGCGCGACGCCTTGTGCGCCAGGAGCACCCCGCCGGCGATGTCGCCAATGGCCAGGATGCGCGGGTCCTGGGTCTGCTGGTACTCGTCCACCTCGATGAAGCCCTTTTCGTCACGGGTCACCCGGGTGTTTTCCAGGCCCAGGTCCTCGGCGTTGGGCACGCGGCCCACAGCCACCAAGACGCGGTCGTAAAGCTCCTCCCGGCGTTCGCCGTTCCACTCGAGCGTGACCTTGATCTGGGCGCCCTTCGTGGCCATGTCCAGCACCTTCACTCCGGTGCGGATTTCCTTGAAGCGCTTGGCCGCGCGCGCGGCGATGGGCCGGGCGAGGTCGGGGTCGGCGCCGGTCAGAATCTGCGGGGCAGCCTCGACCACCACCACCTGGCTGCCCAGCGTGGCATAGACGGTGCCCAGTTCCATGCCAATGTAGCCCCCGCCCACCACCAGGAGCGTCGGTGGGACCTCCTCGAGCTCGAGCGCCTCGGTCGAGGTCATGATGCGCGGGTTGCCCAGGTCGAAGGCCTTGGGCATGGCCGGCTTGGACCCCGTGGCCACGATGGCGCGGTTGAACCGGATGAACTGCTGGCCCGTGGCGGTCTCGACCCGCAGCGTCTCCGAATCCTCGAAGTACCCGCGGCCGGTGAGCACCTGCACCTGGCGGCGCTGGGCGAGCTGGGCCACGCCGCCGCCGAGTTTTTGCAGGATGGACTCCTTCCAGGCGCGCAACCGGGCCAGGTCCACCTGCGGCGGGGCGAATTGCAAGCCCCAATGCTCGGCCTCGCGGGCCACGTTGATGACGTGCGCCGCGTTGAGCAGGGCCTTCGAGGGAATGCACCCGCGGTTCAGGCATACGCCGCCCAGCCGCGGCTCGCGCTCGACCAGGATCACCTTTCGGCCGTGGTCGGCCGCGTAGAAGGCCGCCGTGTACCCGCCGGGGCCGGCGCCCACGACGACAATATCCGTTGAGATGGGTTCCATGCTTACAAACGCACCAAGTGTTCCTCGAACTGCTCGAGGGCCCGCACCAGGTCGGTGATGAACCGCGCCGCGCTGCCGCCATCAATGACCCGGTGGTCATACGAGAGCGCCAGCGGCAACAACGGGCGGCCGCTTACCTGGCCGTCGCGCCAGACCGGTTTCACCGCGGCGCGGCCCACGCCCAAGATGGCCACCTCGGGCAGGTTGATGATGGGGGTGAAATGCGCGCCGCCGATACCGCCCTGGTTGGACACGGTGAAGGTGCCGCCCTTCATGTCGTCGGCGGTGAGCTTGCGCTCGCGGGCCTTGCGGGCCAGTTCTTCAACCTCGCGCGCCAGCTCGAGCGCGGACTTTTTGTCCGCGTCGCGCAGCACCGGCACCATCAGCCCGGCCTCGGTGTCCACGGCCAGGCCCAGGCTGATGTAGCTCTTGAACACCAGGTTCTCGCCGGTGTCGTCCAGGCTGGTGTTGAAAATGGGATGCTTTTGCAGCACGCCGGTCAGCGCCTTGAGCAGGAGCGGGGTCACGGTCAGCTTTACCCCCCGCTCGGCGTAGGCCGCCTGCCAGGCCTGACGCAATTCGTTGAGGCGGGTGAGGTCGGCTTCGTCGAACTGCGTGACCCGGGGCACGGTCTCCCAGCTTTCGCTCATCCGCCGGGCGATGGTTTGCCGCAACGGGGACAACGGCTTGATGGTGACGGGCCCCCACTTGGCGTAGTCGCGCGGCTCGGGCGCGGTGCGCGGCGGGCGGCCCGCGGCGGCGGTGGCCTGAGCCGCCAGCCGTTGCAGGCGTTGGATGTACGCCCGCAGGTCGGCCATCACAATGCGCCCGCCCCGCTCGCTGCCGCGGATGCGGCTCAGGTCAATGCCCAGGTCCTTGGCCAGCCGGCGAATGGTGGGCGAAGCCACCGGCGGCGGCCCGCCGGCGGGCGCTTCTTCCGCCACTTCGGGTTCGGGCGCCTCTTCCGCTTCCGCGGCGGGTGGCGGCGCGAGGGCGGGGGCCTTCGGCGCGGCGGCGGGTGCAGAGGCGGCCTTCGCGGCGGCCGGAGCCGGTGCGGCGGCACCGGCTTCGCCGTCGAGGCTGATCAACTTCTGGCCCACGCTGACCTTGTCGCCGGGCTTCACGAAGACGGCGCAGACCGTGCCGCCGGCCGGCGCGGGGATGCTGGCCACGGCCTTCTCGTTCTCCAACTCCAGGATGGGCTGATCCTTGGCGATGGTATCGCCGGGTTTGACAAAGACGCTGACCACGACGCCGGACTCGGCGCCTTCCCCCAATTTTGGCAATTTGACATCCATAACCAGTGCGAGCTGAACCCGGGCAGACCCGGCAGACGTGGCCGGTCGGCGTAACCCACCTTAACGGCAGGCGCCTAGGCTTGCGAGCAAGCGCCGGGCTGACAAGCAGATTTCCCGGCCGGCGCGCATCGCGCGGGCTTGCGCCCTGCCCGCTCGCCCGGACAATCAGCGCCGCGGCAGCGCCCCGGCCCATGCACGCCCTGGTGGAAGACTTCCTGCAGTACCTGCGCCACGAACGCGGGCAGGCCGAGCACACCCAGCGCACGTACAAGGCCCAGTTGGACCGCTTCATCGCCTGGGCCGAGCGGCAGGGCCTGCGGGACTGGCGCCAGGTGGACCTGGCCCACCTGACGGCCTTCTTGCAGCACGAGCGCCGGCGCCCTCTGGCCCGGCCCCCGGCTCCGCCCGGCCGCCAGCTCAGCGGCGAAAGCATCTACCTCGAGATCGCCGCCCTGCGCGCTTTCTTCCGCTTCTGCGAGCGGGAACGCCTGCTGCCGGCCAACCCCGCCGAGCACCTCCGCCTGCCGCGCCGCTGGCAACGGGTGCCCAAGGCGCTCTCGGACGAGGAAATCGCCCGCCTGCTCCACCCTCCGCCCCACCCCACCCCGGCGGACTTGTGCGACCAGGCCGTGCTCGAACTGGCCTACGCCTCCGGCCTGCGCCTGGCCGAGCTGCGCCAACTGCGGCTCGAGCAACTGCACCTCGAGGCCGGCTTCGTCACTGTCATCGGCAAGGGCAACAAGGAGCGCGTGGTGCCGGTGGGCCGCCCGGCCCTCGAGGCCCTGCGCCGCTACCTCGAGGCGGGCCGCCCGCAACTGGTCCGGCCGCGTTCCCCCGGCGCGGTGTTCCTGACCCGGCGCGGCACGCCCTTCGCTCATGTCACGCTCTGGTTGCGGATCAAACAGCGCGCGCGCCGGGCGGGCATCGCTCGCAACGTCACTCCGCACATGCTTCGCCACAGCTTCGCCACGCACCTGCTCGAACACGGCGCGGACCTGCGCGTGATCCAGGAACTGCTCGGCCACGCGCACCTCGGCACCACCGAGGTGTACACCCACGTGACCGGCTCGCGCCTGCGCGAAGTCCACCGCCGGTTCCATCCCCGAAGCTGAGGCGCTGCCAGGCGGCGGCGGGTTGTAATCCCACCGCGAACTTGTACTGGCCGGCCGGCCCGCGCCGCGACATGCTCCGCACGTGCGCGCTCGGGAACCGGCCCGTACCGGCCCGGCACAACGCCGGTGCGCCACCGCGCCGAGACCAAGCCTGGAACCGCCATGAAACTGACCCGCTCACGTCACAACCGCATCATCGCCGGGGTGTGCGGCGGCCTGGCCCGTTACCTGGGCTGGTCGCCGTTCCGGGTGCGCGTGGCCTACGTGGTGGTCTCGATCCTGAGCGTGGCCTTCCCCGGCATCCTGGTTTATCTGCTGTTGTGGTTCCTGATGCCTCAAGAGCCTGAGGATTGAAGCCGACCAGGGGATTCTTCTGAGCCGTAAGCGTGCAACCGTCGCCGGTAGGGCCGGGCCGCACTGGCCAAACGCCGCGCATTCTGGCATGGTTCCACGAGCATGAAACCCGCGTGCGTCCCACGCCTGTGGACCGCTCCCCTGGCCGCCGCCGCGCTCGCCGCGCTCGCCGCCGGCCAGCCGGGCAGCCTCGAAGAGGTCCACCCGTACCTGCGCACCGTCCGCGACACCAACGGCACGGTCGCGCTCGAGGTCGCCCTGCGCCGGCTGGAGCCGGTGCGCGGCCGCGGCCCGGACCTGTGGTTGGCGGCGGTGACGCACCTCGGCACCAGCAATTATTACGCGCAACTTCAGCACTTCCTCGACACCCAGCCGCTGGTGCTTTACGAGGCGGTGCGACACGACCCCGACGAACCGCCCAGCCCGCGCGAAGGTTACTCCCTCCAGGCCGATCTGGCCCGGGTCTTGGGCCTGACCTTCCAACTGGACGCCATCCGCTACGACCGGCCGCACTTCAAAAACAGCGACCTGAGCTTCGACGACCTGGCCCGGCTTTTTGCGGTCCACACCAACCAGCCGGCCGCGGCCTCGCCCGGTGCCTCCGGAGCCGCGCCGCCGGCGGGCGCGGTCGAGTTCGGCGCGCTGGTCCAGGCCCTCAACGGCGAAGGGTTGTTTGGCGGACTGGCCCGGCTGGGAGTCTCCGTGCTGGCCGCCAGCCCGCGCCTGCAAGCGGCCACGAAGGTGGCCATGATCGAAATGCTCGGCCAGTTGCCCAACGACCTGACCCGGATCGAAGGCCTGCCGCCCGGCCTTCAACGCCTGATGCGGGCGCTGGTCGAGGAACGCAACGAAGCGGTCGTGCGCGACGCCCGCGCGGCGCTGGCCCGCCGCCCGCCGCCCGCCGCGGTGGCGGTCTTTTATGGCGCCGGCCACATGGCCGACCTCGAATACCGCCTCTGCCGTGGCCTGGGTTACCAACCCGCCGAGGACCGCTGGCTGAGGGCCTTCGCCGTGGACCCGCGCGCCGTGGGGATTTCCCAATTCGAGCTGGACTTCACCGCGCGGCTGGTGCGCGCCCAATTGCGCGGCCTCCAACGCCGCCCGCCGGACCCCTCCACGAATGCGCCCGCCGCGCCGGCCCCCGCGGTCGCCCCCGCACCCTGAAGCCCCGCGGGCGGATCACGTCCCTGCGGCAACCGCTCAAGAACACCCTGCCGTCGCATCCGCTCGACCTGGACCAGTCCATCCCCAGCCAGCGGGAATGGAGTTCGAAGTCCTGCTTGGCGGCGTGTCTCCCAAGAGCGGATTGCCGCCAGCGCCGTCATCCCCCTCCGGCGAACGGCTCGCCGATGGCTTCAACCACCGCGCCGCGGCCGGAGGCGGCACGCGTCCGCGCCACAGCGCGTGAATCTCCAACCGCGGTAGTGACGGTTGCAGCGGCCGGGCAGCGAGGGGTCCGCCAGCCCGCCCAAACCCCGCCGGAGGCGCCCCACCACGGTTCGCCGTGCGAACACCACCGCACCCCCGCGCCGGATGCGCCCCCGATCACCCAGCCGCGCACGGTCGCCTCATCCTCCCCCAGCACGATCCACCGTCACAGGGCGTACAAGCGGTCGTAAATCTTCGCCTGTGACAGGTAGAGCAGGTTTTCGCCCTCGATGTCGCGGACGCTCATGTCGTTGCCAGCGGTGAAGCCCACCACCTGACCGGCGGTTATAGGGTCGGCCCCGCATATTGCCACGATTCCCTTGCAGGGGCAGGCTTCTCTTCATGGCGCGAAGGCTGGGCAGGGAGTATCCCGACGCGATCAACCTCGTGATGAATCGCGGCGACCGGGCGAAGCCCAAGCGGGTGGCAAGGTGGCGGCAGGAGACGGCGACCTACCCGTCGGCAGGCGGGTGACGGCGGGCCGGATTGCGGCCCGGTTGGGGCCGGGGGGACGGGTGGGAGGTTGCCGAACTCGCTGCCGCCTCAACGGCGGGACAGGGTAATGGAAAAAAGTGGGACTCATCCCTAACCGCTCCCGCCGCAGATCGGCCCCGGGCACCGTTTCATCTGCCCTGAGGACGCCTCCCATCGGCGGCGTTGGCCGGGGCGGCACCGCTGGGGCGACCGGGAGTGCCCCTGCTGGCGACGGCCCCTTTGCGCTCGGCGCTGGGCGTCGTTTCAAACGCGCGGCGATAAAGCCGGTTGAAGTGCGACAGGTGGTTAAAACCCGTCTGGTAGGCGATCTCGCTGATCGGCTTCGAGGTTCCGAGCACCTGCCGACGGGCGTGGTCGAGCCGGACGCGGTTGAGAAACTCCGTGAAAGTGCAACCGACGTAGCGCGGGAACTGCCGCTCGAAGCTGGGCTTGCTCATGCCGGCGATTTGCAGGGCCTCGCCCAACGGCAGGGGTTGCGCGTAGTGCTCGAGCACAAGCCGGATCACCCGTTCGATGCCCGCTTGGTGC
The DNA here is from genome assembly GCA_964466945.1 of uncultured Verrucomicrobiota bacterium. Lineage (GTDB taxonomy): Bacteria > Verrucomicrobiota > Verrucomicrobiia > Limisphaerales > J093 > DSVZ01. The sequence goes on along the minus strand of CAYXPA010000026.1, from coordinate 14,343 downwards.
CGCTCGCCTTCCTGAACCGTGAACGTCAGCCGCGAGAGGCTCCGGCTCTGGGCCTCCGGGAGACCCGCCAGTTCGGCCAGCAGTTCGAGCAGCAAGCCCAACCGACCCGCCGGCGGCAGCCGCGGCGCCTCAAGCATCCGGCGCCCGATCCGCTCCACGACCTCGGCCGCAAAGACGAGTCCGCGCCGGGCGCGCTCCCAGAGCGGCGCCAGCCCGCCGAATTCCGGCAGCGCGCGCACCGGGTGATCCACTGGCCAGTGGAATTGCATGGAGAGGCCGCGCGAGCCGCGCAGTCCGCTCAGGCAGTGGGGGAGGTTGGACCCGAGCAGCTCCAGCTCGGGCGCCTCAAACCGCTCCAGATGATCGCCCACCAGTCGGAGACCGCTGCCCGTGGCGACGTAGGTGAGCTCCATCTCCCGGTGCAGGTGCCAATGATCGCCGCGCCCCTCGAAGGGGAGCCAGTCGCCGCCCGGCGTGAGCTGTTCCACGTCGCGGAGATTGTCCGTCCAGCGGAGCAGCCGAAAAGACACTCCGGCGGGCGGCGTGATGATCTCGACGTCAATCGGCAGAGCGCAGGACATTGCCGGAGATTGAAGCCCTTTCGGCGCGGAAGACAAGACCGGCAGGCGGCGTGGTGAGACCCGCGTGCCAATCTTTGAGACTCCCGTGCGTTCACTGCGGTGGCACTCCCGTTTATCGTGCGACCGTGAATACGATGAGGAACACGCCACGGAGCGGCGCAGGCCCGTGGGGCTTCACGCTCATCGAGTTGCTGGTGGTCATCGCCATCATCGCGATCCTCGCGGGCCTGCTCCTGCCGGCACTGGCCCTGGCCAAGGAAAAGGCGTCCCGCAGCTACTGCCTGAACAACAACCGGCAGCTCGCGCTGGCGCTGTGGATGTACACCGACGAGAACCGCGACCAGATGCCGTGGCCGAACTGGGCCAACGACTACGGTCCGGGCTGGCTGTACCATCCGGTGGGCGGGCGCGCCCCGGATCCCCTCAAGACCAACGAGCGGCCCTACATCGAGCGCGGATTATACTGGCCGTACCTCCGGGAACGGGCGGTGTACAACTGCCCGCTCGACAAAACCAACCATGTCTCCTGGCAGAAGCGTCAGCAGCGCGTCTCCAGCTACATTATGAACGGGGCCGTGTGCAGTTTCGGCCGCCTGACGCAGGGGCGCACACACAAGATCAGCTCGTTCAACCCGGCGGCCTATGTGCACTGGGAGCCGGACATCAAAGACTGGGGCGGGGTCTGGGGGGCGAACCCCGGCCACGACGCCAGCCAATTCCCCAACGAGCTCGAGGGCGTTGGGCGTCGGCACAAAAAGGGCGCGATCGTGACGGGCTTCAGTGGAAATGTTCACTTCATCACCTTCGAGGCGTTTCAGCGCGAGCAACGACAGAACAAACCGGGCCTGCTTTGGTGCGTGCCCGACAGCCGCACCGGCGAATGAACCGCCCGCGCATCGAGTCGCTGAACCGAGAGCCCCGACGCGGTCCGCGCGCGATTCGGCCACGGCCCAACACCTTCGTATCCGGCCGCACCCCGTTGTGGACCACCCTGGCCGCGGCCATCGCCGGCGGATGGTTCGTTCCCGCCCGGTGCACCCCCGAAGCGCCCCCGCCCCGCCCTCGCGGCGAGGTTGAAGCGGTGCTTGCTCGAACGCCCCGCAGCGAGGCGGCGCGGGCGAGGCGCCCGTTGCAGATTGTTCTCGTTGCCGACGCCAAGGACCACGGTCCGAACGAGCACGACTACCCGTACTTCCAAAGGACCTGGGCGGAGCTCCTGAGCCGCGGTGCCGGCGAGGCGTCGGCCCCGGGCGGAACGCCTGCCGGCATCACCGTGAGCCGGGCCTGGCAATGGCCGGAGGCGGGCCAGTGGGCCTCGGCCGACGTGGTGGTGGCGATCTGCTATTTGGACTGGAGCGAGCCGCGGTTGCAGCAACTGGGCGCCTTCCTCGCGCGCGGTGGGGGCTTCGTGGTGGTGCATGCGGCTACGTGGACCAGGCCGGAACCGTTGCCGCAACTCGCCGAACTGATCGGCGTGGGCGGCTTCACCCGCTGGCGCGAAGGGCCGCTCGAGTTGGAGTTGAACTCCGGGCACCCGATCTGCCGGGGATTGCCGGCCACAATTCGGCTTGTGGACGAAGCCTACTGGCCACCAGGCCCCGCTCCGGCGCCGGGCGCCATCGAAGTTCTCGCGACCTCACGCGAAGTGGACGACGGCGGTGCCGCCGCGGCCCGCCCGCTCGTTTGGACCCACCGGCACGGGAAAGGACGAGTGTTCGGTTGCGTGCCGGGGCATTACAACTGGACGCTCGACGATCCGTTGTACCGGCTGCTGCTCCTTCGCGGGATTGCGTGGAGCGCCGGCGACGCACCCTATCGCTTCGATTCGTTGGCACTCGAAGGCGCGCGTGTCGCGCCTTGAACCTCGTTCAATCGCATCATGAAACCCAACTCGATCCACCGTCGTGTATTCCTCAAACGCGTTGCCACCTTCGCCGCCCTCACCGGCGCCCCGAGCCTTGTTCGGACCGCCGTGCCCGGTGGCGAGGGCGCCCCACCGCCGAGCGAACGCATCACCTACGGGCTCGTGGGCTGCGGGGGCCGCGGCCGCGACCTGCTCAAGAGTTTTCTGCCGCTGCCCCAAGGCCGCTGCCTCGCGGTGTGCGATCCCGTTGCGGATCGCCGCGAGCGGGCGCGGCAGATGGCGGAGGACCACGGTCACCCCGGCTGCACGGCCACAGGCGATTTCCGCGAACTGATTGCGCGGAAGGACCTCGACGCGCTCATCATCGCCACCCAGGACCACTGGCACGCGCTGATCGCCGTGGCGGCCGCCAGGGCGGGCAAACACCTCTATTGCGAGAAGCCCCTTGGCGTATCCCATCGCGAGAGCCGGGCGATTCGCGACGCCGTCCGCGCGGCCAAGGTGGTCTTCCAGACCGGCACGCAACAGCGATCCGACCGGCGGTTCCGCCACGCCTGTGAACTGGCGCGCAACGGCTACGTCGGCCGCATTCACACAGTCGAGGTCGCGTCCGAGGGCCCGAACTACAAACCCAGCTACAAGGGTTCGCTTGATCCTCAGCCCGTGCCGCCTGGCTTGGACTGGGAGATGTACCTCGGCCCGGCGCCCTGGAAGCCTTACAATCCGGGCCGGCACGGCTGGCCCGACTGGTACCTCATCTGGGACTACTGCTACGGCTTCATCGTCAACTGGGGCGTGCATCATCTCGACATTGCGCTGTGGGGTTGTCCCCAACTGGCCGCCGAGACGTTCGTCGTCGAAGCCACAACCACCTACCGCAACGAGGGCTTCACCGACAACGTCAACGAGTGGCGCGCGACCTTCACCTGGCCGGGCGGCCTCAAAATGACCTTTAGCGACTGGGACAAACAAAAACCGGGCTGCAAGTTCATCGGCGACGAGGGCTGGGTATATGTTGACCGCCCCACGTTCGAAGCCAACCCGGCGTCGCTACTGACGCTGAAGTTGAAAGACAGCGACACCCGGCTTCACCTCTCGGAGCATCACGGGCTTGACTTCTTCAACAGCGTGCGGCGCGGCACTGATCCGGTGTCGGACGTGGATGCCGGCCACCGGGCGACTTACTTCGGGATGGTCGCCGAAATTGCCGGCCGGCTGAAACGCCCGCTGCGGTTCGATCCGGTGCGCGAGGATTTCGTGAGCGATGCCGAAGCCTCGGCCCGATTGGACCGGCCCAGGCGCGCGCCCTGGACACTTTGACCGGCCGCAAACCGGCCGCGACAGCAACCAAACCGCAACACCAACGAAAGCTATGGGCAAAATCCACATTGGCCTGAACGCCGAGTTTTCCCGCAGTTCGGACAAACCGTTTGAATGGGCGGTGAAAACCGCCGCCGACATGGGCTACAAGTTCTTCGAGCCGATGGTTCACTTCGGCCGCGAACTCATGAGCGAGGCCGGCTACTTCCACACCGTGTCCATGTTCGACGACCCGTGGCGCATCAAGGACGCCTGCGACCAGGCCGGACTGACGATCTCCGGCCTGCAATCGCACGGCCCGCTGGGCCGGCCGGAGGTGCACGGCGAGTACATCAAGCTGGCCATCCGCGTCGCCGCCGAGATCGGCGTGCCGGTCATCAACACCGACGAAGGCATCAAGGCCAAGTGGACCACGGAAGCGGAGGACTTCGTGCTGATCAAGTACACCCTCCAGGAGGCGGCGTTCATCGCCGAGCGGCGCGGGGTGAAGATCGGCCTCGAACCGCACGCTCAATACTCGCGGCATCCGGACGGTCTGGACCGCATCTATAACCTGGTCAAGTCGCCGGCCATCGGCATCAACTTCGACACCGGCAACGCCTACCTCTGCGGCCACGACGTCTATGCTTGGCTCGAACGTGTAGCCGGCCGGTTGGTGCATCTCCACGCCAAGGACATTTCCGTGGCGCACTCCGAGGCCGAGCGCGGCAAGGTCACTGGCACGCCGGTGGGCTGCGCCTGCGGCGAAGGCGTGCTCGACTGGGAACGCATCATCCGCATTGTGCGTGAACAGTGCCCGCGCGACATCGTTTTCTCGGTCGAGTGCGGCACCCCCGCGCAGGCGGCGAAGAGTCTCGAACACTTGAGCCGGCTGGTTTGAAAGCGCGCCGGGTCTCGCGAGGCCCGGCGTCCTCGGAACACCGGCAGACAGGCGGAATCCGGGCCAAACCAGCAGCACCGTCACGGTGCCGCGGCCGTCGCCGCACGCCACGTATCGCTAGGTAGCGCTCCAGTCCACCAGCAGCAGGCCACCAAGCCCCGTCGCGCTGTGGATAGCGCCCGAAATGTCCGGCCCCCCCGGTGAACGTCTGCGCCCCCGGCCACCGCGCACCTCCCGCCAAGGCTCCGACCCGCTCCCGATTCGCTCACTCAGGGGGAAATTGAACGGCTCGCGGTTTTGCTGCACGGGCATGGGCGGCAAATCGCTCGAGCATCGGCCGCAGCCTCCGTCCAACACGGCATGAACCCGCTCGGTTCCGCCTGCGCGCCGCTGTTTGCGCTTTCACCAAACGCCAACGCGCCTGGCGTGAGGCCAAACGTCATTGGGAAGCAATCAGACCGGCAGCCACCGGTCGTCATCGAGTGGCCGCCTTGGCTGTCGCCGCGCCGTGTGTGAAGAACAGACCATAAATGGACCGGTGAGGCCGGAGGGCCGACACCTTTGTTGTTCCGCGATCAAGCCCCCGATGGCTTCCGGAGATGAATGAGGGCGGGGCCGGCGGTGGCGGGGGAACACTCGTACCACTCGCCGGAGCAGGGTGAAGGCAGGCGGCGGAGCCGTCCGGTGGCGGGATCATGCTCAGCAGCCTCGAGCGGCCTGGAGATGGCGCGCAAATCCACGCGTACCGGACCGGGTGCAGGCGCATAGACCAGGAGTTCGGGCTGGTCGCCGTCCGTCCGTGCGAGGCAGTACCGCGTGCTGGCCAGATCGGGTTGCGGGATCATGGCCGCGAGGTTGAGGCGCTCGGCCCAGAGGCGCGTCTGGCCCAGCGCGCGCCGGAGCGGTTCCCACTTCGCGGGATCGCCCGCGCCGAAGGTCACGCCGTCGTAAGGATCCATGAACAACACGTTGTGTCCGCGCGTGAAGCTTTTCCAAGCCCAGTCCGGGCTGCCCCCGATGCCCCAGAGATGGTCGGTGTCGTTGAGGACCACCTTGCGGCCGTCGGCGGGCGGCGGGTCGTCGCGATAGCCGCCGTCGGGATTGGGCGAGATCCAGTCCGCCGGGCTGTCAAAGAGCGTTTGGTTGCGGCCGCCCTTGTATTGGAACGTCATGCCCACCGGATGAACGAGACCTCGCTGGCGTTCCTCCGCCCGGATGAAGCGGATGAAGTGATACTGCCAGTCGGTCGAGGCGGGGTGGTTTTCATTCGAGATTTCGTAGAGGACGTTGTCGAGGTCGTTCACGGTTTCGATCACCCGGCGCACGTAGGCCTCCTGAAGCCGCAGCGTGGCGGGGTTCGTGAGCGTGTGTATCTCGAGGCCCTTGCCGTCGCCGTTCACGTCGCCGCCGACCCCTTGCAGGTTGTTGGCCGGGTGAAACGGATGCCCCTCGTAAGCGCCGCGGGCGTGCTGCATGGCCCAGCCTTCGAAGAGCATGATCGAGACGTAAATACCCCGGCGCCCCGCCGCCTGCACGCGCGTGCGCAGGCGCTCGAAGTAGTCGAGATTGAACCGGCTCAGGTCGAACCGGGGCTTGCCGTCGAGCGCCCGCGCCGGGCCGGTGCGCGGCCAGGGCTGCGGGGCGGCGTGGTAGCGCATCTGGTGCCCGTCGTAATCAATGTCGCAGACCGTGTGTTCCCAGGTCCACAGCCGGATGAAATTGTGGCCGTGCCGGGTGAGGAACTCGAGGTAGGCGGGGAAGTCGAAGGGCGGCGGCGGGTCGCTCAAGCCCTGGTCCACCAGATTCGGCCACGTGTGGGCGCCGGTCAGGTAAACGACGCGTCCGGTGGCGTCGGCGAAGTAACGGGGATTCGTGGCGTGAACGCGCAGCGGGCCGCGGGTGGGCTTGACTTCAGGGAGCGGCAACGGAGCTTCCGCTGCACCGGCGGCTTCGCCGGCCAGGAGACGGCGGGGCGAAATGAGGGCCAGCGAGGCGGAGAGGCCGAGGAACTGACGGCGGGTGGTCTTCATGCGCGAAGCATGGAGCTCGGCCGCCGGTCGGGGCAACGCAAACCGGACCGCCGCAGCCGGGGGTGTCCACCTATCCACTGGCGAAGTCACGTGCAACTCGTCGGGCAAATGATCAGAGACTTCAACCCGCGCGGTCACCCCCGCGCCCTGAAGCCCCGCGGGCGAGTAACGCGTTTTCCCGGCAAGCTCGCGCGGACGCTCAGCCAGAACGATTCGGTTGGTTTTGCTTGGCCCCGCCAACCGGGCCAGGCCCGGCCGGCCTGCCGGCGGGCGTGTTTTCGCTCTTCGCCGACAGTGCGCTGGCCGTCGGCCCGAAGCGGCCACCATCTCGGTCGCCAAAGAAAAAGGCGGCGACGCCCGTCGCGACAGACGGCGGCTTTCCTGAACCCAATCACCAGGCATTGAACACTGGGAGCCCCGAGCCACCCTCGCCCAAACCGGTTTGCCCGCCGCCGGCGCGCGCGACACACTGCCGGACATGCGACCGTTGGCCGAGTGCCGATTGTACACGTTTGTGGACACCGCCTATCTGCGCGGGCGCGACCCCGTCGAGATAGCCCGCCAGCTTTGCGCGGGCGGAGCGGACCTGGTCCAACTCCGGGCCAAGGACCGGCCCAAGACGGACATTCAGCGCCTGGCCGAGCGGTTGTTGGAAGTGACGCGGGCCCACGACGTGTGGTTGGTCATCAATGACCATCCCGACGTGGCCCGCGCGGTGGGCGCGCCGCTCTGTCACCTGGGGCAGGAGGATTTTTTCGACGCCGGCTGGACGCACGTGCGGCAATTGCCGGACGTGGGCGCCGCGGAAGACACCGCGTCGCCACTGGGCGTGGGGCTGAGCTCGCACGCGCCGGCGCAGGCGCAGCGGGCCGTGGCCGCGGGCGCGGCCTATGTGGCGGTGGGGCCGGTGTATCCCACGCCTACCAAACCGGGACGGCCGGCGGTGACGCTCGAGTACGTGCGCTGGGCCGCGGCGCATCTGACGGTGCCGTGGTTTGCCATCGGCGGCTTGAACCTGGCGAACCTCGAGGAAGTGCTGGCGGCGGGCGCGCGCCGGATTTGCGTGGTTTCGGCCATTTTGAACGCGCCGGACGTGACGTGCGCTTGCCGGGAATTTCGCCGTCGCCTAGCCTGAGGCGCGCGGGCGGTCGGAAACGTCGCGTCAGGTCGCGTGAGAGCGGCGGCGCGGTGGCACGGCCCGCGGCTATCGGTCGGTTGCGCAACATCATGAGCGTGCTCGTCGTCGGTTCCACGGCCCTGGACTCCATCAAGACGCCCCGGGCGGAAGCCCCGCGCCTGTTGGGCGGCTCGGCCAGTCACGCGGCGCTGGCGGCCAGTTTCTTCGCGCCGGTGCGGCTGGTGGGCATTGTGGGCCGGGATTTTCCCGCGCGGTATCTGGCGTTGTACCAGCGGCACGGCATTGACCTGGCGGGGCTGCAGGTGGCCGAGGGGCGGACCTTTCACTGGGCGGGCGAGTACGAGGTGAACATGAACCACCGGCGCACGTTGCGGACCGAGCTGGGCGTGTTCGAGCGATTCCAGCCGCAACTGCCCGCGGCCTATCGGGCCACACCGTTCGTGCTCTTGGCCAACATCGCCCCCGCGCTTCAGCATCATGTGCTGGACCAGATGCACCGGCCCCGGTTCGTGCTCGCCGACACGATGGACCTGTGGCTCAACACCGCGCTGCCAGACCTCCTGCGCCTGTTGCGGCGCGTGGATGCGCTGGTGCTCAACGACGGCGAGGCCCGTCAGCTCAGCGGCGAGGACAATCTCCTGGCGGCGGCGCGCCGCATTCATCGCCTGGGCCCGGCGCATGTCATCATCAAAAAGGGCGAGCACGGCGCGTTGTTGTCCGGCCCGGACGGCCTGTTCCTGTGCCCGGCCTATCCGTTGGCGCGCGTGGTGGACCCGACCGGGGCGGGGGACTCTTTCGCCGGCGGGCTGATGGGTTACCTGGCCCGGGCGGGGGGCAATCCGCGGCGGCATCTGCGCGCGGCGATGCTGCACGGGAGCGTGGTGGCGTCGTTTTGTTGCGAAGGTTTCGGCGTGCGGCGCACCGCGCGCGTGACCCGGGCGGAGATTGCCCGGCGGGTGGCGGAGTTGCGGCGGGTGGCGCGGGTGGATTGAAAGCCGCGCGCCGGTCGCGCGTCGGCCGCGCGTTAAACCCCGGCCAGCGGTGGCGCCTCGCGATGCCAGGGCGTGGCCTGTTCGTAGGCGTGGGTGATGCGCAACAGCGTGGCTTCGCCCAGGGGCGGACCCAGCAGTTGCAGCCCGATGGGCAGGCGGGGCTCGCGCGTGAAGCCGCACGGCAGGCTGATGCCGCACAGGCCGGCCAGGTTGCAGGACAGGGTGAAGATGTCCTCGAGGTACATTTGCAGGGGGTCGCTCACCTTTTCGCCCAGCTTGAAGGCCGGTCCCGGCGTGGTGGGCGTGACCAGGGCGTCCACCTGCTCGAAGGCCCGCAGGAAGTCCCGCCGGATGAGCGTGCGCACCTTCTGGGCGCGCAGGTAATAGGCATCGTAGTACCCCCGGCTGAGCACGTAGGTGCCCAGGAGGATGCGGCGCTTGACCTCGGGGCCAAAGCCCGCGCCGCGCGTGCGCTGGTACATCTCGGTGGGGTCGGCCCCGGCCACGCGCAGGCCGTAACGCACGCCGTCAAAGCGCGCCAGGTTCGCGCTCGCTTCGGCCGGGGCGATGATGTAATAGGCCGCCAGGGCGTACGGGGTGTGCGGCAGGGAAACTTCCACCGGTTCCGCGCCCAGGGCTTGAAGTTGGTTCACCGCGGCGTCCACGGCCGCGCGCACCTCGGGATGCAAGCCCGGGATGCGGTACTCGCGGGGCAGACCCAGCTTGAGCCCCCGCAGATCGCCCGGGCCCAGCGCGGCCCCGTAATCGGGCACCGGCTCCGGCAGGCTGGTGGCGTCGCGCGGGTCGTGGCCGGCAATGACGCCCAGCAGCATGGCGGCGTCGCGCACGGTGCGGGCGAGGACGCCGACCTGGTCCAGCGAGGAGGCGTAGGCCACCAGGCCGTAGCGCGAGACCCGGCCGTAGGTGGGCTTGAGTCCCACCACCCCGCAGTGCGCGGCGGGTTGGCGTACCGAGCCGCCGGTATCCGAACCCAACGCGGCGGGCACCTCGCGCACGGCCACGGCCGCCGCCGAGCCGCCGGAGGAGCCGCCCGGGATGCGCGTCGGGTCCCAGGGGTTGCGCGTGGGGCCGAAGGCGGAGTTCTCCGTCGAGCTGCCCATCGCGAATTCGTCCAGGTTCAACCGGCCCAGCAAAACGGCCCCGGCGGCGCGCAGTTTCTCGACCACCGTGGCGTCGTAGGGGGAGACGAAGTTTTCGAGGATGCGCGAGCCGCAGGTCAGGGGCTGATCGCGCGTGGCGAGATTGTCCTTGAGCGCCACGGGCACGCCCAACAGGGGACGCTCGGCAGCGGTCACGCCGGCGCGTCGGGCGACGTCGGCCGCTTCAGCCTGGGCCAGCGCGGCTGCGGCGTCCACGTGCAGGAAGGCCTTCACCTGCCCGTCGCAACGCTGGATTTGGTCCAGGCAGGCGCGGGTGACCTCGACCGCGGAACAGTCCCCCGCGGCCAGGCGGGCGGTCAGTTCGGAAAGCGAAAGCCGGTGCAACATGCCAGGCGGCGCCTACTCGACGATTTTCGGCACCACAAACAGGTCCTGACCGCGGGCGGGGGCGTTGCGCAACGCGGCCTCGAGGGGCAGGGAGGGCTGGACCACGTCCGGGCGGGCGACGTTGAACCGGGGCAGGGCATGGGCGGTGGGCTCGACCCCGGTCACGTCCACCTGCTGAAGCTGCTCGACGTAGCGGAGGATGTCGCCGAGCTGCGCGCCGTAGCGGGTTTGTTCCTCGGGTGTCAGTTCCAGGCGGGCCAGGTGGGCCACGGCGCGGATGTCCAGGTGGGGCGTGCTCATGGCCGGCGCGGGCGGTCAGTCCTCGTCGAACTTGGATTTCACCAGCCGCTCGATCTCGGCCACGGCCTGGGCGGCGTCCGCGCCTTCGGCGTGGATGCGGATGCGGGAGCCGGGGCCGGCGGCGAGCATCATCAGGTTCATGATGCTCTTGCCGTTGACGGTTTCGCCGTCTTTCTCGAAGTACACGTCCGCGCGGTAACGGCTGGCCACGCGCACCAACATGGAGGCCGGCCGGGCGTGGATGCCCAGCTTGTTGGTGATGACCAGTTCTCGGGTGACGTGTGGGGTCTTCGCTTCGCCCATAACCCGGCGGGGTTTTACGGCAAAACGCGGCGTTTGGCCAGTGAAAGTGCGGTGACGGCGGCGGGCGGCATCACGCCGCTGGTATAACGCTCCGGGAGGCTGGCCAACCTGGCCGGCCTCGTTTTGCCTGCTCCGCGAGGTAGGGCGCCGCTGCGCCGGCGCCGCTCATCCGGCCGCGCGGCAGCGCGGCCCTACCGACAGTGCCGGCCAGCCGGCGCACTCCATACGCGCCGCGATTTACCGGGCAACTCGTGCCGCGCGCCAGCGCCTGGAGTGCGGCAGCTTGCTGCCGCTTTCCGATACGGGTGGTGCGGCCCGCCCGGCCGCCTGCGGCCCGCCTGCTCCGCGAGGTAGGGCGCCGCTGCGCCGGCGCCGCTCATCCGGCCGCGCG
>CAYXPA010000026.1:0-2936 GCA_964466945.1 uncultured Verrucomicrobiota bacterium | reverse complement strand
GCCTGCTCCGCGAGGTAGGGCGCCGCTGCGCCGGCGCCGCTCATCCGGCCGCGCGGCAGCGCGGCCCTACCGACAGCGCCGGCAAGCTGGCCTGCCTGCGCCAAGCGAAGCGCGGCAGGCCGGCGCACTCCATACGCCCAGCGGCTGGCCGCGCTCGAACCTTGCCCGGACCGCCGCGCGCCGGCACTCTCGCGGGGTCCATGCAATCCCACGAATTGTTGCGCGCGGTGTACGACGCGGGAAACCCAAAGCAAATCGCCGCCGATCTGGGGCTGTCGCTCTCGCTGATCTACAAGTGGGCCGAGCCGGCGACCGCGTCCGGCAGTGGCGCGCCCAATCCGCTGGACCGGATCGAGCAACTGGTGCGCAGCACGGGCGACGACCGAATTGTGCAGTGGATTTGCCAGCGGGCCGGCGGCTTTTTCATCCGCAACCCGCGGGCCGTCTGGCCGCATCCGCCGGACCTGATCCCGGCCACCAACCAGGTGGTGCAGGAGTTTGCGGACCTGCTGGCGGTGGTGGCCTCGGCCGCGGCGGACAATCAGATTTCGGAAGCCGAGGCGCGGGCCATTCGCGCGCGCTGGGAAGACCTCAAGACGGCCACTGAGGCCTTTGTGCGGTGCTGCGAGGAGGGCAATTTCAACGCCCTGCGCGCGGCCGCCGCCGCCCGGTTGCGGCCGGGCGGGGCCGGCGGGAGTCTGGGCCCGCGAACTTCCCGCGCCGCGCACGACCCGGCCGCCTAGAGCCGCGCCACGAGCAGTTCGCGCTGGAAGATCATTTCCTTGGGCAGGTGGGAGTAAAGCTTGAGGAAGAGTTCTTCCTGAAGGATGAGTTCGCGGCGCCACTCCTCGAGGTCAATCTCGAGCACTTTTTCGAGGTCGGCAGCGGTGAAGTTTTCCAGGCCGCCCAGGTCAATGTCGTCAGGGCCCGGCACCCAGCCCAGCGGGGTTTCGTACGCGTTGGCGCGGCCGCGGCAGCGGTCCACGATCCATTTGAGCACGCGCATGTTTTCGCCGAACCCCGGCCAGAGGAAGCGGCCCTGGGCGTCGCGGCGAAACCAGTTCACGTGGAAGATGCGCGGGGGGTACTTGAGGCGTTTGCGCATCCGCAGCCAGTGGCGGAAGTAGTCGCCCATGTTGTAGCCGCAGAAGGGCAGCATGGCCATGGGGTCGCGGCGCACCTGGCCCAGCCCGCCCACGGCGGCGGCGGTCATTTCCGAGCCGATCGTGGCGCCGACGAAGACGCCGTGGACCCAGTTGAAGGCCTCGAAGACCAGCGGCATGGTCGTGGCCCGGCGGCCGCCGAAGATGATGGCGCTGATGGGCACGCCGTTGGGGTCGTCGAATTCCGGCGCCAGGGCCGGGTTGTTGCGCGCGGGAGCCGTGAAGCGGCTGTTGGGGTGCGCGGCCTTTTCCTTGGACTCGGGCGTCCACCGGCGCCCCTGCCAGTCCAGGCATTCCTTGGGCGGCGGGCCGTCCTTGCCTTCCCACCACACGTCCAGGTCGGGGGTCAGGGCGACGTTGGTGTAGATGGTGTCCCGCGCGATGGTGCGCATCGCGTTGGGGTTGGACTGGTAGTTGGTGCCGGGGGCGACGCCGAAGTAGCCCATCTCCGGGTTGATGGCGTAGAGCCGGCCGTCGGCGCCGGGTTTCATCCAGGCGATGTCGTCGCCGATGGTCCAAATTTTCCAGCCCGCGAAATGCGCCGGCGGGATGAGCATGGCGAAGTTGGTCTTGCCGCAGGCGCTGGGGAAGGCGGCGGCGACGTAGGTTTTTTCGCCGGAGGGCGATTCAACGGCCAGGATGAGCATGTGTTCGGCCATCCAGCCCTCTTGCCGGCCCAGGTAGGAGCCGATGCGCAGGGCCAGGCATTTCTTGCCCAGGAGCACGTTGCCGCCGTAGCCGGAGCCGACGGAGATGATGAGGTTCTCGCGGGGGAAATGGCAGATGTAACGGCGCTCGGGGTTGAGGTCCAGGAGGCAGTGCAGGCCGCGGTTGAAGTTGTCGCTGTCGCCGAGCTGCCGGTAGGCGATGTCGCCCATGCGGGTCATGATGCGCATGTTGAGCACCACGTAGATCGAGTCGGTCAACTCGAGGCCCACCTTGGCCAGGGGCGAACCGGGCGGGCCCATGAGGTAGGGGATGACGTACATGGTGCGGCCCTTCATGCCGCCGCGGGCCAGGGCGTAGAGCCGTTCCTTCATCTCGCGGGGCAGGGCCCAGTTGTTGGTGGGCCCGGCCTCGGCCTCGGTGTCGGTGCAGATGTAGGTGCATTGCTCGACCCGGGCCACGTCGTTGGGATGGGAGCGATGGTAGTAGCAGCCGGGGAGCTTTTCCTGGTTGAGCCGGATGAGCACGCCATCGGCCACGGCCCGCTCGGTCAGCGCCTGCTTTTCCTCCTCCGAGCCGTTGCACCAGAACAGGCGGTCGGGCTGGCACAACGCGGCCATTTCCCGGACCCATTGGATCACGTGTGGATTGGTGGTGTTGCAGTCGCCCAATGTGCTCATGTTGTTCTCGCTGGTTTGCGGGCGCAGTCCGGCCGTCCCAGGTGGTTCCATGGACGGGAAATGCCTGTGAACGCCCGGCCCGCGCGCGCCGCGGAAATCGCGACGCCGCGACAAACTAGCCAAGCGCCCCCGGCGCGCAAGCCTGATTGTCCCGCCGCGCCGGAGCCCTTCAGGGAAGGCTGCGCGCCCGGTAAAACTGCCACGGCCAGCCGCCGCCGGCAGGGTCTTCCCCGGCACTGCGGCCCGCGGCGTCCGGCGCCAACACCAGGGCCGGCTCCCAGTGGACCAGGTCGCCGGAACGCTCGATCTGGTAGCTGAAGTCCGGCGTGCCGCGCACCTCGAGGCGCAGGCCGGCCAGCGGCGAAAATCCCCCCGGCGCCAGTCGCGCGCGGGCGGGCTTGAAGGCCGGCGGCCGGGCGGTGATCTC
>CAYXPA010000025.1:0-40149 GCA_964466945.1 uncultured Verrucomicrobiota bacterium | reverse complement strand
GGTGGACAACTGGTCGGCACAGGCCACGCCGGCGGCGGCGGTCACGTCCTCGAAGCGCCAGCCGCCGAGGTTGCGGTACAGGGCGTTGGGGCCTTCCAGGCGGCAGAGGTAGAGGTCGCACCGGCCGTCGCCGTCGTAATCGCCCAGGGCCACGCCGGAGCCGTTGAGCAGGTTCGCGTTCTCGAGGTAGCGCGCCTGGGAGAGTTGGTTGGTGAACCGGATTCCGGTGGCGCTTCCGGGCAGTGCCGTAAAGCCCGTTTGGCCCGCCGCAGGCACCGGCAAGGGCGCGCGGCGGTGGCCGGGACCGGTCTCCCACGCCGGCTCCGCCGCGATCGCGGCGAGCCCGGCGCATATAGCAAGGCCGATAAACTGGGCCAGAAGCGACATGGCTGCGGGCTGAATGGCGTCGGCGGGATTACCAAACCCGGGGCGCGGGCGTCAATGCGGGCCAAGGCGGGCGGAACCGGTGGCGCGGTGCATGAACGGAATGGTGGTGCGGTGGAAAGCCGCGGCAAAATTTTCGAGCGCGCCCCATTCTCGCGACCGGGTTGGAGCTATCGGGTGGGTAGGCCGCGCGGCAGCGCGGCCCTACCGACAGCGCCGGCAAGCCGGCCTGCCTGCGCCACGCGAAGCGCGGCAGGCGGGCGCACTTCATACGCTTCGTGACTCACCGGACGCCCGGCCCGCGCGGCAGCGCTTGGAGTGCGGCAGCTTGCTGCCGCTTTTCTGCTGCGGGGTGGCACGGCCTACCAGGCCGTTGTCGGCGGCAACTTGCCGCCGACCCCGTTTCGGGGAGCGCACGCGCCCGCGCGTGCCGCCGACGGCGCCCCCGCCGTCGGCCTTGCCTTGTAGCGCAGGTTTCCAACCTGCTGTATCGCCGACTGCCAGTCGGCTCCGGCGGGCGGTGCGCCGCGTTCCGGCGGGTTGGAAACCCGCGATACAGCAGACCAGAGGTCTGTGCTACGGGGCCGGCGCGACACCTGCTCCACAGCGCCGGCAAGCCGGCCTGCCTGCGCCACGCGAAGCGCGGCAAGCCGGCGCACTCCACACGCTCCGCGGGGTAGGGCGCCGCTGCGCCGGCGCCGCCCATCCGGCCGCGCCGCAGCGCGGCCCTACCAACTACGCCAGCCAGCCGGCCTGCCTGCGCCCCGCGCGCGGCGGCCGCTTTCCCCGCCCGCGCGGCGCGGCTAAGTTGGCCGTGCGATGCCCGACATTGTCCTGGCCACGCTCAACGCGAAGTACATCCACGCCGCCTTCGGCCTGCGCTACCTGTTGGCCAATCTGGGCGAGTTACGTCCGCGCGCGGCGCTGGCCGAGTTCGACATCAGCCAACGGCCGCTGGACATCGTCGAGCGTCTGCTGGCGCTGGAGCCGCGCATCGTGGGCCTGGGCGTGTACATCTGGAATGCCCGCGAGACCGCCGCGGTCGTGGCGCTGCTCAAGCGGCTGCGCCCCGGCGTGCGGGTGGTGCTGGGCGGCCCCGAGGTCAGTTACGAAACCGACCAGCAGGAGCTCACGCGCCTGGCCGACTGCGTGATTACCGGCGAGGCCGACCTGGCCTTCGCCGAGTTGTGCCGGCGGCTGCTGGCCGGGGGCGAACCGCCCGCGCGCGTGCTCGAGGCGCCGTTGCCGCCATTGGATCGCGTGTGCCTGCCCTACGAGGAATACACCGAGGCGGACATTGCCCACCGCCTCATCTACGTCGAGGCCTCGCGCGGGTGTCCCTTCGAGTGCGAGTTTTGCCTGTCCTCGCTGGACCTGCCCGTGCGCGCCTTCCCGCTCGAGCCGCTGCTGGCGGCGCTGGACCGTTTGCTGGCGCGCGGGGTGCGGCACTTCAAGTTCGTGGATCGCACCTTCAACCTGAACCTGCGCACCAGCCGCGCCATTCTCGAATTCTTCCGCACCCACTGGCGGCCCGGCCTGTTCCTGCACTTCGAGCTGGTGCCGGACCGCCTGCCACCGGCGCTGCGCGAGGTCATCGCCGATTTTTCTCCCGGCGCGCTCCAGTTCGAGGTGGGCATCCAAACCTTCAACCCGGAGGTGGCCGCGCGCATCCGGCGCCGCCAGGATTATGCCCGGCTCGAGGAAAACCTCCGCTGGCTGCGCGCCGAAACCGGGGTGCATCTGCACGCCGACCTCATCTTCGGCCTGCCGGGTGAGACGTTGGAAAGCTTCGCCGCCGGCTTCGACCGCCTGCTGGCGCTGCGGCCGCACGAAATCCAGCTCGGCCTGCTCAAGCGGCTGCGCGGCACGCCCATCGTCCGCCATGACGCCGCGTGGGGCCAGGTGTGGTCGCCGCTGCCGCCGTATGAGTTGCTCGAAAGCCGCGCCGTGGACTTTGCCACCGTCCAGCGCGTGCGTCGGCTGGCCCGGTACTGGGACCTGGTGGCCAACAGCGGGCGCTTCCCCCGCACCGCACCGCGGCTCTGGGCGGGGGCGGCCTCCGCCTTCGATGCGCTGCTGCGCTTCAGCGACTGGCTCTTCGCTCGCACCGGCCAGACTCACGCCATCGCCCTGCCCCGCCTGGGCCGACTGCTCGAGGAATACCTGGTCCGCGAGCGCGGCCAGGACGCCGCGGCCGTGCGGGCGGACCTCGAAGCCGACCTTGCCCAACGCCCGGCCAGCGGCGAGGAAGGCCCCGCCGCGCCCCTTCGGCCGCCGCCACGCCAGCGCCGGCACCTGGCTGGCAAGACCGGCGCGGCTGGGTGAAGCCGCGAGGTTGGTACCGTGGTTTGCGCCAGGTAAAAATTTTCGAGCTCACGCCCCGGAGTCGTGCGAACCGGGCGCGACGGCCGAAACAGGCGTGAAGCCCCGCGCCGTCAGCGCGCGGTCCACCGCGGCGAGGATTTCGGCGGTGAGTTCGGCGGCCGGGCGTGTGGCGTCCAGCCGCAGCAGGTAGGGCTTTTGCAGCGACAGGAAAATGGCGCGGACGCGCTCCAGTTCGGCGAGCTGCTCGAACTGGTTGGTCCGGCCATCCCGCTGCCCGATGCGCGCCCGGCCGGCGGCGGGGTCCAGGTCCAGCAACACCAGCAAATGCGGCTCGGGCGCGAAGGCTTCGTTGCGCCGCAGCAACTCGGCCGGGTCCAGGCCCCGTGCGCCCTGGTAGGCCACGGTGGAGAAGTAGTAGCGGTCGGTGATGACCACCTGGCCCGCTGCCAGGCCGGGGCGGATCACTTCGCGCACGTGTTGCTCGCGGTCTTTGAGGAAGGCCTCGAGCTCCTCCGCCGGAGCGAGCCGGCCGCGGGTGGCGGACTCGCGCAGGAGCCGGCCCCACGGGCCGCGGGTGGGCTCGTGGGTGAGCACCACGCCCAGGCCGCGCGCCTCGAGGGCCGCGCCCACGGCCCGCGCCTGGACACTTTTGCCCGCGCCGTCAATGCCTTCGAGGGCCAGCAGGAAGCCGCCGGGAATGGTGCGCGTCATCAGGAGCGGCAGCGTCGCGAGGGTTAGCCGGTCCGTCAAGCCGGGTCACCGAAGGATTGACCGCGCGCCGGTATGCCTCCAGCTTTGAAGCCCAGGGCCGGTAAGCCAACTGTGCTTCGCGTGCGAGGTTTCGTGTGCTACTTCTACTCGGAAGAGGGCAACGAGCCGGCGCATGTCCATGTGGACCGGGGTGACGGGACGGCGAAGTTTTGGCTTGAGCCTTTACGGCTGGCGTACAGTTACGGCCTCAAGCCGGCTGAACTGAAGCTGGCCCGGCAAATCATTTTCGAGCACCAGGCCCTGCTTTTGCGCAAATGGCATGAATATTTTGGCTAACCGGGTCAAGGAAGTGACCGTGACGCGGGACCGTTTGAAGGTGGTCCTGGCCGATGGCCGCGAGATCAGCAGTCCGCTGGCGTGGTATCCCACACTTCAGCGCGCCACCGCCGCCCAGCGCCGGGCTTGGCGACCTTGTGGCGCGGGCACGGGCATTCACTGGCCGGAACTGGACTACCACCTGAGCGTGGCGGGCTTGCTGCGGGGCGCCCGCGAAGCAAGCCGCGCGGTGGCGAAGCCGGCCGGCCGGGCCGGTTAAGTCCGCCGGCGCCGCGCCCGGGGCAGCTCCATCCGGGCGAGCATTTGCTCGACGTACTTGCCCACCAGGTCGGCCTCGAGGTTGACGGCGTCGCCCACCTGGCGCTCGCGCAACGCGGTGACTTCCCACGTGTGCGGGATGATCCAGATGCGAAATCCGCCCCGCAACACCGCGGCCACGGTCAGGCTGATGCCGTCCACGGCGATCGAGCCCTTGAACACCACGTAGCGCATGACCTCCGGCGGCGCGGCAATGTCCAGCACCCAGTCCTGCCCGGCCCGCTCCCAGCGCCGGATGCGGCCCAGGCCGTCAATGTGGCCGGTCACAAAATGCCCGCCCAGGCGGCCGTCCGCGCGCAAGGCCCGCTCGAGGTTCACCCGTGCGCCGGGCCGCACGAACTGGAGGTTGGTCCGCCGCCAGGTTTCCTGGAGCAGGTCGAACTGCAGCGTCCGGCGGGCGCCACGGCCGGCGATTTTCACCACCGTGAGGCAGCAGCCGTTGACCGCCACGCTGTCGCCCACCCGCAGACCCTGCCCGCAGATTTTCGGGCGCACGGTCAGCTCGATCGCCCGGTCGGTGGGATGCACCCGTTCGACCACGCCGGTTTCTTCAACAATGCCGGTGAACATGGCGCGGGCAGTCTCCAACCGGCGACGCGCCGATTCAAGCCGCGCCCACCCGCGCGGTGAGCCAGAGGTCCTCGCCCGCGCGACGCCACTCCAGGTCGCGCAGCCGCGGAATCTCCGGCCAGGTGCAAAAGCCCTCCCCCGCCACCGCCTTGCGGGCCGCGCGCCCGCCCAGCACCTTGGGCGCATAGAAAAAAACCACGCGGTGCACCCGCCCCGCCGCGAAACAAGAGGCATTCACTTCGCCGCCACCCTCGACCAGCAGATGCGTGACGCCCTCCCGGCCCAGCCGCCGCAGAATCCAATCCAGGTCCAACCGACCGTCCTTGTCCGGCGCCGCCACCACCCGCACCCGACGCTCGAGAGCCGCCACGCGCCGGGCCGGGGCGCGGCGACTCACAAAGACGGTGGTCCAAGCGGCCCAAGCATCGGTGACCAGCCGCGCGGTGAGCGGCGTGCGCGCCCGCGAGTCGAGCACCAGCCGGCGCACCGGCTTGAGCACCGCCGCCGGGCCGGCGGCCGCGCCCGGGCGACGCACGGTCAGCGCCGGGTCATCGGCAAGGACGGTGTTCACGCCCACCAGCACGGCGTCCGCCTCCAACCGCAACTGCTGGGCGCGCGCGCGGGCGGCCGGGCCGGTGATCCAGCGTGACTCGCCGGCGGCCGTGGCGATCTTGCCGTCGAGCGTCATCGCGCACTTGAGCGTCACCCACGGCGTGCCGTGCACAATCCAGTGGTTGAACGCCTCGTTGAGCCGGGTCGCCTCCGCCTCAAGCTGGCCGGTCTCCACCCGCAGCCCGGCCGCGCGCAACCGGTCGAAGCCGCGGCCGGCGTGGCGCGGGTTGGGGTCGGTGGCGGCGGCGACCACCCTTCGGATGCCGGCGGCGAGGATGGCTTCGGTGCAGGGCGGGGTGCGGCCGTGGGTGCAACACGGCTCGAGGGTTACGTACAACGTGGCGCCGCGCGCCGAAAAGCCGCGCCGCGCCGCGTCGCGCAGCGCCTCGAGCTCGGCGTGGGGTTCGCCCGCGCGGTGATGCCATCCCCGGCCGAGGATGCGGCCGCGCCGGACCAGCACCGCGCCCACCAGCGGATTGGGCGAAGTGAAGCCCCGCGCCCGCGCGGCCAGGCGCAGGGCCAGGCGCATGAAGCGGGAATCCTCGGCGAGGCGGGCGGCCGTCACGCCTGCCGTTTTAGCCGCGCGCGACCCGGTTGGGCAAGGCGGCGGCGAAGACGGCCGCGCCACAGCACGGCCCTACCGAGTGAAGCCTGCGGGCAGCCGGGTAGGGCGCCGCTGCGACGGCGCCGCGTCGGCAGCAGTTGACTCCTCACTACAAACAGCCGGCTCAGCGCAGGATCAGCACCCGGTAAAACCGGGCCGGCCGCACCGGCGGCGCGGGGTCCAGAATGCGTTGCGCCTGCCCGGTGCCGAGGACTTCTTCCAGCAGCGTCCAGGTCTGGAGGTCTTCAGAGACTTCGACGCGGTAACGCAGCCCGGGCTCGGTGGCGAATTCGAGTTGCGGCCCGTCCTGGCTGGTCAGGTCCGGAACGGGCAGGTGCAACACCTGCGCGTGCAGGGTGATGTCGGTCGCCGCCAGCGCCGCCACTTCGTAGCCCTTGTCCCAGGCGACCTGTCCCGAGCTCAGCGCGATGGTCCAAGGGCTGGCACCGGGCCCGTTGAGCAGTTGGAAGACTATTTCCAGCACCGGCTCGTCGCTCGCGGGCCAGGCGTCAGGACCAGACGCGGCAAAGCGGATTTGCCCGGCGGCTTCGTCCACGGCCAGCACCGTGGCCACGCCCGCCGGAACGGCGGCACCGACCCGCACGCTGTCCGCGCCAGACAGCCGGAGAGCCGTGGCCGGATAATTCACGGTGAGGCTCACACCGGTGAGGTCGGGCGGGCGTTGGCTCAGCCGCACCCGCACCCGCACGGTGTCCCCGGGCCAGAGCCGGGTCGGCTCGGCGGTGAGTTGGGCTTCGACCACCGGGACCGCAGCCAGCCGCACGGGAGAATGCCGGGACGGGCCGGCCAGCCCCGGGCCGCGCGGCGCCGGGGCGGCGTCCAGGCCGGTCACCACGCGCAGGACCTTCACCACGTCGCCCGAGTCCAGGCTCTGACTGGCGTTGAGGTCATTGGCCGGGACATCCCAGGCGCGCGGCGGATCGAGCTGGACGATCAGGCGCTGGATCAACGCGGCGTCGCCCACGTCGAGGGCGTCGTTGCCGTTGTGGTCGCCCACCAGGCGGCGCGGGGTGATCTCCACATTGGCCGGCACGGCGCCGTTGCCGTAATCGAGCGCGGCGCCGGTGACGTCGGCCACGTCGGCCAGCGCGGGCACGAGCGGGGTGGTGGTTGCGTCCGGCACGCTGCGGGCGCGCAGGGAAAGCGTGGCCAGGGGCAGGGCGCCGGCGGGGAGCGCGCCGCCGGGCAGGGAGACCGTGGCCCGGACTTCGCCGGCGGTCTGGGTGTTCACCTGAGTCAGGGCGCCCGCCAGCGCCGGCTGGTCGGCCCAGGTCAATTCCGGGTCGCGGAACCACTCCGGGTCGTAGCGCACCACCAGGGTCAACCCGCCCACACCGCCGGGGCTGGTGAACATCAGCTCGGTGCTTACGCGCCGGCCTTCGCGAGTGGCGGGCGGCGGACTCAAGGTGAGGAGGCGGGCCGGCTCGTACACCACGAGCACTTCGGCGGCGGCGGCGTTGCCGGCGGCGTCGCGGGCCGTGACACGCAGGCGGTTTTCTCCGAGTACCAACCGTTGGCCGGCGACCTCGAAGCGTCCGTCGCTGAGCGCCAGTTCACCCATCGCCCGGCCGTTCCATTCCCAGGCGGCGGCCATCACGGCCACGTTGTCCGTGATCGTGCCGGCCAGGGTGAAACGGTCGTCGTGGGTCGTGCCGGACGCGGGGGAGGTGATCGCGATGACCGGCGGTTCGGTCTCGCGGCTGAGCCGGAAGCTGGTCAGGCCCACCAGATCGGCCGGGAAGGAGGGCGGGTCGCCGGCGCCGCCGGTGGGGATTTGCAGCACGGCCGAGACCCCCACGCGGCTGCCGGCCCGCAGGGCGGACTCGAAGTCGGCCCCGCGCGCCGATTCCCAGACGCGCATTTGCACCGAGGCCGTCGCACCGGGCGCCACGGTGGGGACCACGATCACGCTGCCGCCCGCCACGTAGCCGGCGTTGTCCCCGGTGCGGAAGGGCACGGCCCAGCCCACGGGCGCCAGAGCGTCGGCCGTCGGGCCGGCATAAAGCTGCGCAAGGTAGGCGGGACCGGCCAGGCGAGTGGTGCCGTCTTCGTCAAAGACCGGGGCGTCCACCCCGGCCACCAGGACGCGGTTGTTGAAGTTGATTGTGCCACCGGGCTGGAGAGGGAGCACCTGGAGCACGGCGGGCTGCGAGACGACCGCGCCCGCGGCGTTGCGGACTTCGACCCAGTACGTGCCGGCATCGGCAAGCCGGAGGCTGGCGAACTCGAGTCTTGCGCTGGTGGCCCCGGAGAGCGGCTGGCCGTTGCGGAACCATTGGTAGCTCAGGGGCGGGGTGCCGCCGGCCGTGACGCTGAGCGCCACGCTCTGGTTTTCCTGCCGGGTCTGGCCGACCGGGTGGACGGTGATCATCGGCAACTGGGGCTGCTCGGTCACGGTGAGCGTGGCCATGAGGCTGTTGACCATGCCGTACGCGTTGCGCACACGGACGTGGTAATTGCCGGCGTCGGTGGGTTTCGCCGCGGACAACGTGAAGGCGGGCGCGTTCGGGGCTCCCGGGATGCGGACGCCGTTGCGATACCACTCGAAGAGGAACGGTTCGGTGCCGATGACCTCGACAGTGAAGGTGACCGGGGCGCCGACCTGCACGGTTTGCGACTCGGGTTGCCGCACGATCTGCGGGGGCTGGTTGACGGTGAGCCGCGCGGGCTCGCTGGTGACCGAGCCCAGGGCGTTGCTCACGCGCACCCGGTAGAGGCCGGCCTGGGCGGGTTGCACCGCGGTAAGCCGCAGCACCGGCTCGTTCGCGCCAGGAAGGTCTTCGTCGTTGAACGTCCATTGGTAAGACAAGGGCGGGGTGCCCACCGCCTCGCACTCGAAGGCCACGTTCCCCCCGGCCAGCACGGCCCGGTTGGCCGGTTGCCGGGTGATCCGCGGCGCGACCGGCCGCACGGTGAACACACCTTGGACCACCGGGGAAACTGGGTTACCCTCGAAGAAAGCCCGCGCCCGGAGCGTGGCGGAGGCGGTCAGGTCCAACCCCGCTTCGGGCAGCACGGGGGCAGATGCATCGGGCTCCGCGCCGTCCAAGGTGTAGTGAATCCGCGCGAGGGACAGCGGCGAGGTCCCCCGGACGGTCACGCTCAACTCGAATTCGCCGCCGGGAGGGGTCAGGGTCAGCAACGCCGGGGGATTTCCGGGGCGGGAAGCGGGGTCGGTCGGGACGGTGCCGGCCAGCCATTCTTGGAGGTTGTTGGCGCCGTCGCCGTCAGCATCCGCCAACGCGGCGGCATCTTCCCGGGTAAACCAAGCGGCGCCGAAGTGCAGCTCGCGCCAAGCCCCGGGAATGCCGTCGTTCCAACGATTCTCCAGGTACA
The DNA here is from genome assembly GCA_964466945.1 of uncultured Verrucomicrobiota bacterium. GTDB lineage: Bacteria > Verrucomicrobiota > Verrucomicrobiia > Limisphaerales > J093 > DSVZ01. The sequence continues at coordinate 30,932 of CAYXPA010000025.1, read as the reverse complement.
ACGCGCTCAGCACCTCCGACGCCGGGGCCCCGTCCTTGTACACCCGCGCCCGCACGCGGGTGGAAGTCGTCAGGGTGAACGGACCGGTGTAAGCCGGGGAATCGGGCGTGGGCTCGGTGCCGTCCTGGGTGTAACGCACCTCGCCGCCCTCGACGCGCGAGACCAGCGTGACCTCGAGGGGGAAAGTGGCGAAGACGGCAGGGGGCAAGATTTCCAAGGGCGGGGGCTGCTCGACCACCGTCAATACCTGATTGGCGGCGACATTGTGCAGTTCGGTGACTTTCCCCGAAAGCCATCGGACCCTCACGGTTTCCACCTCCGTGGCATTCCCCAACCCGAAGTGAATTTCCTCCGAGGTTCCGCCCCAGCCGTCGTAGGCCACGGCCTGACGCATCTGCCAGCGTTCGCTTCCCCCGTGGACCGTTTTGATGCGGACCTGCGCGCCCAAGCCGAAGTAATTGGGGGACTCGCCGCGCAGGCGGATTTTGAGCCAGCCATTGGAATTACCCTGATTCTGCAAAAGTTGACTGTTTCCGCCGCTCCATCGGGCAAGGAAAAGATCCAGGAATCCATCACCTTGGTAATCTGCCATCACCACGGCGCTGCCGTATCCGGAAAGCTGCCCGGGCAATGCGTCGGCGGCCTGGGTAAAGGTGCCATCACCGTTGTTTCGATAAATGCGAACGCCCGGCTGATTGAAGCTGGCAATGAACAAATCCAGGTCGCAATCATTGTCGTAATCGGCCCACGTGCATCCATTGGAGTCGTCCACATCGGTGACATGGGGTCCCTCGGTAATCCGCGTAAAAGTGCCGTTGCCATTGTTGCGGTATAGAAAGTTGGGACCGAGCCGGTTGGCCACGTAGAGATCCAGGTCACCGTCATTGTCATAGTCCCCCCACGCACAGCCCACCGAATATCCGGGATTGTTAACCACTTCGCCCTCGTTGATTTTCACGAATGCTCCGCCGTCATTGCGGTAGAGTGAATTGGACCGATTGCCTCCCTTGGTCACGAATAAGTCCAGGTCGCCATCGCCGTCATAGTCCCCCCACGCGCAGCCGACCCCGCCATCTCGCTCCAAAACCGGTGAGTTTCCCAACGCGATCAAAGTGCCGTTACCCTCGTTGCGCCAAAGCCGATTAAACCCGTAGAGGTCAGTGAAGAAAATGTCGGGAAGCCCGTCTCCGTTGAAGTCACCCCATGCCGCCCCGACGCCGTCGCCGACCGTGCCGGGAATGACCGGTTCTGTGAGCCTGGCAAAGCTGAGATTTCCCAAGTTCCGATAAAGCAAACTCGGGTTACTGTTGCGTTTGGCGACAAAAAGGTCTAGGCGCCCATCTTGGTCGAAGTCAGCCCAAGAGCAACCGTGTGAAAATGAACCTAGATTCGGGAGCGCCTCGACCAGATTTTCGAATTGGCCGTTGCCTCGGTTGCGATACAACGTCCCGATACCCTCGTAGCTGCTGACAAAGAGATCCGGCCATCCGTCTCCATCAAAGTCACCCCACGCCGCTGCCGGCGAATGGCCACCATCGGGTATTATGCCGTTGTCCTGCACTTCGGTGAATCCGGCAGCGAGCAGGTTGAGACTTGCCAAAAAGCTTGCGGCCAAAAGGCCGCTTTTCAGCCTCGGGGGGAACCAAAGTTTGCAGGTCATAGGAGCGAAGATTTGCGATTGAGTGCTGTCAAGCCTTTGGCCTGTAAGGTCCCCAACATACCAGCAAAGTCAAGGGTAAAACGGCAGCCGCTGTAAGAGAGTCATGCCCCGCGGCTGAATCGGACGGGAATCTCGCTAAGTGCAACCAGAATCATCCGCCTTGCCTTGAAATGCGCGGACTCGCCGCCCGGTCCTCAGAGGCAAAACAGTTCGGCAATCATGCAGTCAACGTAGCGATTTACCCAGTCGACGTACCCAGCAAACCTTTGACCCCGTTCCGGGACCTGCAACGGCCACACCCTCCTTGGAGGGACGTCCACCACACCTTCCCCAGGCTTGCACGACCCACAGAGTCTTTCCGCGGCTACCGAATGTGGCTGTTGTGACAAAACCGGCTTGCTGCCGGGCCTCGTGGCCGCAATCTGTGGCGCGAGTCGCATGGGCATGACCTTGGAATCGTGTCGCTTCCTGGTGGAAGCGCGTTGCTCCGGCCTGGCGCCGGGTCGCGCGCTGACCCTGGGGCGCCAGAGCCTTTGGGTCAGCCCCGAGCGGCTGGTCGAATTGCTGGATGAGGTTTACCCGGGCACGTTGCCGTCCGAGCGCCAGCAATGGCGCGCCGCCTTGGAGCCGCTGGCCGGGCGGTTCGAGACTTTCCTGCGGCTGCTGGGCGCGACCATGGTGGAGTCGGCCGACGCGTCCGCTTACGAAGGCGCCGAACTGCTGCACGACTTCAACCACCCCATCCCCCCCGAGTGGGAACAGCGATACGACCTGGTTCTGGATGGCGGCACCTTGGAGCACATCTTCAACTTGCCCGTCGCCCTGGCCAACTGCATGCGCCTGCTGCGGGTGGGCGGTCGTCTGCTGCTCTTTACGCCAGCCAACAACTACTGTGGGCACGGCTTTTACCAGTTCAGCCCGGAACTCTTTTTTCGGGTGTTCGCGGAAGAAAACGGTTTTGCACTCGAGCGCTTGCACGCGGCGGTGGACACGGCCGGTTTTTCCCGGTTGTTCGGCGTCAAATACGCCTTCCCCATCACCGGCAATCGTTATGCCGTGACGGACCCCCGGCGGGCGGGCGAGCGGGTTTTGCTGGTCAACTGTAAGCCGGTTTTGCTTTTCGTCCAGGCCCGTCGGACGCACGCGGTGCCGCCGTTTCAAAAGCCACCCCAACAAAGCGATTACCTCAGCCAGTGGGCCACCGGACGCCCTCCCCAGCCGCTGGCTCAATCCCCGCGGGGGCAAGCGATAAGCCAGCGACTCGTTCGCCTGCTGGGTGAGCGGTGCTGCCGTGAAACCCTACCCCGCCTAGCCGGGTGGCTGGACCCGTTGCGGCGCTGGCGCTTCTTTCGCCGAATGTCCTTTGCCAACCGCCGCTTTTACCGGCCGGTGGCCCCGGGTTCAGCCCCGTCGCCCAACCCGGAAACGATTAAGGCCCCTGACCTGTGACTGAGACCCCCGCCCAACCCGCGCAGCACCAACCTCGCCAGGCGGTGGTGACCGTCGTGTACGGCACGCACGCTGAACGCCTCGATTACACCTTCAGCAGCTTTGCCCAAAATCCTCACCTCGAACTGCACGCCTTTGTCCTCGGGGACCGCCTGCCCCAAAATCAGGTGCCGGGCATCCGGTACCACCTGCGCGCGCCCGACCCGGCCTTTTCACATCCAATGCGCGATGCGGACTACCGACGCTGGGTGTTCTTGGATGAACTCGAGGTGGATTATGCGCTGGTGGTGGATGGGCTGGATGTGTTGTGCTTGCGTGCGCTGCTCCCGCTCCCGAATTTGCTGCGCGGGGCCTGCTTCGCCGGTTGTGTCGAGCATCGGGGCGGTCGCCACCTGGGCGGCGGCGTGTACACCAGCAACTTCCTCAACGCCGGTGTCACCTTTTGGGACGTGCGCGCAAGCGCCGAGTTGCGTCACGAGGTAGAACGCCGCGGGCGGACCCGATTTCGTAACCTGGTGGACGACCAACTGGCTTTGAATGAAGTCATCCACGCCCGATATTTCGACCAAATCACCATCCTGCCCTGCCACTACAACTATCGGGGCTCACTTGGCCCTAGACCCTGGGGGTGGCCACGTACCCCGCACCTGGACGGCGTCCGTATCTACCACAACCGGCATTGGCTCGAAGCGGCCCGTCGCTTGGCCCCGACCCCTGATCACGCAACATTGTCGCCGCTCACGCCCGACCTCGGTCCCTTGGGCCCTTGGCGGCAACGCTGGCGGCGGTGGCTGACCCGCTGGCGCGGGGAAGGCTATTGAGCCGCAGGGCACGGCTCCGGCGAGGCCGTGCCGGGGCGGACTGGTCCGGCCAACAGCACTGCGCAGTTCCAGGCCAGAAACTCCCGCAACCCCGGCAAGCGCATCACCCAGACCAGCTCGGGGTAATACCGCGGGGCCAAGCGACGGATTTCCTTGCCCGGCCAGCCCTGAAATCGCCGCTGCTCACCGCCGATTATCCGGCACCGCAACCCAGATACAACAGGGAGTATCCGGCGGGAAGGCCACGCCCGCTGCTCGATCCGCGCCACGGCCACGCGGGCTCAGAACCGGACAACGCCTCGTCGGTCGGTACGCCGAACTCGGGCGTGTGGGAAACCCGCGACACGGCAGACCCGAGCTCTGCGCTCCGACGTCGGCGCGGCAGCGGCGCGCCGACTGCCAGTCGGCGGTACAGCCGAGTGCCAATCGGCGCTACGCCTCCGGGTGAACCGCCCACCGCGCCCGGTTTCCGCATCCGGCATCCGAACCCGTCCTCCAGCGCCGGCCAGCCGGCTTGCCTGCGCCAAGCAAAGCGCGGCCGGCAGGCGCACTTCATGCGCATCGCGACCGACCGGACGCCTGTACTGCGCGCCAGCGTGTGGAGTGCGCCATCCGCAAGGTAGGGCACCCTTCGCCCCGAGCAGATTGCCCGTTCCGCCCGCTCGTACGCTGTCTCGTTCCGGGCTCAGGCGTACAGCCCGGCTTCGTGCGGACTGCCCGGATGCAGCGGCCCCGGCAGGTGGCGCGCGGTGGCCACGGCGTCTTCTTCGCGCTTGAAGAGCGAGAGGCTGTGCGCGGCGCGGTCGCGCAATTGGGCCAGCTCGGTCTCGGTGATGGGAGCGAAGTCGCAGGCGGCGGCGACAACTTTCTCGAACAGATCGGCAAACGAGACCGGGATACCGGTGACGACCGGTTCGAGCGAGAGGGTGAAGCGCAGGGCCAGGCGGAGGTCTTCGACCGTTTCGAGGGTCGGGTACCACCACTGGCGCTGGCGCGGGGCGCCCGGGGCCCAGGCGCCGGCGGAGGTGGGTTTGATGGCAATGACCGCCGCGCCCTGTTCTTTAGCCAGGGCGAGAATGGGCTTGCCGAAGTCAATGCTGAAGTACTCGACGAAGTTGATCGGGAACATGACGGTGTCGAACCGGAAGCCTTTCATGAGCGCGAGCGCGCCCTTGGTGGTGTGGGCGGAGAAACCCAGCCAGCGGACCTTGCCCTCGTCGCGGGCCTTGAGCAGCGTCTCGAGCGCGCCGCCCGGCCCCAGGGCCTGCTCGACCTCCGTCGGGGTGCGGATGTGGTGGAGCTGGTACAGGTCGAAGTGGTCGGTCTTGAGCCGTTGCAGAGAGCGCTCGAGCTCTTCGCGGGCGCCCTTGGCGTCGCGCATCTTGGTCTTGCAAGACAGGAAGACCTGGTCGCGCCAGCCGGCCAGGGCGGGGCCCATTTTTTGCTCGGCGTCGCCGTAGGCCGGCGCCACGTCGAAGTAATTGCACCCGAGGTCGAAGGCCTTGCGGGTGGCGGTGTTGCTCTCCTCCTGGCTCAGGCGCGAGAGCGCCAGGCCGGGGAAGCCGACGATGGAAATTTCACGGCCCGTGCGGCCCAGGACGCGGCGGGGCAGGCCGCTGGGATGGGGCAGGAGCGGGCGCGACGCGGCGTCGCCAAACATTTCGGTCCAGTTGATGGCGGCCAGCCCGGCGGCGCCGCCCACGACCTTGAGGAAGCTTCGACGTTTCATGGTTTGGTGTGTGGCTTGGATGTTGTTGTGCGTTTCCCGGCCCGCTGGCCCGGCTCAGGGGCGGCGGGTGGCGGCTTGCGCGGCCAAGATAGCGCGGAGGGGCGCGGTAGACAAAGATTTCCTGCGGGCGCGGCCCGACGCCGGGCCTCAAGGCGGCGGGGCCAGGTAGTCGTCGGTGATTTTCCAAAATACCCCGTCCTCGCGGCGCAGCGGGCGGCAGGCCTCGTCACCGGCGTCGCAGTTTTCGCGCAGCAACTGGAGCAGGTCGGAACTGACCGCCGGGTGGTTGTGGAAGTAGCCGTGGCCGAGCAGGTCGCTGCGGATGCGGGCGTCAATGAACTGGACCGAGCGGGTCTCCCGCATGCGGCGCTTCTGTTCCTCGGTGAAGTCAGTGGTGCGCAACTGGCCCAGGCGCCGGAAGCCCTCGAAAAACCAGTTGGCCAGGTTCACGGCGCGGTCTTTCTCGTGCACATAGACGGTGAGGCGCCCGACGGCCAGCGGAACCAGCTCGCCGCTCAGGCGCTGGCTGGCTACATCGAAGTCCAGGTCCGGCGCGATCAAGATCAGGTTTTCCAAGCGCGCCAGCCGCAGCACCGGTCGCTCCGGCCCGCGCTGCTCGATCAGGAGTTCCCGCACCGCGCTCGAGGCCACGTCCGTGCCGCGGCTGTGGGCGAGGAGGTGGATTTTTTCGACGCCCGGGCAGGTGAGCAGCGCGCGCAGGGTTTGCTTGAGATGGCCCACGGTGAACTCGCTGGACTCGCGGTCGTAGTTGTAGCCGCGCAAGCCCCCGCGCCCGGCCGGCCAGGTGTAAAGCACCGGCACGCCCTGACGCGGCAGGAAGTGCCAGAGCTGCGCCGCCACCGCCGCGGCCCAGTTGAAGTCGTTGTTGAACCCATGGACGAAGACGAAGACCTCCTTGCGCGGCGTGAGCTCGAGCCGGCGCCGAACTTCGGCCTGGAATTGCGCCACGGCCCGCTGGCGCGCGGCCTGACCGGCGGGGTCGTACTCGAGCCCGGCCGCCGTGGCGCGAACGGGCGGTTCGCCGGGCAGCCGGCCCAGTTCGCGCACCCAGGCCACGCGCACCGGCACGGCGTTGGTGCGCCGCGCCGCGCGGCTCAGGGCCACCAACCGGTCCCAGTCCAGGCCCCGGCCCAGTTCGACCTCGCACGAGCCGTACGCCAACGCGGGCGAGCGGCCGTAGGTGTAGGCGGGGCGGCCCCGGGCGTCGGACTCGCGCCGACGGTCGGTCACATAGAGCAGGTCCACGCGGTTGGTGTGGAAGACGGCGGGCACGCCGGCGAACGGGTTTTGCGACCGGTCCCGGTACACGTTCGGCGTGGGCATCAATCGCGGTCCGGAGCAACCCGCCAGCAACGCGGTGGTCAACAGCAGCGCAACCCGGCCGGCGCGAGCGTCCCGGCGGGAGCGGAGGGCATTTGACATGCGGGCCACACTGGCTGCGCCGGCAACGAGATTCAAGCCCGCACGGCTGCGGCGGACTTCCGACTTCTGACTTCTAACTTCTGTCTCCTGACCCCTGACTCCCGCCCCCTTGCGGTTGACAGCCCGAGGGCCCGACGGGTAACTGGCGCCATGCGCACCCTTTCCCTGACCGCGTGGCTCGCGGCACTCTGGGTTGGCGGCACGGCCCGGGGCTTGGAAATCACCAGCCCCGACGCGAACGTGAAATTTCTGCTCAACCCGGATGAGCGCGGCGACCTCCGTTACGCGGTCCAAGCCACGGGCCGGATGCGCCTGGAGCCGGCGCGGGTGGGGATCCTTGTGGACGGGCGCGACCTGGGCGTGGGGGTGGAACTCGGCGCGCCCGTGACGCGCCAGGTGTTCGAGACCTTTGCCTGGCGGGGCCACAAGCCGCGGGCTACCAACCATTGCACCGTGGCCGAGGTTCCCGTGCGGGTGCGGGACGGCGGACCGGCTTGGACACTCGAGGTGCGCGTCTTCAACGACGGCGCGGCCTTCCGCTACCGGGTGCCCGGCGAGGGCAACCGGCGCATTGCCGGCGAAGCCACAGCGTGGCAACTGCCGGCCGACGCCACCCTCTGGCTGCAAACGGACACCGACGACTACGAGGGTGTCTATCACGCCCGCCGCGCCGACCAGGTGCCGCTCGAGGAAAAGGCGGGCGAGCAAACACGCGCCGTCCACCTGGGCCCGCCGGTGACGGTGGTGTACCCGGACGGCGGCTACGGGTTGATCTCCGAGGCGGCGCTGTTCCGCTACAGCGGCCTGACGCTGCGCCCGGTGGGCGGGGCGCGCTTCCAGGCCGCGTTCGAGGACGACCCGGACGGCTGGGAACGTACCGGCCCGATTGTCTCGCCCTGGCGGGTCATCGTGCTGACCCGCGACCTGAACGGGTTGGTGAGCAGCGACGTCATCCCCGCCCTGGGCGAGCCGCCGGACCCGGAGTTGTTCCCCGAAGGGATGAACACTTCCTGGCTGCGGCCCGGCAAGGCGCCGTGCACCTGGATGGTCTTTGGCAACGACGGCGCGCAGTGGGACAAGCAAAAGTGGTTTGTGGACCTGGCGGCCGCCACCGGCTGCGAATACCTGCTGGTGGACGCGGGCTGGCGCAGCGAGCGCTGGGGCTGGCTCAAGAACGGTGGCGATGTCTGGGCGCGCGCGGCCGAACTGGTACGCTACGCCGAGGCGCGCGGCGTGGGCATCGTGCTCTGGCACGCCTTCCCCGAAGGCCGCGACGACAGCCCCGGCCTGACCACCCTCGAGGCGCGCGAGGAGTTGTTCCGCCGCTGCCGCGAGGCCGGCGTGCGGGGCGTCAAGATTGACTTCTTCAACTCCCAGAGCCGGGCGACCATCGAGGCGTACGAGGACCTGCTGCGGCGCGCGGCGAAGTATCAACTGCTGGTCAACTTCCACGGCGCCCACAAACCCACCGGCGAGGCGCGCCCCTGGCCCAACGAGATCACCCGCGAGGGCCTCCGCGAGCAGGAGTACGTGCTCTGGGACGTGTTGCCGCTGTCCCATTACGGCGCGCTGCCCTTCACGCGGCTGGCCGTGGGACACGGGGATTTTCTGCCCGGTTACCTCCAGGCGCGGCACCTGAAAAACACCACGCAGGTCTTCCAAATGGCCGCCGTGGTGGTCTTCAGCTCGCCGTTTCTGTGCTGGCCGGACCACCCCGAGGCGTACCTCGACAGCCCCTGGCTTTCCTTCGTGCGGACCGTGCCCGTGACGTGGGACGAAACCCGTGTGCTGCCCGGCTCGGTCATCGGTGAGACGGTGATCCTGGCCCGGCGCCGGGGCGAAGCGTGGTATCTGGCCGTGCTCAACTGCCGCGACCAAACCCGCACGCTGGAGCTGGACCTGAGCTCGCTGAACCTGGCCGGGCTGGAAATGACCACCTACCGCGAAGGCCAGCGCCAGACCGAGGTCCGTCTCGAGGCCGGCGCGCTCGCGCCGTTGGACGGCCGATTGAGCGTGACCCTGCCCGCGGGCGGCGGGTTCCTCGCCCGGTTCGCTCCGCCGCGGGAGTACCCGGTCTGGCAATGAACCGGCCATCCCCGCTGGCGCTTGCGGGCACCGGCTTTCGACTTACACTGCCGGCCGACAACGGTGAACGCGGCCCCTTTGCTGACCACGGTGGCGGCCAGCCTCGCGGCGGTGCGCCTGGAGGCGATCCTCATCGGGAACGCCGCCGCCGCGCTGCACGGCGCGCCGGTGACGACGCTGGACTTCGATTTCATGTTCCGCGCCACCCCGGTGAATGTGGGCAAGTTGAAGCGGTTGGCCGACCGGCTCCAGGCCGTGATCTTGCGCCCCTGCTATCCGGCTTCCGCGCTTTATCGGGTGGTCAACGAAGATCGCGGCCTGCAGGCTGACTTCATGCCGGCGATTCACGGGGTGCGCTCGTTCGACCACTTGCGCTCGCGGGCCGAGGCCATGCTCGTGGGCGGACACCATTTGTGGGTGGCCAGTCTGGCCGACATCATCGCCAGCAAGCGGGCCGTGGGCCGGCCGAGAGACAAGGCGGTCTTGGAAATCCTGGAGGAAACCCTGCGTGAAAAGAACCGCCCGGGATAAAAGACGCCGGGCCGCGCTGGCGGCCCTGCGCAAGGAAAGCGAGCGCGCGCTCCGGGAATTGATCCGGCGCCGCCTGGCCCTGCCTTTGGAGAAGCGGATGAACTTCCTGCGGGTGCGCCACCCCGGCGGCGGCTCGCACCTCTGAGCGGCACCTGACGGCGCTCCGCGAAAGCGGCTGAAGCTTTCAGCGGCCAAGGGCCGGGCAAACTGGCGAGCTCGGGCCGCGCGCGCAGCCAAGGGGAAATCTCCCCCGCCATTGGCCGCTGAGGCGTGAAGTTCCCGTTCCCGCCAACGCCACGCGATCGGCAAGCCGTCCCGGGTTGCGGCCCGGGTCTCTCCCGACCGTGCGCACTCGGCCGCAGTTCGCACTCGGCCGGCGCGTCAGGCCAGCTCCATCAGCACCTGGGGGTCGGCATCGTCTTCTTCGCCCGGCGGTTGTCGTTCGGCCGGGGTCGGTTGGGGTAATTCGTCCGCGCGGAAGGTTTCGCCCGCGACCACCGCGGCCAAGGTTTCCCGCAACTCGGGAAACAGGGCCACCGTGGCCTCGAGCACCCAGAGCAGCTCGAGCAATTCCTGGCTCAACTCCGCCGTCCACCGTTCCGGGCGGATTTCGTCCAGCGGCGAGGAAGCGCGCCGCCGCGCGGAGGACTTCCTGCACGCCGGGCTTGAGCTGGTCTTCCGGCTGCGCGGGGATGCCGGCGGCAAAGTTGCGCCGGAGGTCCTCGGCGAACTGGCGCAGGGTTTCAACGAACGGCATGGCGTGCTTGCGTTGCGCGGGAACTTACCAAGCAAGGCGGCGCGCAGGCAGCCCTTTTCGTTGCAGCAACGGGTTTCGCGGAAACGCCCGCCCCCGCCGAGGAGGCCGCGCGGCGGCCAGGTTTTCAGTAGCGACCGAAGGTGCGAGCCCGGCTTTGCGGACGCAGCCGAACGCCCCCGGACCAACCCGCCACGGGCCGCCGGGCAGATTGGAGCCTTGACAGCCGGTCATGCGGGTTATAGCCAAGCCCGATGCTTATGGGATCAACACTGCGGCACTGCTATGACGGGATTGTGACGGGGGGTTGGCGTTGGGCGGGTCGCGCGGGTGCGGGACTGGCCGCGATGGCGTCGTTGCAGGCGGCCACGATTTACCAGACGTTCACCGGGAACCTCCAAACCGGAGACAGCGTCCCGGGAGGCCTCGACCAGGTCAGCCTGAACATCAATCGGTTCGACCCGTCGCTCGGGACGTTGACCGCGGTGCAATTCGAGCTGAACTCGGACTTTCACAGCGGGGTGACCTTTTACCACGCGACGGCCAATGGCTTGACCTTCAGCTACACCCCGCGGAATTACCTCGGGGTCGAGTTCTTTGGGTTCTCGGAGGACCCTCCCCCCGTGGTGGTGGACCACACCCTGCCCACGCAGAACTACACCGACACCACGCCGTGGGGCGGGTCACTCTGGCAACCGACGGCCAGCGACACCGCCACCAGCACGCAAACGGTCAACAACCCCGCCGATCTTCCGGCCTACGTGGGGATGACGTTCTTCCAGGCCACGCTCACCATCGAGGACCGTTGCCTCTACGTGTCGAGCGACCCGCTGGCCTACGTGAACGACAAGCACCTCTCCTCGGACTTCACCTTCACCGTTCGCTACGACTACCTGCCGGTGCCGGAGCCGACCGCGGGGTGGACGGTCGAAGCCGCGGCGTGCCTCTTGGCGGGGTGGGTGCGGCTTCACCGCAAGCGTTCCCGGCCCGACACGGCTGCTGGAAGCTCGTCCGGGCCACGGTGAACCGGGCTTTCGGGGGTTTTGAAGGGCCGATTTGTCCCGGGTCCGCTAAGTGTCCGCGTGAACCACTCGGGTCTGTTTGCGCCTGAATCGAGACCGACTCCGGCGGGAAGGACACGGTCAAGCCCCGAGCGTTCCGAAGCGGTAGGTTCAGGCCGCCGCAACATCGCTACGGGTGGGCTTCCAGCAACGCCAGCACCCGCGGTTGAGCCTGCTCGAACAGACGACGAATTTCCGGGACCTCCGGCACGCGGGCGCGCGCAAAGGCCGCTTGCGATTCAGCCGCCGTGAAATGCTCCTGGCGCAGCAAGAAGCGCAGGTCGGTCAGGTCGTTCTCGTCCGCGCGAGCCATTTTGGTCAGGATCAGATCCAGGGTGTGGGGGCGATAGAGCGTCAGCCACCGCAACTTCAGCGGGATGCGCACCCGTCGCGTGAACCACTCCGGCGTGAGGATCAGGTCGGATTCGCGGAACAGGTGTGTCACATAGAGCCTTCCCCGGCCAGCGCTTCGTTGGTGCGCTGCTGGGCCTCCTCAAAATCGTCGTGCTGCCCGGCACTCTCCAACCATTGCAGGGGTAGAATCGCGTCCACATCGCGGGTGCTGGAAAATTCCGACGGGGCTGCCGGGGTCACCCAGCACCAACGCCGCCCGACCAAACTAGGTGAGCTCCTCCGGCCCGGACAGATACCGGTCGAGCGTGGTCAAGATGCGCAGCGGGTTATTCATCGCGGCAAAGCCAGACGCTGCGGGCCGGACCGCCATGAGCACTGATCCCGGTGTGGCTCACCAAACGGGTCCAATGGGGCAGGGCGTCCGTGCGCGGCACCGAGCGGAAGGGCAGCCGGCGGCGAATCGCTGCCCACGGCGATAACTCCGGCGCATACCGGGCGGCCAATTCGGCGAAGTGGTGCAACACCGGTTCGCAACGCTCCTGCACGGCCAAGCGACACAGCCGTTCGACATCCGTCCGCGGGGAACTGAGCAGTTGCGCGGCGGCACGCAATCGGTCCAGGTCGTAGGACAACTCACCCAGACAGAGCGCCAGGCCGATTTCCTCGTCAGACACCTCGGAACAATCCGGCGGCAGGGTCGAATCCAGCGAACGCGCGAAGTGCCGGGCGCCGCGCTGGACAGCCACTTGAAACAGCCACTCAGCCACCCGCTCGCCCGCGCCACTGCGCCGCGCGAGCCGCCTCAACAGGCCCGAGACATGCGGTACTTCACCCAACCGCTGGGCCAAGGTGTCTCGTACCGTCTGTTCCTTCAGCTCCACTGGCGTCAAGATGTCAAAAACAACTCGCGATTTCAGCTTACTAGCTACTGCCACCCAGCGGACGCGGCGGCGGCTCTTTTCGGTGAGGCGCCGGGCTGGACCTGTAGGTCCTCGAGCACGGAGATTGTCCCGTCCACACGGACCTCGACCGCGCGTGCGTCCGCCGGCAGGCGCAGCGTCACCGGCTCCGCCCGCCCCGGCCAATGCACCTGCACCTGCGTGGCCGCCCCCGCAAACGCCGGCACCACCACCGCCGCGTCCTGCGACCAATACCCCGCCCCGCCGTGCAACTCCCGCGCCGGCCCCCACCGCGTCCCGTCCCCCAGCCGCACCACCGCCCCCCAACCCGCCGGGTTGCCCGGCGGCCCCGCCAACCGCACCCGCAGCCCCGGCCGCGCCTGCCGGTTCCGGTACAGCCGCGTCGCCGCCCCGTTCTGGGTCACCACCAGGTCCGGCCGCCCGTCGTGGTCGAAATCCGCCACCGCGCAGCCGCGCTGCTCGCCGTAGATTTTGAGGCCGCTGATCTGCCCCGGCACCGGCGCCAGGCCGCCGCGACCGTCTCCGCGCAAGAGCAACCCGCGCCCGGCATCCTGCCGCACGTCCATCGGATGCACGGCGAAAAAGTTCTGACTCAGGAACACGTCCTCGGCGCCGTCGCCGTCGAAATCTGCCACGCACACGCCGAAGGCCGGCGCCCACTGGGCTTCGGCCGGCAGCGGCCGCGCCTCGAAGTGGTCGCCACGATTGAGGAAGACCATCACGGCGAGTGTGTTCACCTCCAGGTGGGCGGCGCGGGCGAGGCGTTCGCCGTAGATTTGCTCGAGGCTGGCGGTGCCGTACTCCTCGAAGGAGCGAATGCGCGTTTGGAGAAACGGCATGGCGGCCATCACAGCCAGCAGGCCGCGCTCGGGCACCCAGGCGTTCAAGCCGCGGTCAAAGCGCGCTTCAACCAGTTGCACGCCGCCGCTTTCATCGAGGTCGCCGAAGTACAGGCGCCGGGGAAACTCCGGGCAGGCGTCGCGCCAGCGGTGGTTCAGGCCCCAGTTGCCGGCGATCAAATCCTGCCGGCCGTCGCCGTCCAGGTCAGCCGTGTTGAGGCCGGTCCACCAGCCGGTGAGGTCGGCCAGGGTGCGGCGCGCGTCCGGCTGGCGAGCATCGCGCACGGGCGGGTTCCAGGGCGCGGGCCGGCCGGCCTCGAAGCGAAACAGCCGCAGCGGGCCCCACTCGCCGGCCAGGGCGAGCTCGGGGCGGCCGTCGCCGTCCAGGTCGGTGAACACGGCGGCGCAGACCAGGCCCAGTTTCTCGAAGCGGTGCAAGGGCACGAAGCGCCCGCTCTCGTTGCGCAAGAGCAACGATTCGGCCGGCTCGGGATAACGCCCGGCCACGACCCGGCCGCCGATGAACAGCTCGAGCGTGCCGTCGCCGTCCACGTCCCCCAGCGCCAGCGGGCCGGTGCTGCTGCGCGGGCCCAGGACGCTTTCGCCCGCGGCCTGACGGCGCAGGTCATAGACGCGCAGCCAGCCGCCGTTGGTCTGGCCGTCCTCGTAATTGGCCGCGCCGAGGAAGAGCGTTTCTCCGATGCCCACCACGGCGGTTTGGTCCCGCGCGACCGGGCGGGCGAGCGCGGGGGATTGCACGGGCGCGAAGCCGCCGCGGCCGTCGTTGCGGAAAAAGGCCGGCGCGCCGCCGCGCCCGGAGGCGATGACCAGGTCTTCCCAGCCGTCGCCGTCGAAGTCGTGCCAGGCCACGCCGGGGCCGAGTTGGCTGAGCCGGTGAGGCAGGAGCGGTTGGCGCTCGAAGTCGTCGAAGGGTTCCTCGTGGTGGGTGTGGTGGAGCCGTTCGCTCACGTCCTCGAACCACGGTTCGGGCGCGGGCGGCGCGGGCGCGGGTGGCGGAGCGGCGGCGCCGCAGGCATCCACTTCCAGGAGGCTGTTGGCCGGCACGCCGCGCACCCGGCTGCGGCGCCCGTCGCGCCAGCGCACTTCGACGTCCAGGCGGTTGGTGGCGTGGCCGGCGGCAAACGCGCGCAGCGGCTCGGCGCCGGAGAGGTAGTGGCCGCCGGCGAGGATTTCCTGCGACTGCGGGACCGGGCCGCCGGTGACTACCAAGCGGCCACCGATGCCCTGGACATTGCCGGGCGGCCCGCGCAGGCGCACGGCCAGGCGCGGGGCGGTCGAGTCGTTCCGGTACACGCCGGCTGGTTCGTTGAGCTTGTTGACCACCACGTCCAGGTCGCCGTCGCCGTCCAGGTCGGCCGTGGCGGTGCCCTGGGAGATGTCCTTGTCGGCAAAGCCCCAGCGGCCCTGCATTTCCTCGAAGGTCCAGTCGCCGCGGTTGCGGAAAATGAGGCTGGGGGTGCTGAAGTCGGGGAACATCTGGACCAGCGCGACGATGTCGGCCTGGGTGAGCGGGCGGGCGGCGCGGGCGGTCTCGAGGCGCTGCTGCATGTCCACGTTTTGGAAGTCGCGCATCTGGCCGTTGGGGATGAGCACGTCCTCGTAGCCGTCCAGGTCCACGTCCACAAACAGCGGCATCCAGGACCAGTTCGAGGCCTCGACGCCGGCGTAGAAGGCGACTTCGGCGAAGGTGCCGTCGCCGCGATTGACGTGGAGGGTGTTGCGCCAGACCTGGGGGCGGTTGTCTATGAGCCCGGGCGGCCAGGCGACCGGTTTCTGGGTGCTGACCTGGGTGTGGCGGTCCTTGTGCCCCGTGGCCAGCATGTCCACGATCATGAAGTCCACGTCTCCGTCGCGGTCCAGGTCGCCGAAGTCCACCCCCATCGAGAAGGTCGAGGTGGTGCGCAGGGCCAGCCGGTCAATGGCGCGGAAGCGGCCGCGGCCGTCGTTGATCCAGAAGCGGTCCGGGCTGAACAGGTCGTTGCACACGTAAATGTCCGGCGCGCCGTCGTCGTTGACGTCGCGCATTTGCACGGACAATCCCCAGTCGCGCGGGGCGTCCTCGAGCGGGCGACCGTCTTCATCGAGGAACGGGCCGCCGGTCCAGGAGACGGCGGTGAACCGGCCGCGGCCATCGTTGAGATAAAGCACGTCCGGCTCGCCCAGCTCGAGCACCTCACCGTTCGGGGCCAGCACGAAGCGGTTGGTCAGGTGCGGGGCGGTGACCGGTTCGCCGTTGACCGCGACCACGGTGGGGCGGCCGTTGACCAGGTTGATGCGGAAGGTGGTGGTGGGGCGGTCCATGACGGTGGTCTCGCGGTAGTTGACCACGTAAAGATCGAGGTCGCCGTCGCCGTCCACGTCCGCCAGGGCCAGGGACATGCCGCCGGTGCGGGCGCGCAGGCCGGCGGCCTCGGTGGCGTCGGTGAACCGGCCGGTGCCGTTATTGAGCAACAGGCGCGGGCCCTCGCCGAGGGTGTTCACCACCAGGTCCAGGTCGCCGTCGCCGTCCACATCCGCCAGCACGGCGGCCATGCAATCCAGACCTGGCAACGCGACACCGGCGCGGGCGGTGATGTCCTCGAAGCGCCAGTGGCCGAGGTTGCGGAACAGGGCGTTGTCGCTGTCCAGACCGCAGAAAAAAAGGTCGCAGAGGCCGTCGCCGTCCACGTCGCCCGCGGCCACGCCGGCGCCGCTGAGCAGGTTGCGGTTGGTGATGCTGCGCTCGTTGGCCAGGCGGTTGGTGAAGAGCAGGCCGGTCTGGGCCGGAGGCAGGCGGGTGAAGCCGGTCTGGCCCGACGCGGGCACGGTCAGCGCCCGCCAGCGAAACCCCTCGCCGGTCTGCCAATCCCCGGGCGAAGGCTCCGCGCAGGCCAACCCGCCGGCCAGCGCGGCGAGGGCGAGTCCGCGCGCGGCGGCGGCCGGACGTCGGCCCCGGGTGATCGAGGGATTGGCGCGTCGCACGTGGGGAAGTTAAGCCGGGGGCCGCGTGCCGGACCAGCTTGAAGGCGGGCGGTGGCGGAGAGGGGGGGATTCGAACCCCCGGTACGGCTTTTGACCGTACAACGGTTTAGCAAACCGCCGCCTTCAGCCACTCGGCCACCTCTCCGGGAGTGGAGCGGGTGGTGGGAATCGAACCCACGTGGCCAGCTTGGAAGGCTGGAACTCTACCACTGAGCTACACCCGCGACGCTGGCCGCAGCCTACCGGGCAAGCGCCCGATGTCAACCGCGGAAGGCAAAGATTGCTGGCGGCGTGTTGCCGGAATTAACCAAGGTTGCCGTCCCGGGCTATTCCTGCGGGTAGAGCAGGATGCGGTCGTGCACCAGCACCACGAGGTCGTTTTTGCCGTCGCCGGTGAAGTCGGCGATGAGCGCCTCGCGCGGCTCGGGCATGGGCGCGGCCATGCGCCCGCGGAAGGAGCGTTCCTCGAAGACCTGCCAGCGGTTGGCGGGCACCAGCCGGTGCGGCGGTTCGTAGGTGACGATGTCCAGGTGGTTCTTGCCGGTTTCGAGAAAAACCAGTTCCAACCGCCCGTCCTGGTTGAGGTCGCCCGAGATCACGTCGTGCAAATACCCCTCGCGGATCGGCGTTTCGTAGCTGTCCAGTTCCTTGAACTCCCAGACCTCGCCGTCCAGGGGCAGTCGGGCCACGGCATTGAGGCCGAGGAAGCCCACGGCGGGGGGGCGATTGCCGGCCAGGGCCAGCGGTTGGAGGGCGTTAAAATCGGTCACCGGCAGGGGCAGGTTGCGCACGATCTGCCAGACGCCGGCGGAACTGCGCTCGCAGAAGGTGAGCACCTTGCGGTCGGCGTCCAGCAGGAAGAGGCCGGGGATGGCGTTGGTGCCGTTGGCGAGGGCGGCGGCGCCCACCAGGCGCGAGCTGCTCGAGACGCCGTTGATCTGCTCCTTCACGCGGAAAATCCAGGCCGGCTTGTTGGTCGAGCCGGGCGGGGGCGGCTCGGCCACGAGGGTGACGGCGCGCAGGAAGTTTTTCTGGGCCAGGAGCAGCTCGGGGCGGGCGTCGCCGTCCACGTCGGCGCGGCTCAACCAGGGTTGCTCGGCACTGCCGCCGGGCGGGGCGACGTCCTGCTCCTCGAAGCGCAGGTCCTCGAGCTGGCGCAGGACCTTGATTTTCTCGTAGGGCACCAGCACGACGAGGTCGGCGAGGCCGTCCTGGTCAAGGTCGTGCCAGGCCAGGCCGGTGGGGTTGGCCTTGAAGGTCTCGGCCAGGCGTTGGCGGCGGGTTTCGCCGTTGGCCGCGCGCAGGAGCAACTCCCGCTTCCCGTCGAAATCGGCAATCACCGCCAGCAACGGCGGCTGTTCCGGGCGGGGCGCGTCGGCGGCCATGGCCAGCGGACGGCCCTCGAGGTTCACCGGGGTGGGAAACGGCATCTGGCCGGCCTCCGTGAGGCGGGTCACGCCCACCACCCGTTCATCGGTGCTGAGCAAGAAAATCTCCGCCCGGTCATCGCTGTCCCAATCGGCCACGGCGATTTCAGAGATGCCGGTGAAGGCGGGGAAGGTGCGCGCGGCGCCGAGGGTGCCGTCGGCTTGCTGGAGGAAGAGGGTCAGTTGTCCGCCCTCGGGGTCGGCCACCAGCAGGTCCGTGGCGGCGTCGCGGTTGAGGTCCGCCCAGACCAGCCCGCGGCGGCTCTTGGCGGTGCGGGTCAGGGGCTGGAGTTGGAACTGGCCCTGCCGGAAGGCGCCGGCCAGTGGCTCGGCCGGGCGGGTGACAAAGTGCGCAATCTGCGCGCGGCCGGATTTCTGGGCGATGGTGACGATCTCGGTCTTGCCGTCGCTGTCCAGATCATCGGCCCAGTAGGAGCGGAAGGGCGGGAGGGTAAAGTGCACTTCGGGGTCGAGCTGGCCGTCCGCGCTTTGGAGGCGGAAGCGGAACGGGTTGGCCTGGTCCCAGTTGACCAGGAGCAGGTCCAGCCGGCCGTCGCCGTTGAGGTCGAGCATCTGGGCGGCCTTAACGGTGCCGCTGTAGGGAATTTTTTCCGGCTCGGCGAGGGTGTGGTCCGCGGTTTGAGCGAAGAAGTACAGGGCGCTTTCGCCCACCAGGAGCAGGTCGGTGCGGCCGTCGCCGTTGAGGTCGCCCTCGGTCAGGGCGTTCATGTCCAGGAGGCCGTCGTCCAGGGGCCAGCGTTTGGGGGCGCTCCAGGCGTTGGTGCCCTCGCGGTAGAGCACGACCAGTTCCTTGGGCTCGCCGAAGTAGGCCAGGTCGGGGCGGCAGTCGCCGTTGAGATCGGCGACGACCAGGGAGGCGATGCGTTTCTCGGAGGCGAGGGATTCGATGCGGAAGCGGGCGTCGGGCGGCAGCTCGTTAAGCTCGCGCTTGACCGGGCGCCCGGCGGCGTCGGCGGTGTTGGTCTGGCCGGTCTGGTTGAAGAGCAGGTTGACCTTCGAGCGGGCGTTGTTCACCACCAGCAGGTCCTCGCGGCCGTCGCCGTCCAGGTCGGCGTGGCGCAGGTGGCTGATGAGGTTGTCAATCGGGAAAATCTCCGGGCCGGTGAAGCCAAACCGCTCCGCCACGTCCGGGTCGGCCAGGGCGGCGTGCAGGGCCAGCGCTCCCGCCAGCAGGGCCGGGGAAAGGCGACGTCTCAGCGGCGGGCCGGGCAAGCGGCGTGGCATCCGTAACGGATCCGATTTGAGCAGCGATGGCGGGGTCGGGTTCATCATGGGAGAGGTAGTCACGCGAAGTTCAGGTGGCGTCGCCGCCGAGCAGGTGCACCACTACGTGGCGGCGGTGGGGCGCCCGGCGGTGTTCCCACACGTAAATGCCCTGCCAGGTGCCCAGCGCCAGGCGGCCGCCCGCGAAAGGTACGCTCAGCGAGACGGAGGTCAACGCGGCGCGGACGTGGGCCGGCATGTCGTCCGGGCCTTCGGCGGTGTGTTGGAAGAGCGGGTCGCCGTCCGGCGCCAGGCGGGCGAAAAAACGCTCCAGGTCCCGGCGCACCTCGGGGTCGGCGTTCTCCTGGATCAGCAACGCAGCGGAGGTGTGCTGCAGCAACAGCGTGACCAGCCCGCAGGACCAGCCCGTGGCCGTGACCAGCGCCTGAACCGCTGCGGTGATCTCCGTGAACCCGCGCCCGCGCGTGGGCACGTCCAATTCGCGGATCAGTTGGGCGGGCATGACGGCCGCGGCAGGGCGGTTAGCGGCCGGGCTCGGCCGCGGGCGCGGCGGGTTCGAGGCGACGCTCGAGGTCCGGGTTGGGCGGCTGGCCCAGGGCGCGGGCCTTTTGGTAGTGGTAGCGGGCCAGCTCGAGCGCGGGCGGGCGCGCCAGGGCGTAAACGACCGCCAGGTTGGCGTGGGCCTCGCCGTAATTCGGGTCCAGCGCCACGGCGCGGCGCAAGGCCGCTTCCGCCGCGGCCCGTTGTCCGCGCTGGCTGAGGGTGACGCCAAGGTAATTCTGCGTGTAGGGATTGTCCGGATTGAGTTGGGCGGCGCGGCTGAGCAGATCGAAGGCCTCGTCGAAGCGGCCCTGGCGGAAGCGCAGCAGCCCGAGGAGCGAGACCCCGTCGGCGTTGTTCGGGTCCACGGCCAGCGCACGCTGGAGCGTGGCCTCGGCCTCGCGAAAGCGCTCCTGTTCGAGCTGGGCGGCGGCCAGGTAGGTCAACATGTCCACGTTGCGCTCGTCGAGCTGGAGGGCCTGGGCGAACTTGCGTTCGGCCTCGTCGTAGCGGCGCAACTGGAAGGCGCGCTGGCCCTCGCTCACCAGCGTGGCCGCGCCGGCGGGAATCTGGCGCAGCGCGCGGCGGGATTCTTTGATCTCGGCGGTGTTGGTGGTGGCGCCGGTGACGCCGGCGGTTTGTTTCATCAGGGCCAGCTCCTCCGGGGTGTAGGGCACGGCGCGGGATTCGTAGGCCTCGAGCCGCGCGCGCAA
This sequence comes from uncultured Verrucomicrobiota bacterium, assembly GCA_964466945.1. GTDB lineage: Bacteria > Verrucomicrobiota > Verrucomicrobiia > Limisphaerales > J093 > DSVZ01. The sequence goes on along the minus strand of CAYXPA010000025.1, from coordinate 10,379 downwards.
AATGGCCAGTTGGTCGCCGGCGGTGTTGGTGCCGGTGTTGGCGGTTTGGCGGCGGAGGTCCTCGAGTTGCCGGCTCAACACGCGGAGGCGCTTGGTCAACTCATCGCGGTCGCGCTCGAGCTGGCGGATGCGCGCCTTGTCCGCCTCGCGCTGGTACTTGGCCAGGACTTTCTCCTGCTTGGAGCCGGGAGCCGGCTCGCGGGTAAGGTTGGTTTGAACGTTGGCGGGCGCCGGGGCCGGTGGCGTCGCGGGGGCTGCAGCCGGCGCGGCCGGCGGAGTGGCGGCCGGGGGGGCGGCCGGCTTGGCGGCGGTGAGCTCGGCGACGCGCTTTTCCAGGAGTTCCTTTTCGGTTTTGAAGTTTTCGGCGCGCCAACGTTCGGTGGCCAGCTCTTGCTGGAGTTTTTCGAGCCGCTCGCGCAACTCATTTGGCTGCCGGGTGGAGTCCGCGGGCGGTGCCGGGGGTTCCGGTTTGCGGGCGTCACGCTCGGCGGGGGGGCGTGCGGGGGCGGCTTTTTCTTTCTCGGCGCGCGCGGCTTCGAGTTGTTTGGTGGCGGTGGCGAGGCGAGCCTCGAGATCGGCCACGCGCTGGCGCCACTCGAGGTTCTGGCGGCGGGTTTGCTCGAGCTCCTCGCGCAACCGGGTCGTATCCGGCGCGGCCTGGGGCGGACGGGCGGCGAGTTGTTTTTCGAGTTCGGCGACGCGCGCCTGCAACGCGGCGGTTTGGCGGCGCGCGGCCTCGAGTTCTTCCCGCGCCCGGGCAGCCGCGGGCGCTTCGGCCGGCGGCGCGGCCGCGCGGGCGCGGGTTTCCTCGAGCTGGCGCTGGAGGGTCTCGAGCTGGCGGGTGAGGTTGGTGACGGTTTCGTTTTGCCGGGTGAGGGTTTGGCGGGCGTCGGCCAGGGCCTGGCGGGCTTCGGCGAGTTGGTCCTGAAGCTGGCGGGCATTGGCGGCCTCGGCCAGGCGGGCGTCGCGGGCGACGATTTCGGCGCGGAGCTGCTCGATTTCGCGCTGGAGCGTGCCGATGCGCTCCTGGGCGCGGGCCAGTTCGCGGGGGTCGGTGGCGGCGGGCTGGGCGGCGAGGGCTTCGCGGAGGCGGGCCTGGAGGAGGTCGCGCTCGGCGGCAAGCTGTTTGAGTTCCTCGCGCAGGGCGGCGAGCTGGGGGTTTTCCGGGGCGGCGGGGGCCGCAGGGGCGGCCGCGCCGGGCGCCGGCGCGGTGGACGGGGTACCGATGCGTTCCTGGAGATATTGCTTGCGGAAGCGGATGAGGGCGTCGTTCCAGCCGGGGTAATTTTTCTCGAATTCCTCGAGCAAGCGGAGCGCCTCGCCGTAACGGGTCCGGGCCTCGCCGACGCGGTTGTTTTGAAAGAGGGTGTCGCCCTGCTGGATCAGGGCGTAAATGCGGATGAAGTCGTCATCCGGCCCGGCGCCGGCCAGGCGACCGGGACCCAGCAGGGACAGGCCGAGCAAAAGACACCAGACCACTCGCTTCATGCGCCGGAGGGTACGGGCGGCGGCGGGGGCTTGGCAAATGCGTTTGGCAGGGCCGATTGACACCGGGAGCGGGGTTGGATAGCCTCGCAACGTTCGGGTGGCCAAGATGAGCAGCTTCCTGAGTCAGCAGGTCCTGGTGTTGAACCGGCTGTGGCAGGCGGTGAACGTCTGCTCGGTGCGGCGGGCCCTGACGTTGGTCTTCGAGGGCCATGCACAGGTGGTGTTCAGCGACGGGGACGGGTCGTTTCGCACGTTCGGGTTTCAGGAGTGGCGGGACTTCTCGGTGCGCCAGCCGCATCCGGAATCCATCGCGACGATTTCCTTCCGCATCCGGGTGCCGCGGGTGATTTTGCTGCTGTTTTTCGACCGCTTGCCCAAGCAGGAGGTCAAGTTTACGCGGCACAACATCTTCGCCCGGGACAAGAACACCTGCCAGTACTGCGGGCAGGTGTTTGACCGGAAGGACCTGAACCTGGACCACGTGATCCCACGGGACCGGGGCGGGCCGACCTCGTGGGAGAACATCGTCTGCTCGTGCGTGAGCTGCAACACGCGCAAGGCCAACCGGACGCCCCAAGAGGCGGGGATGCGCCTCATCCGCAAGCCCAAGCGGCCCAAGTGGCGGCCGTTTGTGCAGGTGTCCTTCGAGGCGCCCTACCCGGACAGTTGGAAGCACTTCATTGACCTGGCGTATTGGAACGTCGAGCTGGGTCAGGACGTGGCCTGAACCGGCGTTCGCGGGCGGCGGGGGCGCGGTCCCGGGCGCGCACTTAGCCGCGCGGGCGGCTGCGCGCGGCTTCCTCGATCAGCTCCCAGAACTTCGGGTTGTCTTGCAGGGCCTCGTCTTCGGCCACGGGCAGGTTCGAGCGGAACTGGAAATCCTTGAGCGTGTTTTTGTGCAGGATGCGGTGGACCACCAGCCCCAGGTCGTGCCGCTCGAAATACACGCGAAAGTCGCCGATGCGGAAGCGGTGCAGCAGCTTGCCCCCGCGGCGCAGCTTGCCGAAGCGGTCGGGATCGTGGCTCATCAACTCGGTGGGCACGCCGCGGAATTCCCCCAGAATTTGCAATTGCAGTTCCTTGGGCATGCGGGCCAGTTCCGCCGCGCTGGTCGGGTTGAAGATGATTTGGAAGATGTGCATGGCGTGGACCGGCCGCCGCCCCCGGACCGGGTTTGGTAGCGCGTATGGGAATCGAACCCATCTTCCGGCCTTGAGAGGGCCGTGTCCTAGCCGATAGACGAACGCGCCATCCGCGTCGGCTTGCTTAGCGTCCGCGTCGGGGAAAGTCAACCGGAACGCTGCGGGACCACGCCGCTGCCGGGGCGGCGATTGACCCAGCGCTTCCCGTGTCGGCGAGGGACGCGGGCCGGAAAAGCGAGGTTGGAAACGCGCGGAAAACGCTCCACTGCCGTGCGGGGGCAACGGGCAACTGCTCCGGGGTCAAGCGCCCGCGAGGATTTTTTCCCAGAGCCGATCGTTAAAGAGCACGCGCTGGAGGAATTCCTCCTCGTTGCTGCGGGGCAGGTTGGTCGGCGGCTGCAGGGGCAGTTGAATGTTCAGGTCCAGGCCTCCACCGGGCCGCGAGTCCAGCCGGATGCGGCCGTTGTGGTGGAAGACGATGAAGTAACAGGCCATGAGCCGGATGCCGGTTTGGCGCGGGTCGCCCGAGCGGGCGTAGAAGGGGTCGAATAGTCCGCGCAAGGCATCCGGGGAAACCCCCGGGCCGTTGTCTTCGAGACGCAATTCAATCCGCTCGGGGTCGTGGCCATTGGCCGGGAGGGGCCGTGCGCTGAGCCGGAAGCGACCGCCTTCAGGCAGGTTGTTGAGTTCCTCCTCGAAGAGGAAATCGAAGAGTTTTTCGAGACGGGTCCGGTCCGCCACCAGCGGCGGGAGCTCGGCGGGCATTTGCAGGTCGGCCTGCAAGGAGCGGCCGTTCAACTGGGGCTGGATCGCCGCCAGGCGGCTCTGCACCAGCTCGGGCAATTTCACCCCCGGGGCGAAGGAGCCGTCCGAAGTGCGCGCGGCGTCGCTCAGGAACTGGAGCATCTGGGTGATGCGTTCGACCTGGGCGCGGGTGTGCTGGTAGAAGTCGTGCCAGAAGCGCGGATTGCGCATCTGGTCGGTGGCCAGGTTTTCCTCTTCGAGCCGGCGCGGGGCCAGGTCCAGGAAGGTTTGCACGGCCACCAGGGCGTTGCGCACGTAGTGACCCAGGCCGGAGGCGGCGACGCCCAGGCTGATGATGCGGTCGCGGATGACCAGGTCGTGGAGCACGGAGAGTTTCTCGCGCAGGAGCTGGTCGCGTTCGTGCTGGACGATGTAGAACTCGAGGGCGCGCTTGAGGGTGGTCTCCAGGTCGCGCGGTTCCCAGGGCTTGGTGATGTACTTGTAAATGGCGCCGGTGTTGACCGCCTGAATGGCCGAATCCAGGTCGGCGTAGGCGGTCACCAGGATGCGCACCGCCCGGGGCGCGATCTGGCGGGCCTTTTCCAGCAGCTCGGTGCCGGGGATGCCGGGCATGCGCTGGTCGGTCATCAACAGGCCCAGCTCGTTGGCGTGCTCCCGGATCAGCTCGAGGGCCCGGGTGGCGTTGGGTGCGGTGAGGATGCGGAACTGGTCCCCGAAGGCGCGGGCGAAGTACTTGAGCGAGAGCTCCTCGTCGTCCACGTAGAGGATCAGGTACTTTTGGTAATCGTAGGTGGTTTGCATGACTGCGGGCGGGTTTCAGGCGGCCACCGGAACCGCGGCCTCGGCGGCCGGTGGCGGGGCGGCATCTCGCGAAGGTCCGCTTTCGCGCCGCGGTAGTTCGATGGTGAATTGACAGTATTCCCCGGCGCGGCTGTCCACGCTGATGCGCCCCCCGTGTTGCTGGATGATGCGGTAACAAATGCTCAGGCCCAGACCGACGCCCTCGCCGACTTCCTTGGTGGTGAAGAACGGCTCGAAGAGTTTGTTGAGGTGCTCGGCGCGCACACCGGGGCCGTTGTCGCGCACCACCAGGTAGTCCATGCCGTTGCGGGTGCCGCTTTCGATGCGGATGGTGGGCGTGACCCCCGGCGGGTACTGCTTGCGCTTGACGGCGTAGATGGCGTTTTGGAGCAGGTTCAGGAGCACCTGGATCATCTGGTTTCGGTTGGCGAAAATCGCGTGTTGCGGCGCCAGATTCAAGTCCAGACGCACCACCCCGTCCTTGAGCTCGGCTCGCAGGAAGCGCAGGGTCACGCTGATCAGTTGCTCCACCCGCACGCCCTCGCGGGCCACCGGGTCCGGGTGGGCGAAGGTGCGCAGGTCCCCCACGATGCCCTGGACACGGGTCAGGCCGTCCTCGATGTCGGCGAGCACCTCGTTGAAGGCGGTCTGGTGGTTTTCGGGCAGTTGCGGAATGCGGGTGCGCAGGACGTGGATGCAGGTCTTGAGGAAGTTCAACGGGTTGCTGACCTCGTGCATGATGCCGGCGCTCAAACGGCCCAGGGCGGCCATTTTCTCGGCGCCGACCAGTTGGGTCTCGGTTTCCTTGAGCTGGGCGAGGGTGGATTCGAGCACCTGGTTCTGGCGGGCCAGTTGGCGCTGCAACTGCGAACCCAGGACCAGGTTGCGCAGGCGCACCCGCAGTTCGGTGACCGAGAAAGGCTTGGCCAGGAAATCACTGGCGCCGGCGTCCAGGGCGGCGAGTTTGGTCTCTTCATCGGCCCGGGCGGTGATCAGCAGGATGGGGATGGTCCGCGTGGCCTGGCCCTGGCGCAACTGGCGGCACACGCTCAGCCCGTCGGCCCCCGGCATCATCATGTCGCACAGCACGGCGTCGGGCAGGTACTGCCGCGCCAGGGCGATGGCCTGCTTGCCATCCACGGCCTCGATGACCCGATACTCCTCCTCCAACTGCAGGCGCAGGAAGCCGAGCATGTCCGGCTCGTCGTCCGCGACCAGGATTTTCGGCAGGTTCCGGGTGTCGGCCAGGGGCGCCGGGCGCATGGCGTCGTGGAGGCGGCTGAAGGTGGGCAGGAGTTCGGCCCGGCGGTAGAGACTTTGGAGCCACTGCGTGTCGGCGGAGTCTGCGGCCGCTTCGGTCCTGGCGGTTTCCGCGGCCGGGGCGGGCATGGGGGCCGGCTGCTCCTTGGGGGCGGGCGCGGGCGCACCCGGGGCGGGGACCAGGTAGGGCAGGTGCACGGTGAACGTCGCCCCCTGGCCCGGGGTGCTCTGGACCTCGATGCGGCCCTGTTGAATCTCGGTCAATTCCTTGACCAGGGCCAGGCCGATGCCGGCACCCTGGTATTTGCGCTGGGCGGAGACGTCGCCCTGCCAGAAGCGCTGGAAGACAAACGGCTGCTTTTCGGGCGGGATGCCCACGCCGGTGTCGCTGACGCGCAGGACCAGTTCGTCGCCTTCGCGGCCGCAAGTGATGCTGACCCGGCCGCCGGCCGGGGTGAACTTCAGGGCGTTGAAGATGAGGTTGAGGAGGATTTTTTCGAGCTTGTCCAGATCGGCCATCACGGTCCTGACCGATTCGTCCACGCGGAGTTGGATGCGGATGTGGCGGTCGTCGGCCACGTTGCGCACGGCGCTGACCATGCCCTGGAGGAATTCGCGCACGGCAACGGGCTCGCGGTTGACCTCCATCTTGCCGGACTCCAGGCGCACCAGGTCGAGCAGGTCGTTGATCAGCCGCAGCAGGCGCAACCCGTTGGAGTGCATGCTCTGGAGCATCTGGTAGAGCGTGCGGTCGGCCTGGAGCCGGCGGTCGTGGAGCATTTTTTCCAACGGGGCCAGCAGGAGAGTGAGCGGGGTGCGCAGTTCGTGGCTGATGTTGGCGAAAAAGCGGTTTTTGACGCGGTCCAGCTCGAGCAGTTTTTGGTTGGCTTCCTCGGCGGCCCGGCGGCTTTGGTCCAGTTGGTAACTGGTGAGGAATTCGCGGAAGGCGAGCTGGTTGAAGACGCGGTTGCCGGCCAGGACGATGATGCCGGTGAGGATGAGGAAGTACAGGTTCGAGCCCAGGGCCGGCGACCAGGGACTGGGAAGTTCTGCAAAGGCGTACAGCAGGATGATCATCAGCACCGAGATGAGGCTGTCCCGGAAGTTCCAGTGGCCGACCGCGCTCAGGGCCACGAGGATGAGGTTCAAGCCGGCGTAGTACGGGGAGAAGTCGGTAAATTCCAAGGGCCGGTCCCCGCGCGGTGCCGTGTTGGTGAGGTAGATCATCAGCGCGATCGAGGCCGCGGGCAGGAAGACGATGAACTGCTGCAGCACCCGGTAGTACAGGGTGGTGAAGTTCAGGTAGTGCAACGCCAGGATGCCCCCCACCAACAACGAGCAGAAGACGCGCAGCCAGAAGAACTGGACGTGGAAGTGTTTGAACACCATCCAGTCCAGCACCACGCCCGCCGGCATGAGCACGATCACCAGCAGACACGCCAGCTTGCCGGTGCGGATGCGCACCTCGCGCTCGTTCTTTTCCCACGCGGCGCGAAACTCGGCGTCGCCGGCCAGATTGTGGCGGTCAGGTTCCACGAGGTTTGCGAACTTCCAGGAAAATGTTCACCCCGGTGGGGTCGGGCTCCACCCGGCAATCGGCCGGGTCCGCCTGCTCGGGGGCCAACTCGAGCATCTGGGGCGCGGTCCGGTAGATCAGGTGCCACTCGAGGATCAGGTCCATGCTGTGGCGATTGGGGTTCGAGGCGTCCACGTTGGTGGCGATCAGGAGCCCCTCCGGCGCCAGCAACTCGTAAAAGTACGTCATCAACCGCTTGCAGATGCGGTCGGACAGGTAGTCGAAAAGTCCGGCGCAGTAAATCAGATCGTACCCCCGCGCCACGGAAGCCTCTGGCGCCCGCCCGGATTCCTTGAGGATCTGGTGCACCGAGCGTTTTTCGTAGGTGAACCGGGTCTGCCGGCGGTGTTCTTCGCGCAAGGCGCCCAACACCCGGCGCGCGTAGTCCAGCGTCTCGTCGTTGAAATCCAGCAACACGATGTCGGCCATGTCCGAGACCGGACTTTGGGCCAAAAACCGCTGCACCTCGCCCGCCGGTCCACAACCCAGGTTTAACACCTTGGCGCGCGCGCCCTGGGAGGCCCGACGTTGGACTTCCTGTTCCAGCCGGTTGGCCAGGTAGGTCACGCGATTGCGGTGGGCCTGGGCCGAAGGTTGGGCCAGCAGCCACACGTTGAGCACCTTGGCGAACAGGGACCCGCCGAGGAACGGGTCGCCCAGGATCATGTTCACCATCTCGTAGTCGCCGGCGTAGCCCAGCGGTTTCTGGTAGGTGCGGTAGGCAAACGGGGCGGTCAGGACAAAGGGGTGCAACTGCCGTTTCACGTAGGTGCGGTGCAACGGCAGCAGGTCTTCGGAGACGGTGTTGGCCACCTCCTCGAAGCGAAAGAACAGCCGGTCTATGGCCGGCAGGACTTCGGGGCGCAATTGCTCGATCACCTCCCGCTCCATCTCGGAGCGGTCGGCGTGGGGACTGGAGCGGATGCCCAGCTCGATCCGCTCCAGCCACCGGCGCAAGTCCAGGAAGAAACTGCCCACATCGGCCACCACCACCTTGTAATCGGGCAGGATTTGCTGCACCCGCTGCCATTCGGTCTGGAAGGCGTTGAACTCGCCCAGGAGCCGCTTGTGCTCGTTGAGCGGCAGGAAGATGTCCACGTCCACCCAGGCGTCGTCCAGGCTGACGTCGCAGACCAGCATCAACCCGGTGTTGACCAGCCCCTGCACCACCGCCCGGCCCGAGTACACCAGCCGGTCGGTCATGAAGACCTGGAAGTTGTCCAACACCTCGGACGCCTGGACGATGCTGTACGGATTATAGACCTCGAAGACCGCCTCGTCCCGGGACAATCGCAACAGGGTGCCTCGCGCCTCGCCTCCCTGGCTGTTCCGAAAGAGGACCAGGGATTCGCCCTCGCCCGTCGGTGAGATGACCGGTCTGTTTTCCATTGCCTGTTACACCCACCCTCGGGCGTCTTCACCATGAACCCGTGAAGCTCCGGCAAAGGCGTCCCGAATGACCAACCCAGTGGCGCAACCGCCCTGAGCCGTGTTTTGCTCACCACGTCCCCGCAAGCGGGTTAACCCCTCGCGGTGACGGCGCGGTTCTGGGATCAAGTAAGCCAAACTGCACTTGCCATAAACCGCTGAGCCAATTATTAACCTGTCGCCCATGAACAAAGTCAACACCCAGTTTCAGCCCGCCCGCGCCGGCCGCACACTTCCTACCCACCACCGCGGCTTCAGCCCCGGGGCGGGGCACCGCCTTGGGCCGGGTTTTTTGGCCCTCGCCTTCTTGCTTGGCCTCAACGCGGCGGCGGAAGGTTTCCGCAATCCCACCATCGGCACGTTCGGCCTGGGCCGCTCGGGCGGCCGCTTGGCGCACGTGGACGACGCCAGCGCCGTGCAGCATAACCCGGCCAACCTGACCGACCTCCAAGCCCCGGAACTGGCCTACGAACAGGGCTTGGTGTACGCCAAGGTCGAGTACACTTCGCCCACCGGCCTCACGGCGGAAACCCACGAGCCCTGGAAAGTCCTCCCCGCCGTCTTTGCCGCCTGGCCCATCCAGAATACCCCTTGGGCCGTGGGTCTGGGGGTGACCGCCCCGTTCGGTCTTTCCACCGAGTGGTCGGGAACCGGTTACTTCCGCTACCAGGCGCCGCACTTCGCCGAGCTGATCACCTTGAACGTCAACCCCACCGTCGCCTACCGCCTCCGGGACAACCTGGCCCTCGGCGCGGGTCTGGACGTGATGTGGTCCCAACTCTCGCTCGAACAGGCCTACCCGTGGGCGCTGGTGCTCGGCAACCCCGCCGCCCCGGACGGCCTGCTCGAAGCCAAGGGCGACGGCTTGGGCGTCAGCGGCAACGTGGGCCTCACCTGGGAATTCCTGCCCGGCCACCGGCTCGCCGCCGCCGTTCGCGCGCCGATGGACATTGACTACTCGGGCACGTTCCGCGTCAGCCAGGTCCCGCCGCCGTTGGCTGCGCTCATTCCGGCCAGCAGCGGTTTCGAGAGCACCGTGGCCTTCCCCACCATCGTGCATGTGGGTTACGGCCTCCGGCTCAGCGACGCCTGGCGCCTCGAGGCGGATGTCGAGTGGATCGAGTTCTCCCGCTTCGATTCCCTGCCCATCAAGACCGGCGCCTCCGTGCCGGGCGTGGCCGCCGAAGTCCTCCAGGACTGGGACGACACCTTCACGGCCGGCATCGCCGTGGGCTGGCAGTTTCACCAGGACTGGAACCTGCGCTTCGGTTACCAGTTCTTCCAAAGCCCCGTCCCGGACCGGACCTTCTCGCCGAACATCCCGGACGCGGACCAAAACGTCATCACGGTGGGCCTGAGCTGGCGGCGCGGGCACCACGGCCTGGCGGTGGCCTACGGCGCGGTGCTTTACGACGACCGCACGGTGAGCAACAACCTCAACCCCGCCTTCAACGGGAGCTACGACATCACCGTCCACCTCCTTAGCGCCAGCTACCGGTACTCGTTCTAAGGCCGAACACTGAATTGCATGGAAACCCGCACGCGCCCCCACGCGGTTCCGCGCGCCCGCGGAAATGTCGCTGCAGCGCAAATTGGCTTCCCGGTGGAGCAGTCCTGAGACGTTCCACTTCCAGGGCCGGCGCTTGGGCGGGCGCTTCCAGACCAGCCGCGGCTTCGCCGAGGTGGACATCCGGGTCAACGACCGCTACCAGTTCACGCTCTTCACCGCCCACCTCAAGTCGCGCCGCGTGGTCGAGTACGGCGACGAGGCGGAATTGCGCCTCCAGGAAGCCCTCAAGCTGCGCGCGCTCATCGAGGCCCGCCTCCAGGCCGACCCGCGGGCCAACGTGCTCGTCGCCGGAGATTTCAACCTAGATTCCGCAGTTGAGGTTCAGCCGGAGGCGGGTTGAAAGAAGGGT
>CAYXPA010000024.1:0-41488 GCA_964466945.1 uncultured Verrucomicrobiota bacterium | reverse complement strand
GCTTGCCGTCGCGAATCGAGATTTTGCCGCCCGCGGGGACGGTGCAGGTGGTGTAAGTCATGGCCATGTTGCGCTGACGCGAGGTTCGGGAAAGCCCGCCAACGCCGGGCAGCGCGAAAAACGGAGGTCCTTTTACGCAAAGCCCATCAACCCGGCAAGCCCGGCAAGCCGCAGCGACAGCCTGCGGGTGCATTGCGCCTCCTGACCGGGGCGCCGACCGGACCTCACGCGGTGGGCGCAACGCAGTGACCGGGTTGCCCACAAGGCCTGCGGTCGCCGCCGGAATCGCTGTGGAGGACGGCCCCAAGCGGGCGCGGCTTTCTCGCGCCGGCAGCGCGAGGGCTCAGCGCACTGACGCCAGCAGGGGCGCCCGCTCGGGCCGGGCCTGGCGGGCGCCGAGGCCCAGGGCGCGCACCTGCCGCAACACCGCGTCGGCGGTCAGGCCGTATTTCTCGCGCAGCTCCCGAACGGTGCTGGCGTGCTCGATGAACTGGTCCGGCCAGCCGAGGCGGATCACCGGGGTGTGGAGGCCCCGTTCGTTGAACAGCTCGAGCACGGCGCTGCCGTAGCCACCCATCAGCGCGTGATCCTCGAAGGTCACCACCACGTCGGCGGCCTCGCCGAAGAAGGCGTGGGTGGCCGCGTCCAGCGGCTTGACGAAGCGCGGGTTGATCAGCGCCACGTCCCAGCCCTCGAGGGTCAATTGCGCGGCCGTCTCGCGGGCCAGGGATTGCATGTTGCCCAGCGCGAAGAGGGCGGCCCGGGGGCCGCCGGTGCCGGCAAAGTTTTGCCGCACTTCGGCCTTGCCCACTTCCAAGAGGGCGGGTTCGTCCTTGAGCGGCACGCCCTCGCCCGCGCCGCGGGGGTAGCGGAGGAAGACCGGATGCTTCTGCCGCGTGGCGGTGAACATCATGTCCACCAACTCGTCCTCGTCGGCGGGGGCCATGACAATGGCGTTCGGCACGCAGCGCAGGTAGGCGATGTCAAACAGCCCGTGGTGCGTGGGCCCGTCGTTGGCCGAGAGCCCGGCCCGGTCCATGCAAAAGATGACCGGCAAATCCTGCAGCGCCACGTCGTGGATGATGCAGTCGTAGGCGCGTTGCAGGAAGGTCGAGTAAATCGCCACGACCGGTCGGAAACCCATCGTGGCCATGCCGGCGGCGAAGATGACCGCGTGTTCCTCGGCGATGCCCACATCGTAGTAGCGGTCGGGCAGGGCCTTTTCGAGGAACTTCAACCCGGTGCCGCTGGGCATGGCGGCGGTGATGCCCACCAGGGTGTTGTCCCGCTGGCAGAGCCGCACGAGGGCCTGGCCGAACACGTCCTGGTAATTGGGCGGGCTGCCCGGTTTGCCGGGGATGATTTCGCCCGTGGCCACGTTGTACGGGCCCACGCCGTGGAACTTTTCCGGGTGCTGCTGCGCCGCCTCGTAGCCCTTGCCCTTTTTGGTGATGACGTGCAGCACCACCGGCATGTCCGCCGTCTTGGCGTACTCGAGCGACTCGATGAGCAACCGCAGGTCGTGCCCGTCAATCGGCCCCAGGTACCGCAACCCCATCTCTTCGAACAAGAGCGTGCTCCCGAAGCCGCCGCGGCCGTCCGCGTCCGGCCCGCGCTCGCCCGGTTCGAGCGCGGCCTGGGAGACCGCGCCCTTAAGGGCCTCCTCGGCCTTGTGGGCCAGGCGCAGGGCGTGGTCGCCCCCGCGGAACCGGCGCAGGAGCCGCTCGAAGTCGCGCTGGAGTTTGGCGTAGCGCGGGTGGCGGATGAGTTTGTTCAGGTAGGCGGAAATGGCGCCGACGTTCTTGGCAATGGACCACTCGTTGTCGTTGAGGATGCCGATGAACCGCCGGGTGGTGTGGGCGATGTTGTTGAGCGCCTCGTACGAGATGCCGTTGGTCAGGGCGGCGTCGCCGAAAATGCACACCACGTGCTCGTGGCTCCCGCGCCGGTCGCGCGCGGCGCACATGCCCAGGGCGGCGGACAGCGCGGTGCCCGCGTGCCCGGCGCCGTAGCAATCGTGCTCGCTCTCGCTGCGGAGCGCGAAGCCGTTGAGCCCGCCGGTGGTGCGGATGGTGTGGAAGCGGCTCTTGCGGCCGGTGAGCAGCTTGTGCACGTAGCACTGGTGGCTCACGTCCCAGACCAGCTTGTCCCGCGGCGTCTCGAAGACCCGGTGCAGGGCCAGGGTCAGCTCCACCACGCCCAGATTCGGGCCCAGGTGCCCGCCGTTCTTGGACAGCACGGTGATGAGTTCCTGGCGGATTTCCTGCGCCAGTTGCTCGAGCTGCTCGAGCGTGAGTTTGCGCACGTGCTCGGGGTTGTCCACCATGTCGAGGTAACGGTTCATGGCAGGCTTACTCTGAATCGGTCGGGGCGAGGGTCACCGGGCGGGTGTGCAAGTGGCCGGCCTGGTCCTGTTCGAGTTGCTGGATGCGCACCTCGGCCGCGGCCAGGCGCGCCTCGCACACGCGCACCAGTTTCATGCCTTCCTCGTAACGGGCCAGCAGGGTTTCCAGCGGCAGGTCCTCGGATTCCATGGCCTCCACCACGCGCTGCAACCGGGCCAGCGCCTCGCTGAAACTCAAATCGCCAGGGTCCCCGCCGGTCCCGGCCTTGGATGACTTCGACATTTCGCCGCAACATAATCGGCCGCCCCCGGGGCGTCCAGCCCCGGCCCGGCCGCCTTACTTCGCCGCCCGCCGGAGCCGGTCCGCCACGGCGGCCCATGCGGGCGACTCGGGCACCGCTTCCACCACGATGGCCGCCGCGCCGCGCTCGTCGCACCGGTGCAGCTCGGCGTACAGAGCCCGGGCGAACGCCTCCGCCTCCTGTGGGATCACGCTCACGCTGCCCCAGCCGGCCGGGGCGGGAAGGCAACCGTGGGCCAGCACGAAGGTGCGCCCGGGGTCCTCCCCCAGTGCCGCCAGTTGTCGCCGCAGGTCCGCCTCGTCCCGCCAGGCCAGCACCCGCAGTCGCGCGCGCGGGGCGTAATGCCTGGCCAGCAGACCCGGGCTGCGCAACGGACCTGCCGCGCCGGCGGGGCCGGCCGTTTGCACCTCGCCCACCACCGCCGCCAGCGCCCCGGCGTGGACCATGCCCGGCCGCAAAATCCGGGGCGGCTGCGTCGTGAGGTCCAGCACGGTGGACTCGAGCCCCACCGGGCAGGGGCCGCCGTCCACCACCGCGGGGATGTGCCCGCCCAGGCTCTTGAGCACGTGGGCCGCTTCGGTGGGCGAAAGGGCGGTGGATACGTTGGCGCTGGGCGCGGCCAGGGGCGCGCCGCACGCCCGGATCAGCGCCTGGCTGAACGGGTGCCGCGGCCAGCGGATGCCCACGGTCGGTCCCCCGGCGGTGACCTCCGGCGGAATCCCGGGCGCCCGCGGCAGCACCAAGGTCAACGGACCGGGCCAGAACGCCCGCGCCAGGGCCTCGGCCGCCGGGGGCCAGGCGCTCACGCAGGCGCGGGCCAGTGCCAGGTCGGCCACGTGGACGATCACCGGGTTGGCGGCCGGCCGGCCCTTGACCGCGAAGAGCCGCCGCACCGCCTCGGGCCGCGTGGCCAGGGCGGCCAGGCCGTACACCGTCTCGGTGGGTACGGCCACGACCTCGCCGGCGCGGAGCAGCTCGGCGGCGCGTTCCACCGCCCGGGCGAACAACTCGGGCGTATGTGTGGGCAACAACTCGGTTTCCATGGCCCGCTGCCCGGCCCCCAAAAGACGCCGGGCACGGGCGAGCAGCCTAAACCGACCCGCCCCGGCTGCAAAGGTCGGGCGGGCGGCTGCAGAGTGGGCGGCGGTCCATGCCCGTTTCGCCAGAAGGCAACCCGAAGGGCAGCGCCTGCCGGGCCATTGAACTTGGCCGGGCCTTCGCCTAAGCTGGCGACATGGCTGAAGTGGCAGTGCCTGTTCAACGCCCGGAGATCGAGTCGGGCGAGCAGACCGAGACGCAGCGGCGCCGCGAGCCCGGGTACCTGGTGGTGTGCTGGAACGACCCGGTGAACCTGATGGTGTACGTGACCCACGTGTTCATGACGGTGTTTGGCTGGCCCAAGCCCAAGGCCGAGCGGCACATGCTCGAGGTCCACACCCAGGGCCGGAGCGTGCTCGAGCGCGGCAGCCTCGAGCGGGCCGAGTTCTACGTGCACAAGCTCCAGGCCTACGGCCTGCAGGCCACGCTCGAGCGCGACGACACATGAAGCTGCTCCGCCAGCAAGACGGCCGGTACGAATTCCTGTTCGGCCTGCGGGAGCATCACGTCTTTCGCGAGGTGCTGCGCGCCTTCCCGGTCACCCCGCTCGAGCATCACCGGGTCACCCGCGGCGAAACCACCCCGGCGCTGGCCGAGGCGCAGCAGTTGTTGCACGAGGCGCTGGGCGATTGGAAGCAGGAGGCCCGCCGGCGCGTCGAGGCCTTTCTGGCCGACCTGCGCCGGTTCGCCCCGCACGGCGAACGCGTCCGCGCCACGTTCACCCGCGAGGAAATGGAGTGGCTCCTGCTAGTGCTCAACGACGTCCGCGTGGGCAGTTGGCTGCAACTGGGCTGCCCGGACCCGGACACCGGCCAGCGGCCCAAGCTCACCCCGCAAAACGCCCGCTACCTGCCGCTGATGGAGGCGGCGGGGGCCTTCGAGTTTGCGCTTTTGGCCGCGCTGGACGGCACGGAGGGCGTGGGCTGGGGCGCGGCGCGCGAGTAAGCGGCGCCCGACCGTCGGACTCAATCGTCGGAGGCATCGCATGGAATCCGTGGGCAAACTCCTGGTCGTGGCCGGCCTGGTGCTGACCTCGCTGGGCGCGGTGGTCTGGCTGCTGGCCGAACGGGGCGGCACCTTGCTGCCCGGGGACATCGCTTGGCAACGCGGCTCCTTCCGCTTCTACTTTCCGGTGGTGACCTGCCTGGTGTTGAGCGTGCTGCTGAGCTTGTTGCTGTGGCTGTTTCGCCGTTGAACCGCCTTTCCCGCATGAGCGCGCCGCTGCTGGTTCGCTGTCCCACCTGCCGCAAGACCGGGCCGTGGTTCGAGGGGCCGTACGGCCCGTTCTGCTCCGAGCGCTGCAAGCTGGTGGACCTGGGCCGCTGGCTGGGCGAGGAATACCGCATCAGTGAACCGCTGGCAGCGGAAGACCTGGTCGCCCGCCCGGAAACGGCCGCCCGCCCGGCACGGGCGGACGCCGGGACAGCTTGCCCGGACGCCGCCGGCGAAACCGGAGCTTGAAAGCGCCGCGCGAAGCCGACGGCTCCGGCCCGGGCCGCGCCGTGCTTGCCGCCCGTGCGCGGCTTGACGCTACAGGCCGCGCCTCCCAACGTGCCGTCAACGTGTCAGACGCGTCGCCCTGCCCCGAGTTGCTGAGCCGCCCGGCCGAACACCCGGCACTGCGCCGCCTCCTGGAGGACGTCGCCACCGGGCGCGCCGGCCGGTTGGCCGGTCACACCCCGGTTGCCTGGCCGCTCTTGGCGGCGCTGTTGCACCGGGCGTTCCCCGGTCGGCCCGTGCTGGTGGTCGCCGCCGACCTCAAGCAGCAGGAGGGGATGCACCAGGACCTGCAAACCTGGCTGGCCACCGCCTCCGGCATCGCGCCGCCGCTGCTGTTTTTCCCCGCCTGGGAGGTGCTGCCCCACGAGGCGCAGTTGCCGCACGTGGACGTGGTCAGCGAACGGCTCGAGTGCCTCACCGCCCTCCGCGCGCGGCCGCCCGGCGCCCCCGCGCCGGTGATCACCACGCAAGCCGTGGCGTTGACCCAGCGCACCTTTGCGCCCGCCGCGCTGGACCGCGCCGTGCGGGTGTTGCGCCGCGGGGAGACTTGTGCCCTGGACCAATTGGTCGCCTGGCTCGAGGCCCAGGGCTACGAGCCCGAGGTCCAGGTGTCGCAAAAAGGTGAGCTGGCCCGCCGGGGCGGCATCTTAGACGTGTTCCCGCTCAACCACCCCTGGCCGGTGCGGCTCGAGTTTTTCGGCGACACCCTCGAGTCACTACGCACGTTTGACCCGCTCACCCAACTGGCCCGCGAGCCGCTCGAGCAGGTCACGCTCGGCCCCGCCGGGGAGCTGGGCTTCCTGCGGCGCGTGGTCGAAACCGCCGCCGGCGCGTCCGCCGAACCGGACGCCGCCGCGACTGCCTGGGGGACGTTGACGGATTACCTGCCCGCCTCGGCGTTGGTCCTGCTCTGCGAACCGGACGCGCTGGCCGAACGTTGGCAGGCGCACGCCCAACGCCTCCCGCCCGGCGAGTCGTTCCACGTGCCCTGGCCGGCGTTGACCGCCGCTTGGGCGAGCCGCGGCCTGACGGTGATCGCGCTCGTGGAGGCGGAGCCGGAACTGCCGGTTTTCTTGGCGGAGGCCGGGTCGGCCGAGACCGCGCCGGAAGCACCGGTCCCAACGGTGCGTTTCGAGAGCCTCGAGACCTGGCGCCCCCTCGAGGCACAGGCCCCGGAACCGGAGGTGGCCGCGGCCCAACGTCGCGCCTTCTTCGGACAACTTCACCGCTGGTTGCGCCAGGGCTGGGCGGTGCACGTGTTCTGCAACAACGCCGGCGAACGGCAGCGCTTCGAGGAAATCTGGGCCGAGTACGGGCTGGACGGCCCGCCGGCCGCGCCCGGCGCCCCGCCGCTCCGGCCCGCGTTGCACCTGGGCGCGCTGGCCCGCGGCTGCCTCTGCGAGGCGGCGCGCTGGGTGGTGGTCACCGACGCCGAAATCTTCGGCCGCTACAAGGTCCAGCGGCCGCGCCGGCTCAAGTCCCCGCACGCCACGGCGGCGCGCTCGTTGCTGGACGTGGACTTCACGCAACTGGAGCCGGGCGATTACGTGGTGCACCTCCAGCACGGCATCGGCCGGTACCTGGGCCTGGAAACCTTGCCCGGAGCCGCGCCCGGCGAACCCGCGCGCGAGTGCCTGGTGCTCGAGTACGCGCCGCGCGAGACGGGTCAGCCCGCGCCGCGCCTGTACGTGCCCATCACCGAGGCCCACCTGGTGAGCAAGTACGTGGGCGCCGGCAAGGCCCGCCCGCCGCTCAACACCCTGGGCGGCGCGCGCTGGGCCCGCGCCAAGGCCGACGCCGCCCGGGCCGTGCGCGACCTGGCCGCGGACCTCTTGCGCGTGCAGGCCCTGCGCGCGGCGCAACCCGGCTTCGCCTTCCCGCCCGACACGCCGTGGCAGCGGGAGTTCGAGAGCGCCTTCGTGTACGAGGAGACGCCCGATCAGTGGCGGGCCATCCTCGAGACCAAGCGCGACCTGGAAGCCCCGCGGCCGATGGACCGGTTGATCTGCGGCGACGTCGGCTTCGGCAAGACCGAGGTCGCCCTGCGCGCCGCGTTCAAGGTGGTCCTGGCCGGCAAGCAGGTGGCCGTGCTGGTGCCCACCACCGTCCTGGCCCAGCAGCACTTCAACACCTTCCGCGAGCGCCTGGCCGATTACCCGGTGCGCGTCGAGCTGCTCTCGCGCTTCCGCACCCCGCGCGAGCAGGCGCGGGTGCTCGCCGGCCTGGCCGCGGGCGCGGTGGACATCGTCATCGGCACGCACCGCCTGCTCCAGGCGGACGTGCAGTTCAAGGACCTCGGCCTGGTGGTCGTGGACGAAGAACAACGCTTCGGCGTGGCCCACAAGGAGCGGCTCAAGCAACTCCGCCAGTTGGTGGACGTGCTCACCCTCACCGCCACGCCCATCCCGCGCACGCTCTACCTGGCCCTGACCGGCGCGCGCGACCTGAGCACCATCGAGACCCCGCCCCAGGACCGCCTGCCGGTGGAGACCATCATCGCCGCCTACGACGAACGGCTCGTCCGCGACGCCATCCGCCGCGAGCTGGCCCGCGGCGGCCAGGTCTATTACCTGCACAACCGGATTTTCGACCTCGATCAGGTGGCCGCCAAGCTCCGGCAACTGGTGCCCGAGGCCCGGATCGTAGTCGGCCACGGCCGGATGCCCGCCGCGGAACTGGAGGCGGTGATGACGCGCTTTGTGGGGGGCGAAGCCGATGTGCTGCTTTCGACCACGATCATCGAGAGCGGCCTGGACATCCCGAATGCGAACACGATCCTGATTGACCGCGCCGACCGCTTCGGCCTGAGCGACCTCTACCAATTGCGCGGCCGGGTGGGCCGCTACAAGCACCAGGCCTACGCCTACCTGCTCCTGCCCCGCCACGCCGGCCTGCTGGCCGACGCCCGCAAACGCATCCAGGCCCTGCGCCAGTTCTCCACCCCCGGCAGCGGCTTCAAAATCGCCATGCGCGACCTGGAAATCCGCGGCGCGGGCAACCTCCTGGGCAAGGAACAAAGCGGCCACATCACCGCCGTGGGTTTTGCCCTGTACTGCCAGTTGCTCGAGCAAAGCATCAAGGCCCTCAAGGGCGAACCGCTCCGCACCCCGCCCGCGGTGCCCGTGCGGCTGGACTTCCTGGAAGTGGGCGCCGCCGAAACTCCCGCGCCCGCCGGCGCTGTGCCCACCGCGATAACGCCCCGCCGGCCATTGGCCGGCCTGCCCGAGACCTACATCCCCGAGCCGCAACACCGCGTCGAGGTGTACCGCCGCCTGGCCGCGTGCGCCGCGCCGGACCAACTCGAGGCCCTGCGCGCCGAGTTGCGCGACCGGTTCGGCCCGCTGCCGCGCAGCGTGGAACTGTTGCTCGAGGTGACCGGGCTCAAGTTGCTCGCGGCCGCGCGCGGCGTGACCCGCCTCGAGACCCGCGAGGACAAACTCCTGCTCGAGCGCGGCGGGGACTTCGTGATGGTGGGCGGGCGGTTCCCGCGGCTGACGCGGCGCGACCCCGCGGCCCGGCTGCGCGAAATCCGCCGCGTGCTCCTGGCCCTGGACGGCCGGCCGGAGCCGGCGAGCGCCGCCGCGCCTGCCGGTCACGGATGAGCCAACCGGAAGAACGCGGCGGCCAGCCCGGCGGCGGGTTCGTACTGGAAAAGCTCCGTGTCCGAGAAGACCCGCGCGGCCGGAGCCCAGGCGCGCGCGTCGGGGCTGAACTCGACCGTGTACGTCTGCCGGGGCACGCCCAGCCAGGTCAATGGACCGGACCGGGGCCAGGTCAGTTGCGGCGGGCGCACCAGGGCCACTTCGAGCAGCTCGAGCTCAGCCGCCGCCGAGGTAGTGTTGTCGCCGAGGAAAACGAAATTGGGCATCTCGTAAACGTCGGGGAACCCTGTGAAAGCGGTGTAATCCCGCACCGGGCCGCTCAGCAAGGGCTCGCGGTTGGCGAACAGCGTGTACTGCATGGCGTCCTGGTGGAGCACGACCTCGACCGGAGCTTGGTCGAAGTGGTAGTCGGCGGACTCGGCGCGGGTGAACAACGGCTGATCGGCCTGGGCGAAGACCTGGTCCTGCCAAAAGCCCAGTTCGATGCCCCGCCGTTCGGCGTCGAGCACGATCACCGAAAAGCCGGCACGCTCGGCTCGCGCGTGCCTCTCGACGGGCAGTCGGAAGCGCAGGACCAGATTAAAGCCGGCGCGGCGGTCCAGCGGCGGCTCGAGGCGACGGGCGTAGCCGGCGGACTCGGCGTTGGCCGCCGTGGTGTCCAACCGCACAGCCGTGCCGGTGTGGGTTTGCACGGCCAGCCCCGGCACCGCGGCATAGCTCCAGCCCTGGGCGGCCGGCAGCGTGCCCGGCGCGGCGTCGAACAACAGTTGAGCCCGGCCGGCGCAGGGCCACAGACCCGCTCCCGACCAACAAAGCAACCCGACCAGCCCCGCGCGGAACATGTTTGGCAGGATGGGCGCCGGGGTCCGGAAAGCAAGCCGCAGCAGGGCATTCGGACCGGGCCGGCGTCCTTTATGCAGCGTCGCGTGAATTTTCATTTGACAAGGGCGGTCCAATCCCGCGAATTGGTTTCGCAATGAAGCTTATGAAAACACCCCTGATTGCACTCCTCACCAGCGTGTTCCTTGCCGGCGCCTCCGTGGCGGCGGCGGACGCCAAGACCAACTGGGAAAAGCACTGCCAGAAGTGCCACGGCGCCGATGGCAAGGGCCAGACCACCATGGGTAAGAAGCTCAAGGTGCTCGATTACACCAACCCCGAGCACCAGAAGAAGTTCACCGATGAAGAGGCCATCAAGATCACCAAGGAGGGCAAGAAAGAAGGCGACAAGACCCTCATGAAGGCCTACAAGGACGAGCTGACCGACCAGGAGATCAAAGAACTGGTCGAGTACGTCCGGAAATTCGCGAAGAAGTAACGCCGGTTTGCCCGCGCACGGGTTCGGGAGTTCCCGGCGGGCGCTGCAGTTTCTCAACCGCCGCGGGCCGATTCGGCCTGCGGCGGTTTTCTTTGGCAGCGGCCGCCTTGCGCCCGGTCGTGGCCAAGAAAGGGCAAGCCTTGGGCAAGTCCGGGCAAGCCGTCCGGTGGGAACATTTTACAGTGCTCTTAAGGCCGCCGGGCCGGGGGGCGTGCTTCCGGGGCGGCCGCCAGAGCGTCAGCGGAACGGCAGACCATGAGCAACGGCACAGGCGGCGGCATGACGGCGCGGTTCCCGCGGCTGTGGAACTGGATCAGTCTGACCGGAGCGGTGACGGTTGCGGCGAGCGTGTTTGCCGCGGGCTTGCTGTTTTTGGTGGACGCCTTCGGGCGCGGGTCCAACCCGTACGTGGGCGTGCTCACCTACCTGGTGGCGCCGGTGTTCACGTTTCTGGGCCTGGGGTTGATCGTGCTCGGGGTGCTGCTGCGCCGGCGCGAGGTCAAACTGCGGGGCGAACCCATCCCGTTGGTGATTGACCTGTCGCGGGCGCGGGACCGGCGGATTTTGGGATACTTCATCGGCGGCAGCGCGCTGTTCCTGGTGGTGACCGCGGTGGGCAGCTATCACAGCTACCATTTCACCGAGTCCACGGTCTTTTGCGGCCAGGCCTGCCACACGGTGATGGAGCCGGAAATGGCAACCTACCAGCACTCGCCCCATGCCCGGGTGGCCTGTGTCCAGTGCCACATCGGGCCCGGGGCCGAGTGGTACGTGAAGGCCAAGCTCTCCGGTTTGTACCAGGTCTATGCCACGTTTTTCGACAAGTACCCCCGGCCCATCCCCACGCCCATCAGCAACCTGCGCCCGGCCCGGGACACCTGCGAGCAATGCCACTGGCCGGAAAAGTTCTCCGGCGACATGGTCCGCCACTACACCCACTTCCTCAGCGACGCAACCAACTCCGAGTACTCCGTGCGGCTCCTGCTGAAGGTCGGCGGCGCCAACCCCCGCATGGGTCGCGCCGAGGGCATCCACTGGCACGTCAGCAAGGATCACAAGGTCGAGTACCTGGCCACGGATGAAAAACGCCTCAAAATCCCCTGGGTGCGCCTGACCCGCGCCGATGGCACGGTCACCGAGTACCGGGCGCCGGACTTCACCAACGCGGTCAATCCCGCCGCGATCCGGGTGATGGACTGCATGGACTGCCACAACCGTCCCGCCCACATCTACAAAAAGCCCAACGAGGCCGTGGACCTTGCCCTGGCCCTCGGCCAGATTGACCGCGCCCTGCCCTCGGTGCGCAGCAACGCCACCTCCCTCATCACCCAGCCCTACCCGGACGTGCCCACCGCGCTGGCCGCGATCGCCTCGGGCCTGCGCGAGCGTTACCCCGACAACCCGCGCGTCAACCCTGCCATCGCTGCTTTGCAGGACATCTACCGCCAAAACTTCTTCCCGGCCATGAAGGCCAACTGGCGCGAGTACCCCGAGCACATCGGTCACAAGGACTGGCCCGGCTGCGTGCGCTGCCATGACGACAAACACCCCTCCGCCGACGGCGCGCACAACATCGGCTTCAAGGACTGCCACACCTGCCACGAAATCCTGGCCCAGGGCGCGGGCGAGGAACTGACGCGCCTGACCCCGGGCGGGCAGGAATTCAAGCACCCGGTCGAGGACTGGGACCCCGCCTTTGCCTGTCACGACTGCCACACCGGCGGGCCCTGACCGCCGGCCCCGCCATGAATATCCGGCCGGCTGGATTCTGTTTCGCCCCTAGCCTTTGGCTGCTCGCCGGGCTGTTGTGGGCGGTAACCCCGGTGCAGGCCGCGGAGGAACCCACCCCGGCCGCTCCGACCTTTACCAACGCCGACTGCCTCGAGTGCCACACCGACCCGACGCTGACCAAGACCCGCCAAGGCCGCGAGGTGCCGATGGCGGCGGTGGACACCAACCTCTTCCAGCGCTCGGTGCACGGCGCCCTGGACTGCACCGACTGCCACCCGGGCCTCCAGCCCGAGCATGACCCCGGCCCGCCCCCGGCCACGTGCGGAGATTGCCACGAGGCCGAGACGCGCGATTACCAGAAAAGCATCCACGGCGTGAGCCACCAACTGGGCGCCTCCGCGGCGGCCAGTTGCGCCGATTGCCACGGCGCGCACGAGATGCTCCCGGTCAAGCACCCCGACTCCCCGGTCTTCAAGCTGAACCTGCCGCGCACCTGCGCCCGGTGCCACAGCAACGAGAAGGTGGTCGAACAGTACCGCCTGCGGCAGCCGCAGGCCCCCAGCCATTTCCTGGACAGCATCCACGGCCGGGCGCTGCTCCAGATGGGGCTGATCGTGGCGCCCTCGTGCAACGACTGCCACGGCGTGCACGACATCAAGCGCAGCCTGGACGAGGGCTCGCCCATCAGCCACGCCCGCATCAGCCGCACCTGCGGCAAGTGCCATGTCAAGGTCGAGGCCATCTACGCCCGCAGCATTCACGGCCAGGTCCTGGCCCGGGGCGAAGGCATCGGACCGGTCTGCACCGATTGCCACACCGCGCACGAGATCGAGCCGCCCGCCAACGGACATTTCAAAAAGGTCAGCGACCAGCGCTGCGGCCGCTGTCACCAGGACCGCCTCCAGCGCTACCACGAGACCTACCACGGCAAGGCAATGGAACTGGGCACCGCGCGCGCGGCGGTGGACGTGGCCGCCTGCTACGACTGCCACGGGCATCATGACGTGCTGCCCGCCAGCGATCCGGACTCGCGGCTCGCGCCCGCGAACCTCGTGGCCACCTGTCGGAGCTGCCATCCACGCGCCAATGCGGGCTTCACCCGCTATCTGCCCCACGCTGACCCGCTGGACCGGCAGAACTACCCGCAGCTCCACGCCGTGTTTGTGTTTATGACCGGCCTGCTCATTGCGGTGTTTGCCTTCTTCGGCGGGCACACCGCGCTGTGGCTGTTCCGCTCGGTGTACCTGTACTTGCACGACTCGAAGCGGTTTCGCGAGGCGAAGATCGCGACCCAGCACGGCGGGGAATGGTTCACCCGCTTCAGTCCCTTCGAGCGGTTCCTGCACCTGCTGGTGGTGACCAGTTTCCTGCTGCTGGTGATCACCGGGATGCCGCTCAAGTTCTACTACACCGAGTGGGCGCGGACGCTCTTCAGCGTCATCGGGGGCGCGGCCACCGCCCGCTGGCTGCACCGCTTCGGCGCGGTGGTCACCTTCCTGTACTTCGGCCTGCATCTGCTCCAGTTGGCGCGGCTGGCCTGGAAGCGCCGCGGCGTGCTGCGGGACCCGCAGACCGGCCGCTGGCAGCCGGCGCGCCTGGCGCGGGCCGTGTTCGGCCCGGATTCGATGGTGCCCACGCTCCAGGACTGGCGCGACTTTGTGGCGCACCAGAAATGGTTCTTTGGCCGGGGCGAGAAACCGCAGTTCGACCGCTGGACGTATTGGGAGAAATTCGACTACTTCGCGGTCTTCTGGGGCGTCTTTGCCATCGGCCTGTCCGGCCTGGTCATGTGGTTCCCCACGTTCTTCACGAGCTTCCTGCCCGGCTGGATCATCAACGTGGCGCTCATCGTGCACTCGGACGAGGCGCTGCTGGCCGCCGGGTTCATCTTCACCATCCACTTCTTCAACACCCATTTCCGCCTGGAGAAGTTCCCGATGGACACGGTCATCTTCTCCGGCCGCATCTCGAAGACCGAGATGCTCCACGAGCGCCGCCGTTGGTACGACCGGCTCGTGGCCGAGGGGCGTTTGGACGAGTACCGCGTGCGGGACGAGTGGGAACGCAGCAAGGGCATCGCTCGGGCGCTGGGCTACCTGTTCTTCGGCACGGGCCTGGTCCTGCTGGTCCTGATCATCTACGCCATGGCCACGCGCCTGATCCATTAACCGGCCGCGTCCGTGCCGGACGGGCGTGGCCGCTTAGCCCCCTCCCCGCCCATGAAGCCGCCCAATTCGCCGCGCGTCCTCGCCGTCTTGCTCCTCGGCCTACTGGCCGCCGCCCGGCTCGGGGCCGCCGAGCCGATCCCGGACAGCGATTGCCTCCAGTGCCACGAAGACCGCGAACTCACCCGCACCAACGCGGCAGGACAGACCGTTTCGCTTTACGTGGACGCGGCGGTGCTGCGCGCCTCGCGTCACGCCACCAACACCTGCTGGAGCTGCCACAGCGACATCGGCCCCGGCCACCCCGACGACGGCGCCGCGGTCCGGCCGGTGAACTGCGCGGCGTGCCATGCGGACCAATCCGAGACCTACGGCGCCAGCGTGCACGGTCTGGCCGGCCTCCAGGGCGAGCCCGGCGTGCCGACCTGCCAGGACTGCCACGGCGCCCACGACATTCAGCCGCGCGGCGCGGCGGGTTCCCGCCTCCACGCCGCCCGCCAGGCCGCGACCTGCGGTCAGTGCCATGAGACGGAGGCGCGCGACGTGCAGGACAGCGTGCACGGCCGGGCCCTCGCGGCGGGCAAACGCGACGCGCCCACCTGCACCGACTGCCATCTCGAACACAAGATCGAAACGCTCCGTGGCGCGCCCGCAGCCCGCATCTCCGAGCGCGTGTGCAGCCCCTGCCATGCCTCCGAACGCATCAACGCCCGCTATCGTCTGCCGGCCGACCGGGTCAAAACCTTTCTGGGCAGCTACCACGGCCTGGCCGGTCGCCTGGGTTCGACCCGGGCGGCCAACTGCGCCAGTTGCCACGGCGTGCACCTCATTCTGCCCTCGAGCGACCCCCGCTCGAGCATTCACCCGGACAACCTGGTGCACACCTGCGGGCACTGTCACCCCGGCGCGACGCAGGGCTTTGTGGCCGGCCGCGTACACACGGACCTCGGCGCGGGCGCGGACCTCGGCAGCGTGGTCAACCGCTGGGTGCGCCGGATTTACCTGGGGCTCATCGTGACCACCATCGGCGCGCTGGCCACGCACAACCTGCTGCACTGGTGGCGCCGGGCCGCGCTCACCCGCCGCGCCTCGCTGCTGTATGGCGAGGACCGCATGGACCGCAATCAACGCGGGCAACACCTCGTGCTGGCGGTGAGTTTCATCGTCCTGGCCCTCTCCGGGTTCGCCCTCAAGTACCCCGACTCGTGGGCCGCTTGGGTGCTCGGCGACAACGAGTCCCTCCGCCGCTGGAGCCACCGCGGGGCCGCGCTCGTCCTGGTGGCCCTGGGCGTGTACCACGTGCTCTACGTACTCCTGAGCGTGCGCGGGCGGGCTTTGCTGCGCGACCTGCTCCCCGTGCGGCGCGATGTCCACGAGTTGCGGGCGGCGGTTCATTACCTGACCGGCCGCGGGCCGCGCGGGCGCGCGGCGCACCGCTTTGGCTACGTGGAAAAGTTCGAGTACTGGGCGGTGGTGTGGGGCACGGCGATCATGGGCGTGACGGGCTTTGTGCTCTGGTTCCCGGTCACGGTCAGCCGCTGGCTGCCGCGCTGGGTGGTGGACGTGGCCCTGACCATCCATTACTACGAGGCCATCCTCGCCTGCCTGGCCGTGCTGGTGTGGCATTTCTACCACGTGATTTTTGACCCGGACGTGTACCCGTTGAACTGGGCGTTCTGGACCGGCCGCCGTCTGCCCCCGCCGCCGGAAGCCGCGGACCCGCCCGGCCCGGCCCCGGCGGCAGCGCCTCCGGCAGCGTCCGACCCCGGCAAGATCAGCTAAATAATGGCCAATAAAGGTGTGGGCGGACTTGGGGGTGGAGTTAGCGTGCTTCCGTGCGCCGCATGAATGGCCAAAGGACAAGCCGAAGTCCCCGCGCAGCCACGGCTGCGGCGCGCCGCCCTGTTCATCCAAACCGCAACCTCGTTCCCCCGGATGCTATGAAACCCATGCCTTCATCCCGCCCGCCACTCGCCCGGGGATTCGGTTTCCTCGGTGCGCTGGTGCTGCTTCCTCTGGCGGCCGCCCAAATGTACGACCCGCCCGTGGCCAAGCCGGGCGGCCTGGACCCCCGGCCGTACCTCTTGTCCATCGCCCGCACCCAGCAAACGGCCACGGTGACCTGGACCGGCTTGCAAGGGCCTTACCAGCTTCAGCAACAGGCCGCGGTGGATGCCCCCTGGCAGGCGGTGGGCGAACCCACCCAGGGCCTCGCGGCCGAAGTGCCGTTGAGCGGCGAGATGGGCATCCTGCGCGTGCAGGGCGGCAACCCGAATTTCCTGGGCGCGCGCGACTGCCGCTTCTGCCACCGCAGCATCCACACCAACTGGGTGGCCACTTCCCACGCCGGCGCCCTCGAGACGCTCAAGAAAATCGGCCAGCACAAGAACGCCCGCTGCCTGCCCTGCCACACCGTGGGCTACGGCCTGCCCAACGGCTACGTGGACGAGGCCACCACCCCGCACCTGGCCGGTGTGCAATGCGAGAACTGCCACGGCCCGGCCGGCAGCCACGCCGAGAACTTCATGGACCCCTCGATGCGGCCGCCGGTGACCATCTCCGCGGCGGTGTGCGGCGGTTGCCACACCGGCTTCCACCACCCGACCTACGACGAATGGCTCGCCGCCGGCCATGCCCAGGTGTCCGAGCCGGGCATGTTCAACGCCGGCGTCAACCGCATGTTCCAGTGCGGCGTGTGCCATGCCGGCGCCGTGCGCATGGCGGTGGTCAATGATTACGACCGCGGCGGGGACGGCACGCAGGTCGTGGCCCCCACGGTGGGCGACGCCAACAAGTACGGCCAGACCTGCGCGATTTGCCACGACCCGCACCGCACGTTCGACGACAAGCTGCCCGGTCTGGACCTGGCGGCCCGTCCGGCCCAGCTCCGCAACCCGCTCGGCTCGGCCAAGTTCATGTCCTTCTTCACCTCCACCAGCCCGACGAACTTCGCGGCCCAGTACGACCCCGACATCCAGCTTTGCGGCCAGTGCCACAACGAACGCGGGGCCACCTGGACCGGCACCGGCCGCCCGCCGCATCACTCCCCGCAGTACAACATCCTGATCGGCCAGGCCGTGGACCCGCGCTACGACACCAACACGGTCAACGGCCAGCCGGTGGCCTTTAACCTGCGCCCGCACGGCCACGGCGACCCCTCCACCCCGCAGCCTTGGGGCAACCCGGCCCAGTGCACCACCTGCCACAACCGCGCCGAGCACGGGGAAAACCCCAGCCCGGCCAACCCCGTGTACACCGGCCACACCTTCGAGGTCCAACTGCTGGCCTGCGCCGAGTGCCACGGCTTCCTCGAGGACCCGCTGGCCGAGGAAATCGCCGAGGGCGGCGTGCACTTCATCCAAGCCGGGGTCAAGGACGCCATCGCCCGCACCGTGCAGGCGCTCAACACCTGGGCCAACACCAAGATTCCGGGCCTGGACACCCCGGGCCACACCAACTACGTGGCCTTCTACGGCACCAACGCCCCGAGTAGCGTCGTGCCCTGGGAGACCACCATCGCCGGCCAGCTCAGCCCGGGCAAACGCGGCCCCGCCACCGCGGGCCAGAACCGCCTGCCCGACGAGATCAAGAAAGCCCGCTTCTTGCTTTACCTGGTCGAGCACGACGCCAGCTACGGCGTGCACAACCCGCCGTACGCCCGCTACCTGCTCAAGACCGCCCAGGATTTGGTCAAGGCCGCACCGGCCGTTCCCGAGGAATAACGCGTTGCTTGTTGTTTGGGTCGGGAGGGCGGATTCCGGCGGGTGCCGGGTCCGCCCTCTGCCTTTTACTGGCGTGGCGGCGGAGGGGGTGAGGTGTTGAGCCGGCCCGGCCCGCCGGCCGCTAGCGCCATTCGTGCTTGGGGTACTTGCGCTGCAACTCCTGCTTGAGCCGCGGGTAGTGCTCGCGCCAGAAGCCGGCCAGGTCCTGCGTGACCTGCACCGGCCGGTGGTTCGGCGCCAGAATTTGCACCACCACCGGCACGCGGCCCCGGGCGATGCGCGGAGTCTGCGTCACCCCGTACAAGTCCTGAATGCGCACCGCGATGACGGGCGGGTGCACCGCGTCATAGAGCACCCGCGGCCGGCGGCCGTTGCCCAGGTCCAGCCGCTCCGGCGCGTGCTCGTCCAGCAGGCGGCGCTGGGCTGCGTTGAGCCAACCGTGCACCAGCGGCTTGACCGGCCGTTGCTTCACCTCGCGGAAGCTGAAGGCCCCGTGGCAAAGCTGCTCGACCAGGTGCCGACGGTCCGTCTCGGTCAGCGGCGGCAACCCCAATTCCGGGCACCACTCCCGGAGCCGGTTCAGGCGCAGAATCCATTGCTCGACCGCGTTGTCCCAATCCTCGAGGGCGAGCCGGCCCGCCAGGATTTCCTCCGCCAGCAACCGCGCCGCTTCCTCCGCGGGCGGCGGCTCGACGGCGCGCTTCTCGATCACCAGGCCGCGGAAGCTCCGCACCTCCTCGGCGTACACCCGCCGGGCCGTGGCGTCGTAGAAACAGCGGGTCTGCCGGAGCAGGTCGCCCGGAAACAACTCCTCCAACCAGGCCGGCTCGACGGCCGTGGCCAGGCTCAAGATCGTTTGCGTCTCGCCGCCGGTCCGGCCCACCTCGCGCACCTCGGCGGCCACGAGCAACGGGCTGTCCTGCACCGCGCTCTCGCGCGCGAGCACGCCCCGCCGGCCGTGCACCAGCTCGCAGCGCAGTGTGCCCGAGTCCAGCCGCCGGGCCACGCGGTCGCTGAACGCGGTGAGTATGCACTTTTGCAGCGCGGTGTCGTGGAAGCGGCCGGGCGCGGTATCCAGCCCCTGCTCGCGGGCCAGGCGCAGGAACTGTTCGAGCAAGGGCGCCACCTGGCGGGCGGTCTGGGCGTGCACGCCCAGCCGGCGACAGGCCTCCACGCGATAATTGTTCTTCGCCGCGTAGTTCCAGGCGCGCATCAGCAGGAAGAAATCCGAGGGTGCCTTTTCGCCCAACAGGTCGCCGCGGGCCTCGCGGGTGTCGCGGTCCACCTGGCGCAGGAGCAGGTCGCGGCCCTGCGTCAGTGCGGCGATCAGACAGGCCTGGTAAACGCAGCCGTGCTCCTGCGCCGCCAGCAGCAGGCGGGCGTAGCGCGGGTGCACCGGAAAGGCCAGCATCCGCCGGCCCAGCGGCGTGAGGACCAGCTCGGCGGCCGGCGCGGGCGCGGGCGGGCCGGGCGGGGCGGCCTCCGGAGGCGGGGGCGGTTGTGGCGGGCCGGACGCGGAGGCGGGCGCCAGCGCGCCCAGGTCCACCAGCAATTCCTCGGCATGGGCCAGCGCCTGTTCCTCCGGCGGCTCGAGCCAGCGGAAGCGGCGCAGGTCGCGCACGCCCGCGGCCTTGAGAGTGAGCACCACCTCGGCCAGATCGAGGCGCTTGATCTCGGGCAGCTCGCGCGCCGGGCGTTCGTCGTGCTCGCGCTCGGTCCAGAGCCGCACGCAGAGGCCGGGGGCGGTGCGGCCGGCGCGGCCGGCCCGTTGGTCGGCGGCGGCGCGGCTGATTTTCTCGACCAGGAGGGTGTTGATGCCGCGGTACGGGTCGTAGCGCGGAATGCGCGCCAGCCCGCTGTCAATGACCAGCCGCACGCCGTCAATGGTGATCGAAGTCTCGGCCACGTTCGTGGCCACGACCACCTTCCGCCGCTCGTAGCGCGCCACGGCGGCGTCCTGCTCCGCGGGCGGCAGTTCGCCGTGCAAGGGCAGCAGCACAAAGCCGCGCGCCTCGTCGCGATGGCGCAGGGCCTCGAGGGTTTGGGCGATCTCAAACGCTCCGGGCATGAACACCAGCACGTCCCCCTCGCCTCCGGCGCGCACGTACCGGGCGAAGGCATCGGCAGCCAGTTCCCAAACCGGCTCGCGATCCGCGGCGTGCGGGCGGTCCAGGTAGGCAATTTCCACCGGGAAAAGCCGGCCGGCGGACTGCAGGGTCGCGCAGGGGGCCAGGTACCGCTCGAGCCGGGCCAGGTCCAGCGTGGCGGACATCACGAGGAGCCGCAGGTCCGGCCGCGCGCTTTCCTGCAGGTCGAGCGCGCGGGCCAGCGTGATGTCGCCGTAAAGGTGGCGCTCGTGGAACTCGTCGAAGATCAGCGCCGACACGCCCCGCAGCTCGGGATCGTCGAGCATCTGCCGCAACAGCACGCCCTCGGTCACGAATCGGATGCGCGTCTGCGGCCCGGTACGGTCCTCGAAGCGAATCTGGTAGCCCACCTCGCGGCCCGGCGGCACGCCCAACTCGGCGGCCACGCGCGCGGCCAGCAGGCGCGCGGCGATGCGGCGCGGCTGGAGGATGACGATCTGGCCTGCGCCCGCCAGGCCGTGCCGCAGCAACATTTGCGGCACCTGTGTGGATTTGCCCGAACCGGTGGGCGCGGACACGATGAGACGGCGCCCGGCACGCAACCGCGTCACCAGGTCCGCTTCCAGTTCATAAATGGGCAGCCGTTCCGGCATGGCCCCGACGTAATAGGCTGACCCGCCCCGGCTGGCGAAACCAAACTCGACGCCGGCGCACCGCGCGGTCACCGTTTCAGCCATGTCGGACTTTCGCGGTTGGCAGGGCGCGCGCCGGATGGCCGG
The DNA here is from genome assembly GCA_964466945.1 of uncultured Verrucomicrobiota bacterium. Classification (GTDB taxonomy): domain Bacteria; phylum Verrucomicrobiota; class Verrucomicrobiia; order Limisphaerales; family J093; genus DSVZ01. The sequence goes on along the minus strand of CAYXPA010000024.1, from coordinate 20,840 downwards.
CTTGGGGTTGGGCTTGCTGGTCGGCATGTTCGGGCTGCTTGGGCTGCTCGGGGCGCCGCCCGGCCCGGAGGCGCCGCGGTTGCGCCTGCGCGCCCACGCCCACAACGACTACGAGCACCCCCGCCCGCTGCTGGACGCCCTCGCGCTGGGCTTCGGCAGCGTCGAGGCGGACATTCACCTGGTGGACGGCCGGCTCCTGGTGGCGCACGACCACCGGCAGGTGAAGCCCGAGCGCACGCTCGAGGCCCTGTACCTCGACCCGCTGCGGGAACGCGTGCGCACCAACGCCGGCCGGGTCGTCGCCGGCGCGCCGACCTTCTGGCTGCATATTGACCTCAAATCCCCGGGCGCGAGCACCTGGCCGGTCCTCCGGTCCGTGCTGGAAAAGTATCGGCCCATGCTCACCGTCTTCGGCCCCGACGGCACGCGGACCAACGCGGTGAGCGTGGTGTTGAACGGAAACGTGTCCCGCGCGCTGCTGGCCGCCGAGCCGGTGCGCTTGGCCGCGCTGGAAGGCCGGCCCGAGGAGCTCGAGGCCAACCCCGCTCCGCACCTGGTGCCCTGGGTGGGCGAAAGTTGGAGCCGGCTCTTCACCTGGCGCGGCGCCGGACCCTTGCCCGAGGCCGATCTGACCCGCTTGCGCGCATTGGTGGCGCGCGCGCACGCCCAGGGGCGGCAGGTGCGCTTTTGGGCCGCGCCGGACTTCGAGCCGGGCTGGCGCGTGTTGCTCGAGGCCGGCGTGGACCGGATCAACACCGATCGGCTCACCGCGCTGGCGCAGTTTCTCGACTCGGTCGAAGCCGCGCGCGCGGCCGGATTTTGAGCGGCTGACCGACACCGCGTTGCCTGACCCGCGCTTGGGTAGAGCTATGTTGCAGTGCGGCCGGCGCCGGTGCGTGCGCCCGGGGTCGGAGCGATGCGGTCTTGCCAGGGATAGAGCAGCAAGACACTGGCCCATCGCGGCAGGCTACCAACCCACCGCAGGGGCCGGCTCGATCGCGTTTTTTGGCAGGGCGACTTGAGAACCCAGAGTCGGCGGCAGATCGCTGCCTGCCAGCCGGGCGGGCAGGCCGACCACGGCCAGGTTGGCCGTGCCATCCGGAGCCAACCAAATCATCCCGGCTGAGAACACCGCTCACCGGCAGCGAGTGGTGATTCCGCCTGCCGGCTTGCCAAGAGGCCCCGGGCGGGTTGAAGTCCTCCCGCCGCCATGAATTACCGGCTCGAGCCGCTCACCCCATCACGCCCGCCTCTCCCCGACGCGCACCGGGAGCGGGGGCTCGTACTGGAAGTGACCCGGTCTGGCGCGGTTCCCGGGACGCTCAGCCCAACTCGGCCATGAACCCTGCGCTATTTCTACTCCCGCTGGCCTTGGCGGCGTGCGCCGCGCTCGATGCCGCCGACTGGCCCCAGTTCCGCGGCCTTGGCGGTTCCGGCCTCAGCGAGGCTCGCAGTGCGCCGCTCCGCTGGTCCGACACCGAAGGCCTCGCTTGGAAGACCGAGCTGCCCGGCCCCGGCTCGTCCAGCCCGGTGGTCTTCGGGGACCGGATTTTCCTGACCTGCTACACCGGCGTGGCCCCGGACGGCCGGGGCAATCTCGACGCGCTGAAGCGCCACGTCCTTTGCTTCGATCGCGCCAGCGGCCGGCTGCTGTGGAACACGCCCGTGCCCGCCGACCTGCCCGAGCAGGCAGGCATCCGCGAGGAGCATGGCTACGCCTCCAGCACGTCCGCCGTAGATGCGGAGCGCGTTTACGTCTTCTTCGGCAAGTCCGGCGTGTTCGCCTTCGATCATGACGGCCGGCGGCTTTGGAGCACGAAGGTCGGCGACCGGGTGCATGGCTGGGGTTCGGCCACCTCGCCCGTGCTGCACGGCGACCTCGTGCTCGTCAACGCGAGTGTCGAGAGCGAATCGCTGATCGCACTCGACCGCCGGACCGGTGCGGAACGCTGGCGCGTGCCCGGCATTCGCGAATCGTGGCACACCCCGCTGGTGGTAACCGCCGTCGGCGGCGGAGGTGAGGCTGAGGTGGTCGTTGCCGGCCCGCGGGAGGTGAAGGCCTTCCACACCGCCACCGGCGCGCCGCTTTGGACCTGCCAGACGGACATCGGCTGGTACATGTGCCCCACGCCGCTGGCCCGCGACGGCGTCGTGTACGTCCTCGGCGGTCGCAGCCCGCAAAACGGCCTGGCCATCCGGGCCGGTGGCCGGGGCGATGTGACCGCCAGCCATGTGCTGTGGAAGATCAACCGCGGCTCGAACGTGCCGACGCCCCTGCTGGTCGGCGACCATCTCCACTGGGCGCACGAGAACCTGGGCGTGGTGTACTGCGCCAGCGCAAAGACCGGCGAGCTGGTGTACGAGGAACGGCTCAGCCCCAACCCCGGCCAGATTTACGCCTCGCCCGTGTCGGCGGAGGGGCGGATTTACTATCTGGGACGCGGTGGGCGGATGGTGATCGTCGCCGCCGGCCCGCGCTTCGAGGTCGTGGCCGACAACACGCTGGAGGGCGGCCGGGGCGTGTTCAACGCCACCCCGGCCTTCGACCGGGCCCGCCTGCTGGTGCGCTCGAATCGGGCGCTCTGCGCGATTGCCCGTGACTCCGGCGACAATTCCCGCCCCGCGGCGCCCATTTTTCCGCGCGTCTGCCGAACGTCCGGCCAGGCACGGTGAGATGCACGAAAGCGTCCGGGGACAACGTGCGCATGCACCAACTGAACTGACGCTTGGAGCGGCCCCGTGGCGGGGGCAGCGGAGCGACCCCGGAGGCTGGCCGGCTTGGCCGCCGCCCTGGTTTCCGGATGGTCCCGGTCGGCGGGTCGGCGTAAGCTGGGCGCGTGAAGCGAATTGGGCTCTTTGGCGGCTCGTTCAACCCGGTGCATCACGGGCATCTGCTCATGGCGCGGGCGGCGCTCGAGGAGGCGGCGCTGGACCGGCTGGTGTTCATCCCGGCGGCGCAATCCCCGTTCAAGCCGGGCCAGCCGCTGGCCCCCGCCGGCGAGCGCGTGCGCTGGCTGCGCCTGGCGCTGGCGGGCTGGACGCGTTGCGTGGTGGACCCGCAGGAAGTGGCGCGGGGCGGGGTGTCTTACACGATTGACACAGTGCGGCGCTACGCGGCGCGCGAGCCGGACGCGGCGTTGTTCTGGCTGGTGGGAGGCGACCATGTGCCGCTCTTGCCCCAGTGGCGCGAGGCGGAGGCGCTGGCGGGGTTGGTCGAGTTTTTGGTGGTCTGCCGGCCGGGGGCGGCGCGGGCGAGCCTGCCCCAGCCGTTCCGGCTGCGATACCTCGAGGGGGTGCCGACGGCGATTTCCGCCTCGCTGGTGCGGGAGCGGGCGCGGGCCGGGCTGCCCTTGGAACCGCTGGTGCCGGCGGCGGTGGCGGAGGCCATCCGCAATTCGGGGCTTTATCTTTAAGCCGGGTTGGGCCAACGTCCCCCGCGATGGATTCAAAACGACTGGCGCTGCGTTGCCGCGCCCTCGCCGAGAACAAAAAAGCCGAGGACGTGGTCATCCTCGACGTGCGCAAGCTGTCCACCATCACTGATTACTTCGTGCTGGCCACGGGCACGAGCGAGCCGCACCTGCGGGCCATCGTGGACGAGATCGAGGAGAAATTACGCGAGGAACATCAACTGCGGCCCCACGCCCGGGACGGGACCTGGCAGAGCAACTGGGTGGTGCTGGATTACTTCGACGTGATTGTGCACGTGATGCGAGCCGAGACGCGGGCCCTGTACGCCTTGGAAAGTTTGTGGGGCGACGCGCCGCGCGTACGGGCGGGACGGGCGTCGCGGGCCAAAGCGCCTCCGGCGAGTTAACCTTGCTGCGACGCCGCAGCGTTGGCCGGGGGCGTCTCGGAGGCCGGGGGTTCCGCGGCCGGCGGCGGGGCGGGCGCCTCGTAGGGGATTTCAGCCGAGGTGCGGGCGATCTCGGTCAGCAGGCGCAAAAAATCGTCCAATCCCGGCGCGGGCACAATCACCGTGTCGTGCCGGCCGGATACGTCCTCGGTGATGCGGACAAAACGACCGCGGGGATTCTCGCGCAGGGAGAGGGTGAAGGTTTTGCGTTCGATCTGGATGCGTTCGCTGCGCAGCAGCTTTTCCTCGACCGCACCCGGCGGAGGCCCCTCGGTCCGCCGGCCGCCCGAAGGCGCCAAGCGATGGTTCGTCATCATAAGCTTCCTCGCGTTCCAGCTTCCTTGGAAGCTAGGCTTGTACCGCGCCACCTCAATGTCAACACCGGAATCGGATTTTTTTTCACAATTTTCGCCCGGGCCGGGACCGGGTTTGCCGCGGAGGTGGACCCCGGGCGGGCCGCCACGGGGCGGTCGTTTTCCGTGGAAGGGTTCCCCGACCCGCGACACCGCACGGGCATCGCCCGAACTGTTGCCGGTTTCAGGCGGTTTGGCCTGCGGACTTGGGCCGGGGTTCTGGGGGCGGGACCCGGTCCGCCGACCGCCGGCGGCGGGACGGTTTGAACAGGTCCAGTTGCGGCTCGCGGAAGAACTCGTAGTGCTTGAGCAGGCGCAGGGTTTGGAGCAGGTCGGACTTCACGTAATTGCGGTTGGGCCGGACGTGCTCGATCAGATCGGCCAAGAGCGCGCGGAACAGCAGGACCGCATCCACCCCCTTGGCACGCAAGCAGTCCAAGCTCTCGCGGCGCAGCGCCTCGCTCCGCGGCAGGTCGGGCAACACCAGCAGTCGGGTGGGCGGCGGCCCCTCGCCCAGGGCGCGCACGGCCTGCCGGAAACTCGCGGGCGCGAGAAAGCGGAACCACTCGGGGTTGGCGTTCAGCCGCACGGGGCTGAAGGTCTCGGTGTGCCCGCCGCACACCACCACCACGGCCCGGCTCAGGCGCGCCAGGTCGGCGGGCTCGAGCACGAACGGCCACGGGGCGTCCGCCGCGACCGGCCGGGGGTTGAGGACCAGAAAGTCAAAGTCCGCCTCCGCGCGCGCCCCGGGGGTCACATGCTTGCGGCACTGGCGCACCAGAAACCCGCGCCGTTCGAAGCACTCGCGGACGATGGTCTCACTCACCGGCATGGGCCTCAGGCGGAGAGCGCCTCGAGCACCGCCTTTTCCGGCACGGGCACGCCCCAGCGCACCTGACCGATGGCCTCGGCCAGCACGAACTTGAACCGGCCGCCGCTGACCTTTTTGTCGAGTTGCATGGCTTGGAGCAGGCTTTTCTTCTGGGCGGCGGCGAGCTGGACCTCGGTGGGCAGGCCCACGCGGTCGAACAACGCGCGGATGCGCTCGACCTCCGGCTCGGACAACCCGGCCAGGCGGGTCGAGAGCCGCGCGGCGGCCACCTGCCCGATGGCGATGGCTTCGCCGTGCAGGTACTGGCTGTAACCGGTGATGGCCTCGAGCGCGTGACCGATGGTGTGGCCGAAGTTGAGAATGGCCCGCAGGCCGGCCTCGGTCTCGTCCCGGGCCACGACCTCGGCCTTGATTTCGCACGAGCGCGCCACCACCGCGCCCAAGGTTGCTTCTTCCCGGCCCAGGAGCCGGTCCAGGTCGCTCTCGATCTGGTTGAAAAACGCCGCGTCGCGGATGATGCCGTACTTGATGACCTCGGCGATGCCGGCGCGGAACTCGCGTTCGGGCAGCGTGTCGAGCGTGGCCAGGTCGCACAGCACCAAGCGGGGTTGGTGGAAGGTGCCGACCAGATTTTTGCCGGCGGGCAGGTTCACGCCGGTTTTGCCGCCCACCGAGCTGTCCACCTGGGCCAGGAGCGTGGTGGGCAATTGCACCAGTGGCAGGCCGCGCAAGTAGGTGCCGGCCACGAAGCCCGCTACGTCCCCCACCACGCCGCCGCCCAGGGCCACGATGCACGAGCGGCGCTCGAGCTGATGCGCGGCCAGTTCGTGATACAGCGCCTCGACCTGCTGGAGGTTCTTCGCCGGTTCGCCGGCGGGGATGGTCAGCAGGACCGGATCAAAGCCCGCCTTGCGCAGGCTCTCGAGCACGCGCGGGCTGTGGCGCGGGCCGACCTGGTCGTCGGTGATCACCGCGCACCGGGCGGCAAAGCCGAGTTTCTCGCACGCGCGCCCGACCCGGTCCGCCACCCGGCGGCCGATCACGATCGAATAGCTGCGTTCGCCCAAAGGAACCTTTACTGTCCGCATGGTTCGAGTCTTAGGGATTTGCACCAGCGTGTCAAAGATTGCCGCCGGCGCCGCCGGCCCGGGCCGCCCGAAACACCCGCCGGCCCGGCTGCATTCCGCGCTTGCATCGCCCGGCGCTTGGCTTTAACCGAAACCCCGCCGCGTCGCCAATCCCATGCGCCAGTACCTGGACCTGCTCCGCTTTGTGCTCGAACACGGCCGCCCCAAGGCCGACCGCACGGGCACGGGCACGCTCTCGGTCTTCGGCGCCCAAACCCGCTACGACCTGCGGGCGGGCTTTCCGCTGGTCACCACCAAGAAACTCCACGTCAAATCCATCATCTACGAACTGCTTTGGTTCCTGCGCGGGGACACCAACGTGCGCTGGCTCCAGCAACACGGCGTGACCATCTGGGATGAATGGGCCGACGCCGCGGGCAACCTGGGCCGCATCTACGGCGCCCAATGGTGCGACTGGCGCACCCCCGACGGCCGCTCGATCCACCAAATCCGCCGGGTCATCGAGGAACTCCGCCGCAACCCCGACAGCCGCCGGCTCTTGGTCACCGCGTGGAACCCGGGCGAGCTGGACCAAATGGCGCTGCCGCCCTGCCACACCCTGTTCCAGTTCTACGTGGCCGACGGCCGCCTGAGCTGCCAGCTCTACCAGCGCAGCGCCGACCTGTTTCTGGGCGTGCCCTTCAACATCGCCAGTTACGCCCTGCTCACGCTCATGGTGGCCCGGATCACCGGTCTCGAACCCGGCGAATTCATCCACACCTTCGGCGACCTGCACCTCTACGCCAACCACCTCGAACAGGCCCGGCTCCAACTCAGCCGCGAGCCCCGCCCGCTGCCGCAGATGCGCCTCAACCCCGCCCGGCGCGAGCTCGAGGAATTCGTCTTCGAGGACTTCTCGCTGGTGGGCTACGACCCCCACCCGGCCATCAAGGCGCCAGTGGCGGTGTGAAACCCCGCCGCGGCGCGCGCCGGCCGGCTCACGCCCCGCCCGCCGGCCTGTCCGTTGCCTCGATCCGGTAGAGCTTCGAGCGGCTGCGCAAGAACAGCGCGCGGCCGGAGACCGCGGGCGAGGCCATGAAGCCGTCGCCGAGCTGGTTTTCCGCCAGTTTGTGGAACGCCCGCGCGTCCGCGGCGACCACCGTGGTCTTGCCCTCCTCGCTGAAGAAGTACACGCGGCCGTCGCCGGCCAGCAGCGAGGCCGAGTAGTTGCCGCCCAGCCGCTCGTTCCACACTACCCGGCCGGTGCGCGCCTCCCAGCACGTGGCCACGCCGCCGTCCTCGACGCCGAAGAGCAGGTCGCCCACCAGCACCAGCGACGGTTTCTTGGGCACCCCGCGGCGGGTCATCCACACCACCTGCAACTGCGTGTCCGGCCGGGCCGGGGCGTTGGCATCAATCACCTCGCCCGGGCGGCCCGGGCGGATGGCCAGCAACTGCCCGCTCGAAAAACCGCTGGGCGCGAAGATCAGCCCGTGCCCGAGCACCGGCCGGGTGCTGGCCGAGTGGTTGTTGCGCTCCTCGACGCGCCACCACTCCTCGCCCGTGAGCGGGTCGTAGGCGTAAAACGCCTTCGCGCCCTGGCTCAGCAACGTGGGCCGGCCCTCGAGCACCGCCACGTGCGGCGTGGCAAAGGCCTTGCGCAGGTCCCCCTCGATCATCGGCCGGCCGTGCTCGTCCAGGTCCTGAAAATCAATCGAGCGCGGCCGCTCCCACACCGTCCGGCCGGTGTGCTTGTCCAGCGCCACCACGTACTGCCGGTCGCTGCCGTCGAAGTGCAGGATCAACAGGTCCCCGTACACGATGGGCGAGGAGCCGGCGCCGCGATAGTGATTACAGACCAAGTCCCGCCGTTCCCAGAGCTTCGCGCCGGTGCGGGTGTCCACCGCCGCGGTGCCGGCCGCGCCGAAGGTGATGTAGAGCCGGCCTTCCTCGAGCACCGGCGTGGGCGAGGCGTAGCTGTTGAACTTGTGGCAAAACTGGGGGTTCTCGACCGTGAAGAGCTTGAGGTCCCGCACCACCCGCCCGCTCGCCCGGTCCACGCACACCGCGGAAAGCTCGGTGCCGTCCTCGGTGGCGTTGGCCAGCCAGATTTGGTCGCCCCAGATCACCGGCGAGGCCCAGGCCTTGCCCGGGATGGGCGTCTGCCAGACCACGTTGCTGGCCTCGCCCCAGTGCAACGGCAGACCGGTCGAGCTCGTTTGCCCGTCGCCGCGCGGCCCGCGGAACTGCGGCCAGTTCAAATCCTCGGCCTGCAACAGCGCGCCAGCCACCGCCACGGCCAGCCCCGGGCAAAGCAAGTGTATCATGGGCCGGGAGACTATCGCGCGCCGGCATCCCCTGCAACCGCCGCGCGCTCGCACCGCCCTTCAAGCCAGCCCCAGCCAGCGCACCAGCGCCGGCCAATCCCCGCCCGGTCCCGCGGGCCCGTCTGCGGCCCCCAGCCGCCAGGTCTGCCAGCCCTGCGCCCGCGCCGGGGTGAGGTCGTTGTCCTCGCGGTCGCCCACCATCAACGTCTGCGCCGGGCCGATGCCCCGCCCGGCCAGGCGCGCGGTCAGGATGCGGAAGACGTGGGGATCGGGCTTGCTGAAGCCGTGCTGGCAGGACCAAAAGCACAGGTCCGGCGCAAAAAGGTCCGGCTTCAGCCCCGCGCCGCCCAGGGCTTCATCCAGCTCCCCCCAGGTGTAGGTCTGGGCATTCGAGGCCAGACCTAGCGCCAGGTTCGCGTCCGCCAGCGCCCGCAGGGCTGCCGCCGCCCCGGGCATCAGCCGCAACGAGCGGCCCAGTTGCATGTGCCCGGCGATGAACGCCGCCTGGCGCACGGGCGCCAGCGAGCGCCAGGCCGGCAGCACCTCGGCCACCACCGCCGGCCACCACACTTCCGGAAAGGCAATCCCGCACGCGCGCGCCGCCGCATGTTCGCGGGCGATGACCCGGCTGCACGCCGCGGCAAACTCGAGCAGGGAGCAGGGCGGCTCCTGGCCAAAGGTGCGCCGCCACAACGCCGCCCACTGCGCGGCGGCATCGGCCGGCGGCGGGCCCACCTCGAGCAGCGTCTGGTACACGTCGCAAATGACGGCGCGGATGTTCAGGCGGCGGGACTCCATAACAACGGGTAGGGCCGGTCCAGCGCCAGCCGCGCGCGCACGGCGGCGGCCTGGCAACGTGCCGCCTCGGGCGGAGCTTCGCCGTGCCGCCGGCGCGCAGCCCGCCAGGCGCGGAAAAACCGGCGCGCGTAGGCCCGGCCGCCCAGCCAACGCTCCGCCTCCGCCGGCCAGGCGCTGACTTCGAGGCGGCCCTCGGCGGCGCGCTCGCGCCAGACGCGCAAGCAGGGATTCAGGGGTTCGGCCGCGGCCCGGCTGGCCACCGGCGGATGGGCCAGCACTTCCAACTGCGCGCTCAGGGTCAGCCGGCTGAACGGCACCGGCGCGGGCTGGCCGGCTTCCAGCAGGTCCGGCGCCCGGACCCAGCGCCGGTACGGAGCAGGCACGGTGCGGCGCCAGGCCCGGAAAAGTTGCGCCTGGCGCGCGCGCTCGGCGCGCCAGTCAAACAGCTCCGGCGGAATGAACACCTCGAGGTAAGTTTGCGGGAACCGGAAGCCAAACCGCGCCAGGTCGGGCGCGATGTTGGGCAGCGCCCGCGCGATCAACGGCCGGCGCGCAGCGGCGGCCTCGAGGTAAGGCAGACCGAAGCCTTCCCCCAACGAGGTCAGCAAGAGCGCCTCGCTGGCGGCCATCAACGCGGGCAGTCCGGGCTTGGCGGATTCGTCGCCGGCCAGCACGCCGAGGCGCAACGGCCAGCCGTGCGCGCGGGCCGCCGCGGCCAGGCGCTCCGCGTAGGGTTGTTCCCCGGCCGAGCTGACTCCGCCGGTGGTCACCAGCCAGGCGCCGGGGCGCAACCACCGCGTGAGCAGCAGCGCCTCGGCCAGGTTTTTGCGGCGCAGCAACCGCGCCGGCACCAACCAGACCGGTGCGCCGCGGGGGACCTGTTGCTGGAGCCAGCGGCGGGCGGCGGCGCACGCCCGGGCCGGGACCGGCGCGGGAGGGTCCACGGGATTGGGCAGCCAGGCCACGCGCCGCCCCAGTGTGGGCCGGAGCCTCGCGGCGTCGGCCGCGTTGATGACCAGGTGTTGCACGGTCGCGCCGCTGAAGAGCGCCCGGGCCACGGCCTCGAGGGTGCGGAAACCGGCGCGGCGCATTTCGGGCCAGCGACTCCAGCGGTGGTCAAACCACCAGTCATGCTGGTGGGCCAGGAGCGGCAGCCCGCGCGCGGCGCAGAGCCGGGCCAGTTCCCGGGCGAACAGGAGGTTGCGGCCCAGGCTCAGATTGTGCGCCCAGACCAGCGTCGTCGCGGGCGCGGCGTCCGCCAGCAATTGCGCCAACGCGCGCCGGCAGCGGGCGCGCACGTCCGCGGCCCTGCCCCGTTGCTCGGCCAGGTAGCCCAAGGCGGGCTCGATGAACTGCGCGACCGGCACCGGCGCCAGCGCGGAGGTGAACCGGTCCCACCACAGCGCGTCGGGCGCTTCGCCGCCCGCGAGCACCACCTCCTGGAGGCGCGGCCGCGCGCAGGACAGCAGGTGCGGCGTGGCCACTTCGATGACCCGCCGCACGCCGCCGGGGCGAAAATGATGATGCACGATGACCAGCCGCACCGCGGGGAGTATGGCACGCGAGCGCGGGGCCGAAGCAATTCCCGCGTTCGCGCCTTGACGGACGCCGCGTCCGGAACGGACAATCGCGCGCAAGCTGAGGTCTTGTGCCGGCTCACCCGCCGGCGGAAGGGTCCGGGACCGTGGAACTCCCGGAGGAGAAGCGCGAGGGTCGGGCCGCCGTCGTTTTGACGCCCAGACCGGCGCATCGCCGGTTTGGGCAAGACTAAGCGAGTCGTTTATGTCGGATTTCTTTCAAACCGGCGCCATTGCCACGCTGCATCGGCTGGGCACCGCCGACGTGCCGCGGATGGAGCGGGAGCTGACGGCCTTTGCGCAGGAGACGCCGGTGGCGTTGGTGCTGCCCTGCCATGTGCGCGAGCTGGGGGCAAAGGCGCTGCGGCACATCGTGCGCGAACTCAAGGCCGTGCCCTACCTGGCCCAGGTGGTGGTGGGGGTGGACGGCGCGACGCGGCGGACGGAGTTCGAGCGGGCGCGGCGGTTGTTCGGGCAGTTGCCGCAGCCGACGGCGCTGTTGTGGAACGACGGGCCGCGTCTGAAAACATTGCTGGCGCGGCTGGAGGAGGCGGACCTGAGCGCCGGGGCCGGGGGCAAGGGGCGGAATCTGTGGATTTGCTTCGGGTATGTGCTGGCCTGTGAAAAGGCGCGCATGGTGGCGGTGCATGATTGCGACATCCTGACCTACAGCCGCGAGCTGCTCGCCCGGCTGGTGTATCCGGTGGCCCACCCCAGCCTGGGGTTCGACTTTTGCAAGGGCTATTACGCGCGGGTGACCGACCGGCTCAACGGCCGGGTCATGCGCCTGATGATGACCCCCTTGGTGCGGGCGCTCAAAAGCATTCTCGGCCCCCACCCGTACTTGGTGTACATGGACACCTTCCGCTACCCGCTGGCCGGGGAATTTGCGATGGACCTGGACCTGGTGCGGCGCGTGCGCATCCCGCACGACTGGGCCGTCGAGGTGGGGCTGCTCTCGGAGGTCTTTCGCAACTGCGCCCCTCGCGCCATTTGCCAGAGCGAGCTGTGCCAGAACTACGACCACAAGCATCAGGAAATTTCGCCGCGCGACCCGGACAAGGGCCTCAACCGCATGGCGGCGGACATCGCCGCCTCGCTTTTCCACCGCATGGCGGCCGAGGGCATCAAGCTGGACGCCGGCCTGTTTGACACCTTGCTCAGCGCCTACAGCCGCCAGGCCGAGGACACGCTGCGGTTCTACAACGCCGACTCGGCCATCAACGGCCTGCACTATCCCCGGCACGAGGAGGAAAGCGCCGTAAGCACCTTTGTGCGCAGCATTCGGCGCGCGGCGCGCGAGTACCTCGAGGACCCGCTATCCGCGCCGCTGATCCCGAACTGGAACCGCGTCGAGTCGGCGCTGCCCGAGTTTCTCGCCGACCTCCGCCAGGCGGTGGAACAAGACAACGCCTGAGCCTACGTCCGGCCGCCCAGCAGACGCGCGGGCAGGTAACACAGGGCGCGGACCAGCGCCAGAAGGCCGCCCAGCACCGCGCCGGCCAGCCGGAAGGGTAGCAGGAACAGCCAGACCAGCGGGAAGAGCACCACGGCCAGCAACGCCAGCGGCCAGCACCAGACCAGCAGCAGGCACCACAGCAGGAAGGCGCAAAACACTTTCATGGTCGTTGAGGGAGCAGGTGAGCGCGGCCGCGCGCTTACGGCTGCGGGGCGATGGGGCGGGGGCGCGTCCGCTGGCTGCACGCCTGCCAGGCGCGCAGCAACTCCTCCTGGTGCCGCCCCGCCCAGCGCAGGACCAGCTCGCGCACCCGCGCCGGGGCGCCGCCCTGAATGATGCGCAGCGGCTGGAGCCCCACCACCAGTTCGTCGTCGCCGCAAATGGCATGGAAGCGCGCGCCCAACGCCGGCGCGAAAAGCATGCCCACCACCACCCCGCCGAATTTGCTGAGCACGGTCATGTTCGTTCCGTTCGTGGTTTACCGACCCGGCGGCGTTCCGCGCGCCGCCCGCGCCGTATGCCGGAGAAGACACGCCACGCGCCGTTTCGGTTTCAGCGAAAGACGACCAAGACAGTGCGCTCCGCCTGCGGCGGCTCCGGCGCGCTTGCCCCGTGGGCCGGGCTGGTCAAAGCTCCTGAAAAACCTCCCGTCCCGATGAAACCTTGGTCCCGCGTGGTCTCGGTGCTGGGGCTGGCCGGGGTGACCGGCCTGGCCGAACCGCTGCCGCCCATGGGTGAAGTTCTTCTGCTCGATGTGCGCCGGGTCGTTCTTTTTGTAGGGCCGGTAACGGGTGAAGTGAATCGGCGGGGTCTGCGCCCGGCAGTAGCGCACCAGTTGATGGTTGATGAACTCCCCGCTGTGGTCGTTGTCGGTGCCCGCGCAACGGGAAGGGCAACCGGGCGCGGAGGTCGTCCAAATGCCTGCAAACACTTGCTTCGTTGCGGTTGTGCCGGCCGCGGGCGAAGGGTGTGCGCGGCAGGGCGGGTTTGGGGCGCAGGGTGCGCAAGGCGGCCTTGCGACGGGAGCCGAACAGTTCGACCAGTTTGTTGACCAGTTGGGACTTGGAGCGGCGACCGGCACGCAAGTAGCGCCGGCACGTCTGGAGGAGGACTTCCGGACGGGTGTTTTGGCTCATTGGGGTGTACCTGGCTCGGGAACCCCTTTTTGAGTCAAATCGCGGCTTCGCGTCCACGTTGTTTCGCCTTGACTCCACCGCCTCTTTGGCAGATCATAAATAGGCATCCCTAAAAAGAACGAACCAGCGACTGGTGCGAGGTTTCCCTGCATCCGCCGCGCGAAACTTGGGGACGCGACAACGCCGATGAGATCATTCTTCAGTCTGGCCTGGATCGGGGCCTTGCTCTGCCTGCTACCGGAGGCTTGGTCGGGTTTGTTGATTGAACCGGTGTCGGTCGCTCCGGCCGGACTGCGGGAGAGCGGGAGCGCGCGGGGCGACTCTTACGTGCTTTCGGTAACGCCGGACGGCGCGTGGGTGTTGTTTTTGAGCACGGCTGACAACCTGGTAACCCGGGACCACAATGCCCCGCGGCTCGATTTGTTTTTGAAACACCGGGTTCGCGATACGGTCATGCTGATCAGTGTGAACGCCGCCGGCACCCGGGGCGGCAACGGCCACACCACCGACGGCCGCGTCACTCCCGACGGACGCTATGTGGTGTTCCAGAGCGAAGCCGATGACCTGGTCTCGGAGGATCACAACGGCTGCAGCGACATCTTCCTTCGCGACACGGTTGCCGCCGTCACGACGCTGGTGAGCGTCGAGCTTGGAGGTGTCGGAAGTGCCAACGGACCGTCCCTGGCGCCCAGCATCACTCCCGACGGGCGGTTTGTGGCCTTCGTCAGTGCGGCCACCAATCTGGTGGCGGGGGACGCCAACCGGATTGCGGACGTTTTCGTGCGCGATATCCAGGCTGGCGTCACCACCCTGGCCAGCGTGGGAGCTCGAAGCGCGGCGCAACCCCCGTATGCTTGGGTGGGTGCGCCGGTGCTGACGCCGGACGGGCGGTTCGTGGCCTTCAGCACGACGGCGGTGGGGCTGGTCCCGACTGCCGGGGCGACGGGCCAACAGGTCTATGTGCGCGATCTGGCACAGTCCAACACCACTTGGGCCAGCCGCAACGTGGTCCCGGCCTCGACCGCCCTGTCCTGCGCCCCGGTGTTGAGTGACGACGGGCGCTATGTGACCTTCAAGACCACCACCGACCGCAACCCCCGGCCCTGGTTGCGCTCGTTTTCCCTGTTCCGCCGGGACCTTCAAACCCAACAGCTCGATCTCATCTCGACCAACGCCGCCGGCATCGGAACCACCCTCCCGGACTGCTACGGACCGGTCATGACGCCGGACGGGAGGTTTGTGGCCTTCACCACCGCGCTCAGTTCTTCAAATTCCTCGACGGTCCTGCTGTGGGACGCGCGGGCGCAAACCCCCACCCTGGTCAGCGCCGACCGGCTTGGGCAGGCCAGCGCCGGATTGTGTGACAGTCCCTCGGTGAGCCCGGACGGTCGTTTTGTCTTGTTCCTGAGCAATGGGGGCGACCTGGTCACCAACCAGGTCAATGGCGAGTTCCAGGTCTATGTTCGGGACGTTCAAGCCGGCGTGACGGCTCTGGCCTCGGCCAACCCCTCCGGGGCAGCGGCGGGTCGGGTCGAACTGGCTGCGGCGTTTGCCGAGACGGGCCGCCTGGTGGCCTTCGACAACCCGAGCGATTCGCTGGTTGCCGGTGATCAAAACCTGGCGAGCGATGTCTTCGCCTGCGATCTGGACCTTCTCGTCCCCGAACTGGTGTCCGCGGCGGATCCGCTGCGGCCGGGGATGACGGGCCGTCGAACCAGTGCCATCAGCCCCGGTTCGTTGAGTGCCGACGGACGGGTTGTCGCCTTTGAAAGCTGGGCCGGCGACCTGGTCGCCGGCGATACCAATGGCCTGCAGGACGTGTTCGTTCGGGACCGGGTTGCCGGCACCAACGGCCTGGTCAGTGTCAACCCCCTAGGGATGGCGGTGCGGGACGGGGCCTCGCGATCCCCGGCCCTCAGCGCCGACGGGCGACGGATCGTTTTCCTGAGCACGAGCGCCGAGCTGGTGACCAACGACACCAACCGATTTGCCGATGTCTTCCTGCGCGACCTGGAATCCGGCGTCACCGAGCTGGTGAGCGTGAGTACCAATGGTCTCAGTGGCAATGGCCCCGCCACGGCTGCCTGCCTCAGTGCCGACGGCCGGCGAGTTGCCTTCCAAAGCCGGGCCAGCAATCTCGTTCCCGGCGACACCGACGACAGCGACGACATTTTTGTCCGGGATCGGGTTTCCGGTACGACCACCCGGGTCAGTGCGGACCTGCCGGGTGACAGCGCCAGAACCGTCTTCAGCGCGCCGCTCGTCGGGGCGGACGGGCGGTTTGTCGCCTTCCAGTCCTATGGATTCCCCGCCAACACCCTCCGCGCTGCCGATCTGGAGGAGGGGTCGGTTACCGTGCTGGGCACCAATGCGACCGGCTACGCCTTCAGTGGGGACGGACACGTGCTGGCCGCGGTGTGCAGCGTCGTGTCCAGCGGCCTGCGGGAACTTGTCATCGCCGACCTGCCGTGGAAGACACGGTTTGCCCTGGCGCTGGGGCCGGAGGGAACCTCGAGCCGCCAGGTGGTCGCCCTGGATCGCGAGGGGCGTTGCGTGGCGTTCGCCAGCCGGGACGCTCTGGTGAACCCGGATACCAACGGGGTCGAAGACGTCTTTGTTTACGAACGCGACCCTGCAAAGCTGGAGCTGATCAGCCGGCGCCACGAAGGTGATGGCACCGGCAAGGGGCGCTCTTACGGGCCGCGGTTGACCAGCGGCGGACGGTTCGTGGTGTTCCGGAGCGCGGCCAGCGACCTGGTCGCCGGGGATTCCAACGGGGTCGAGGACGTGTTTGTGTTCGATCGCGCCACCGCCCAAACCACCCTGATCACCTGGGGAATGGACGGCGTGGCGTCCGGAAACGGGCCCAGCGCCGGATTCACCCTGGCCACCGAGGCCTCCGTGGTCGCGTTGACCAGCGCCGCAGGCGACCTCGTTGAAGGGGATTTCAATGGTCTGGGGGATGTCTGGGCGGCCTCCTTCGCTCCATTCACGGCCACGGATTCAGACCGGGACGGGCTGGACGACGCCTGGGAGATGCGGTTCTTCGGCGATTTGACGCACGACGGTCGGGAAGACTCGGACGCCGACGGACTCACGGACGGCCAGGAATTCCGCGCCGGCACCGATCCCGGCGAGTCCGCGTCCTGTTTGAAGCTGGACTCGGTGATGGTTGGCAGCGAAGGCGTCAGGCTCGGCTGGACGGCCGCTGCCGGTCGTTTCTATCGGCTCGAATACAAGGCCAGCGTCAACGACCCGGGTTGGCAGGACTCGGGCGCCTCGATGACCCTGAACGGGGGGGAGGCATCGGCCACGGATGCCGGCGGAGTCGGCTCACCCACCCGTTTCTATCGGTTGCGATTGTTCGAGTAAGGGTTGCTCGAGCCCCGATACGGGGAACCCCGGGAGCCCTCTGAACCACAAAGCCTGTTGAGATGAAAGCGATTGTCCCCTTCCCGACACCCGCACGGTCCCAAGGCATTGCGGCCTTCACGCGGACGGATTTGGTGGCGATGCTCGGCCTGCTCGCCCTGGTGTTTCTCCTGGTTTCGCCAGTGCTGTCCGCCTCAGGGGCCAAGTCGCACGCAGTGCAGTGCCTCGTCAATCTCCAGCAATTGATGCGCGCGATGACTCTCTACACCACGGACCATGCCGGGCTGTTTCCGCCCAACCCGGATGACGCCAACACCCTTCCGGGCCACAACTGGTGTCCGGGAAACGCAGGGCCGGGTGGGCCGCAGGAATTCAACCCGGACCTCCTCGCCGACATCGCCCGCTGTCTGGTGGCCCCCTACCTCGGCGGGGAACTGCAGGTCTTCCGCTGTACCTCCGATCCCCGCACCGGGGTGTACCGAGGGACCGACCTGGCGAAACAAGGCCAGATCATCCCGGCGGTCCGGAGTCTGGCCATGAACGGCGCGGTAGGTTCCATTTGCCCCGGCTTTGATAACGCGGGGGGGCACCAAGGCGTACCCACTCTGTCGGTGAACGGCCCCTGGCTCGACAACTCCCACGCTCACCGCCGCAACCGCCCCTGGCGGACCTATGGCAACACCGCCGAAGTGGTGGCACCCGTTCCCGCAAGCCTCTGGGTGCTGATCGAGGAAGATCCGTCCAGCCTGAATGACGGGGCCTTTGCGTTCGGAATGAACCATGCCGAATGGCTTGATTGGCCGGGCACCGCCCATGATTTCTGCGGTGCCATGGCCTTTGCCGACGGTCACAGCGAGTTGCACAAATGGAAGGACTCGCGAACCCGGATCCTGGGAGGCATGGTGTCGCGAAGAGTTGTTCCCGGCAGCGAGGACTGGGTCTGGCTCAGCGAGCGCACTTCCGCACGCGTTCCGTGAGGGGATCCTTTCCGCCCGCTCGGCACGGGGAAAGGGGTGTTGGCAGGCCAACCCCAGACCTTGGCCATCCACGGGAAAGCCGCTCAGACGGGTGAGGTTCTTCGTGGTTGCGCCAGTCAGCCGTTGTTTTCCGTACTGATTACAGTTGGCGGCACGCTTGCCAACTGGCAGGCAGCGCCGTAACTCAAAAAGAAGGTGTTACCCAAGCGGAGGCGGGCGGGCCCGTTGACTCAAAATGGGTGTTACCCGACGACCCCACAAAAGTCGAGAACGAAGGAAGCCGCCGCGAGCCAGATGGGCTCGAGCGGAGGCAGCAGTTTCTCCGGCGAGTATTCCCTGGGCCGGCCGCGAGCGAAGGGCGCGCGCGGGGCGACGGGTTTGGGCCGCAGGGCGCGCAAGGCGGCCCGGCGATGGGAGCCGAACCGTTCGACCAGTTCGGTAACCAGTTGCGACTTGTAGCGGCGACCGGCGCGCAAGTAGCGCCGGCGTATCTGCGTGAGGACTTCCTGCCGGGTGTTTTGGCTCATTGGGGTGTACCTGGCTTCGGTA
Source organism: uncultured Verrucomicrobiota bacterium (assembly GCA_964466945.1). Lineage (GTDB taxonomy): Bacteria > Verrucomicrobiota > Verrucomicrobiia > Limisphaerales > J093 > DSVZ01. The sequence continues at coordinate 2,537 of CAYXPA010000024.1, read as the reverse complement.
ACACCCCTTTTTGAGTCCACCGGGGCGGTCCGGCAACCCCTCTCCCCCGCTTCGGTAACAATCTTTTTGGCGCGAATCGCGCCCGCCTGCGGCGGCTCCGACGTGCTTGCCCGGCGGGCCGGGCTGGTCAAAGCTCCTGAAAAACCTCCCGTCCCGATGAAACCTTGGTCCCGCGTGGTCTCGGTGCTGGGGCTGGCCGGGGTGACCGGCTTGGCCGAACCGCTGCCGCCCATCCCGCTGTGGCCCGGCGCCGCCCCCGGCGCGTTGGGCGACGAAGAAGCCGACCGCCCGACGTTGACCCCCTACCTGCCCGCGCCGAAGACCGCCAGCGGCGCGGCCATCGTGGTCTGCCCCGGCGGCGGCTACGGCGGGCTGGCGGCCCATGAAGGGCGCGACTACGCGCTCTGGCTCAACCAGCACGGCGTCGCGGCCTTCGTCCTGAAGTACCGCCTGGGCTCGCGCGGTTACCGGCACCCGGTGATGCTCGAGGACGCGGCGCGGGCGGTGCGCACGGTGCGGGCCCGGGCGGCCGAGTGGGGGTGCGACCCGCGCCGGGTCGGCATCATGGGCAGTTCCGCCGGCGGGCACCTGGCGTCCACGCTGCTGACCCATTTTGACGCCGGCCGGCCGGAGGCCGCGGACCCGGTGGAGCGCGTCAGTTCGCGGCCGGACCTGGGCATTTTGTGCTATCCGGTGATCACGCTGGGCGAATTCACCCACGCGGGCTCGAAGCAGAATTTGCTCGGCCCAAACCCGCCGGCCGAATTGGTGGAGCTGCTCTCAAACGAGAAGCAGGTCACGCGCGATACGCCGCCGTGTTTTCTGTGGCACACGTGGGAGGACCCGGTGGTGCCGGTGGAAAACGCGCTCCAATTCGCGGCGGCTCTGCGGCGCGCGGGGGTGCCGTTTGACCTGCACATTTACGAGAAGGGCGGGCACGGGCTGGGCCTGGGCGACCGGCCGCCCTTTGCCCGGACGCATCCTTGGGCCGCGGACTGTTTCTACTGGCTCAAGGCCCGGGGCTTTCTTCGATGAAGTCCGGCCGCCGGGCCCGGTGGCCCCGATTTGCATGAACCCGGAGCCGATCAAGACGCCGCCACCGCCCCCGAGCACAGGCGCAAGCGCCGGGAACCCCTCGCCGCTGGGCCGGCGGGTGGCGCATTTCCGGGACCGGGACTGGGCGGACGTGGTCCGGCACAACCGCGCGGCCTGCGAGCGCGAGTGCGCCCAGCACGGCCCCAACCCGGAGACGCAGGCCGCGGTGGCCCTGGCGTGGGCGGCGGCGCAGGCGGCGGAGCAAACGCTCGGGGCGGCGCTGGATTTTTTGCGGGAATGCCAGGAGCGCTCGCCGTTTCTGTTTGAGAACGCGGCGACCTTCGCGGCCATCGGGCGGGAGTTGATGCAGCCGTGGTTGACTCATCTGCCCCCGGCCCGCAGCCGGGCCATCCTGGTGGCGGTGGCCGATTACGTGGCCGGCGGCCTCGAGCGCGCGAGCATGGTCGAGATCGTCGAGGGCCTCTGGGCGGAGGACGCGCTGCGGCCTGGGATGCGGGTCAAGACGTTGCGCGGCGCGGTCGAGGGCGTGGTGCTGCAGCTTTTGCCGGAACACCGGGTGTTGTGGCGGCCCCGCGGCAGCACGGCCGACCTGGTGGCGGAGGCGGCCAGTTTGCTGCCCGTGCGCCCGGAGTCGCGGGTCCCGCCGCCCGAGCCGCTTTGAGCCGTCGCAAGCCCACTTAGCCGCTTTGGCGGCGGCACTGGGGCGCGAAGCCGGGCCGTGAACCGGGCTCAGGAGGAGAGGGCGTTGGGCGTGCGGGCTTCCTGCTTGAAGACCAGCTTGTCGCCCTCGACGGTGACGAGGACGGGCTCGTTTTCGTGGAGGTTGCCGCGGATGATTTCCTCGGCCAACGGGTCTTCGAGGTAGCGTTCGACCGCCCGCCGCATGGGCCGTGCGCCATACAGGGGATCGAAGCCCTTTTCGGTCAGGAAATCCTTGGCCTTGGCATCGAGTTCGATGCGGACGTTCTTGTGCTGGAGCCGCTCCATGACCTTGCGGACCTCGAGGTCGAGGATCTGGATGAGGTCCGGCTTGGTCAGGGCGCGGAAGACAATGACGTCGTCCAGGCGGTTGAGGAACTCGGGGCGGAAAACCTTCTTGGCTTCCTCGAGGATGCGCTCGCGCATCTGCTCGTAGGTGTGTTGCTCGGTGGGGGGAGTGAAGCCGATGGTGCCCTGCTTGCGGAGCGCCTCCGAGCCGACGTTCGAGGTCAGCAGGATGATGGTGTTCCGGAAGTCCACCTGCCGGCCGAAGCTGTCGGTGAGTTTGCCCTCTTCGAGGATCTGCAGGAGCATGTTCATCACGTCCGGGTGGGCCTTTTCGATTTCGTCGAAGAGCACCACGCAGTAGGGCTTGCGGCGGACGGCCTCGGTGAGCTGGCCGCCTTCCTCGTAGCCCACGTAGCCCGGCGGGGCGCCGATGAGCCGGGAGACGTTGAACTTCTCCATGTACTCGGACATGTCGAGCTGCACGAGCGACTTGG
>CAYXPA010000023.1:0-41780 GCA_964466945.1 uncultured Verrucomicrobiota bacterium | reverse complement strand
TCACTCCTCGCTTCTGACTTCTGATTCGGTAGGGCGCCGCGGCGCCGGCGCCGCCATCGGCCGGGTCGCAGCCCGGCCCTACCGAAAGCGCCGGCAAGCCGGCGCACTCCATACGCTTCGCGACGGACCGAGCGCCCGCACCGCGCGCCAGCGCATGGAGTGCGGCCGCTTGCGGCCGCTTTTTGCCCGGGCGGAACGACCTACCAGGCCGTAATCGGCCAGCCTCCCGGCAGGCAGGCGGCCACCGGCTGCCGACCCGTTCCGGGGAGCGCCCGCGCCCCCGCGTGCTGCCGACGGCGCCCCGCCGTCGGCCTTGCCTCGTAGCGCAGGCTGCCAGCCTGCCGTATCGCCGACTTCCAGTCGGCTCCGGCGAGCGGTTCGCCCGGCCCCGGCGGGTTGGAAACCCGCGGTACTGCAGACCAGAGGTCTGCGCTACGTGGCCGCGCCGCAGCGCGGCCCTACCGACAGCGTCGGCCTGCGGGCCTGCCTGCGCCACGCGAAGCGCGGCAGGCAGGCGCACTCCAAACGCTCCGCGAAGGACCGGGCGCTCGACTCGCGCGCCAGCGCATGGAGTGCGGCCGCTTGCGGCCGCTTTTTGCCCGGGCGGAACGACCTACCAGGCCGTCCTCGGCCAGCCTCCCGGCAGGCAGGCGGCAACCTGCCACCGACCCGATTCGGGGAGCGCCCGCGCCTCCGCGTGCTGCCGCCGATGCGTTCGCCAGCGGGGATGTCTCCCCGGCCGCGGGTCACGGCCGAACGCGCGCCCCTGCCGCCCGCTTAATCCAGCTCGATGCCCACCGGGCAGTGGTCCGAGCCCCGCACCTCGGCCCGGATGAAGGCGGCTTTCAGGCGCGGCCGGAGCGCCGCCGAGATCAGGAAGTAGTCAATGCGCCAGCCGATGTTGCGCTCGCGCACGCCGCGCCCGTGGCTCCACCAAGTGTAGTGCCCGCCGCCTTTCTCGAACTCGCGGAAGGTGTCCACGAAACCCGCCTCGAGAAAGGCCGCGAAGCCCGCCCGTTCCTCGGGCGTGAACCCGTGGTTGCCCACGTTCTCCTTCGGGCGGGCCAGGTCCAGCTCGGTGTGGGCCACGTTTAGGTCGCCGCAGCAAATCACCGGCTTGCGGCGTTCGAGCTTTTTGAGGTACCGCAGGAAATCCCGGTCCCACGCTTGGCGGTAGCCCAGCCGGGACAGGTCGCGCCGGGCATTGGGCACATAGACGTTGACCAGGAAGAACTCCTCGAACTCGGCGGTCAGAATCCGCCCCTCGCGGTCGTGCTCGGGCCGGCCCATGCCCAACGTGACGGCGCGCGGGCGCCGGCGCGTGAAGAGCGCGGTGCCGGCGTAGCCTTTTTTCTCGGCGCAGTTCCAGTACGTGGCGTACCCGGCGGACCAGAGCGGCTCGACGTCGTCGGGCCCGCACCGGGTTTCCTGCAGGCACAGGACGTCCGGGGCCTCGCGGGCCAGGTAGTCAAGGAAGCCCTTGCGGAGCACCGAGCGGAGGCCGTTGACGTTCCAAGAGACGAGCTTCATCGCGTCGCGCGCTTGTACCGTGGCGGCCGGGCGCGCGCCAGCCCGGCGGGTTTGGGGCAAGCGGGCGCGGGTGCGCGCGGGTAGCGTCGGGCTTGCGGCCGCCAAGCGTAGGCTTGCCAAACCGGCGGGGGCGCCTAGATTCGACGGCTCTTGACTTAACGGCATGGAATCCATCTCAAGCCTCGCTGTGCTGGCCACCGCCCTGCTGGCGGCGGACGCCCCCGCGCCGGGACCGGTCAACCCCCAGGCGGAGTTGTTCAAGCTGGCCGGCCCGCTGGTGCTGATGTTCGTGATCTTCTACTTCATGCTCATCCGGCCCCAGCAGAAGAAGCAGAAGCAGCACCAAGCCCTGCTGGCGGCCCTCAAGCCCCGGGACAAGGTCGTGACCAACAGCGGCTTGGTGGGCGAGGTGCTCGCCCTCAAGGATAAAACCGTCACCTTGCGCTGCGGGGAGGCCAAGCTGGAAATCCTCAAAAGCGCCGTGGCCGAAGTATTCGAGCGCGCCGGAGCGGCGAACGACGCCAAGTCCTAGAGCCCTTTCCCCATGAGCCGCATCACCTGGAGGTTCCTGCTCACGCTGTTCGTGGTGGCCTGGGCGTTGTACGAGCTGTACCCGCCCACCCCGCGCAACCTGATTGACGTGTTCGAGAAACGCGTCGAGTTCAGCGACACCAACTTTACCGCCATCGTCCAGCGGGCTCGCGAACTCGAGCAGCAACACACCAACCAGACCTTTTTCAATCTCCTGGCCGCCGTCGGCACCAATGACCTAACCCGCTACTTCCCCTCCCTGGCCGATGAAGAAGACGCCGACCCCAACCGCGCCATCCTCAACCGCCTCCAGCAAAAGGCCGCCGGCCGCATCAAGCTGGGCCTGGACCTGCAGGGCGGCACCGCCTTCCTGGTGCAACTGGACCCCGAGCGCCTCAAGACCATCGCCGACAAGGAGCACGCGGTCGAGCAGGCCATGGAAGTGCTCCGCAAGCGCGTGGACGCCTTCGGGGTGGCCGAGCCGATCCTCCAGCCCGCCGGCGAGGGCCGCATCCTCATCCAAATCCCCGGCATGTCCGAGGACCGCAAGCAGGCCGCGCGCGAGACCATTCAAAAGGTGGCCTTTCTCGAATTCCGCTTGGTGCACCCCGAAAGCGACGAACTGCTCCGCGCCGGCATTATCGAGCCTGGCTACGAGGTCCTGACCGAGAAACGCCGCAAACGCCGGGACCGCGAGGCCGAACCGACCCGGACCTACCTGGTCAGCAAGACCGCCGAGCTGGGCCTGACCGGCGCCTACGTGGCCGATTCGGGGGTGTACCCGGACCCGCTGACCGGCAAACCCAAAATCAGCCTGCGCTTCAACTCGGCCGGCGCGGAAAAATTCGCCGAGATCACCCGGGCCAACGTCGGCCGGTTCCTGGCCATTGTGCTGGATGGCGAACTGCAGTCCGCCCCGCGCATCAACGAGCCCATCCTGGGCGGCAACTGCGAAATCAGCGGCGACTTCGACCTGCGCGAGGCCTTCGACCTGGCGAACGTGCTGCGCAACCCGCTGGAGACCCCGGTGAAAATCATCGAGGAACGCTCGGTGGACCCCTCGCTGGGGGCGGACTCGGTGCGCAGCGGCATGATCGCCTCGGCCGTCGCGGCGGCGGGCACCTTCGTGTTCATGATGGTCTTCTACCTGACCTCGGGGCTGGTGGCGAACCTGGCCCTGGTGCTGAACGTCCTCATCCTGCTGGGCGCGATGTGCGCCATGGACGCCACGCTCACCATGCCCGGCATCGCCGGCATCGCCCTGACCATCGGCATGGCGGTGGACGCCAACGTGCTCATCTACGAGCGCATGCGCGAGGAAATCGCCGCCGGCAAATCCATCCGCGGCGTCATCGCCGGCGGCTACGACAAGGCCTTTGGGACCATCTTCGACGCCAACCTCACCACGCTCATCGCGGCGCTGATCCTCTACAAGTTCGGCACCGGACCGGTGAAGGGCTTCGGCGTGACGTTGTCCATCGGCATTTGCGTGAGCATGTTCACCGCGCTGCTGGTCACACGGCTCGTATACGACTTCCTGCTCGTCCGCGGCTGGATTTCCAAGGTGCGGATGCTGCCGATGATCAAAATCCCGCACCTGCCGTTCATGCGCTGGGGGCGCCCCGCGGTGATCGCCTCCGCGCTGCTCATCCTGGCGGGCCTGGGCTACGGCCTGGGCGTCCGGGGCAAACAGGTCCTGGGCGTGGACTTCGCCGGCGGCGACTCGTTGACCCTGAGCTTCACCGAACGGGTGGGCGTGGATGAACTGCGCAGCGCGTTGGCCCGGGTGGGTCTCGGCGACGCCTCGATCAGCTATCAACAAAACCGCGCAACCGGCCACGAAACCCTGCAAATCACCGTGCCCGTCGAGACCGGGCCCAAGGCAGAAGCCACTTTGAAGAGCGCCTTCCCCCAGGCCGGCCTGGAGGTGGTGGCCTCGGACAGTGTGGGGCCCGTCGTGGGCGCCCAGATTCAGCGTTCGGCCCTGATCGCGTGTCTGCTGGCTATGTTTGCCATCCTGGTGTACGTCGCCTTCCGCTACGAATTTGCCTTCGCGGTCGGCGCGGTGCTGGCCCTGCTGCACGACGTGCTGGTCACGCTGGGGGTGTTTTTCCTGGTGGGCGGTCAGCTCAGCGCTCCGATTGTGGCCGCCATCCTCACCGTCATCGGTTACTCGATCAACGACTCGATCGTGATCATGGACCGCATCCGCGAGAACCTGCGCCTCGGGGTGCCCGGGAGCTTCCAGGAGATTATTGACCTGTCTCTGAATCAAACCCTCAGTCGCACACTGTTGACCAGCGGCACGCTCATTGTTGCGGTGCTGGCCCTGTGGCTTCTGGGCAGCGGCGTGATTGTGGACCTGGCCTTTGCCATCCTGGTGGGCACCATCGCCGGTACCTACTCCAGCCTGTTGATTGCCAGCCCCATCGCCCTGTGGTGGCACAAGGGCGAGCGCCCGAAACTGGGCGCGCCCGTCGGCCTGCAAACTTCCCCCACCCCTGCCAGCCCCGCGGCCAAGGCGGCCGCCTGAGCTGGTGGCCGGCAAACGGATCACTCGGTCCGGCGGGCTGCGCCCTCAACCGACCGCCAAGCCGGACGAAGCGCGAGCGTCTCGCGAACCGCGCCACCACCGGCGGCTCCTACGGGCTGGGGACAGACACCTCGCACCGCCGCCTCTGAATAGGTCGGTCGCAGACGCAGTCCGATTCCCCGTCGCCCAACCCATGACGAGATGTCCGTGCCGGGGCAATTTTTTTCACGACCTGCGGGGTGCCGGATGGCCTGACCGTCCACACCGCCGCGTTTTTCGGCCCGAGTTTCTTCCGAAACTACTGGGCGTGGTTGGCGTCGCGGGAATCTGCTTGTCGGGCCTGGTGGCGCCCGAGGCTCGAGCGCATAAGGACCCCGCAGCCCCGGTACCGAGCCTGCACGCCCTCAAGGTGGACGCGCCCCTCACCGTGGACGGCCGCCTGGACGAGCCGTTTTGGGCACAGTGCGAAGTGGCCACCGGCCTGATCAACACCCGCACCGGCGCGCCGGCAGAAGACCAGACGTTGGTCCGCGTGGCCTACACCCGCACCCACCTGTACCTGGGGGTCGAGTGCCTGGACGGCGACATGACCCAATTGCACGCGACCGAGCGCCGGGAAGACCGCGCCTTTGCGGGCGATGATTGGGTGGAAATCCACCTGGACCCGCCCCACAACCACCGCGGCAAGTATGCCTTTTTCACCAACGCCCTGGGCACGCGGGCCGACGCCAACGAGGGCCCGTCGGGCATCTTCAACTACGGCTGGTCGGCGGACTGGGACTGCGCCGCGCAAATCCTCCCGGACCGCTGGACCTTCGAGATGCGCATCCCGCTCACGGTCTTCAACTACTTCCGCCGCGACGGCGCCACGTGGGGCTTCAACGTCACCCGGCTCCAGCGCCGCACCGACGTGACCAGCTTCTGGAGTTACAGCCCGACGGACATGTTCAAGCCCCGGCACTTCGGCCACCTGACCGGGCTGGACCTGGCCGACACGGTCTTTGACCGGAACTGGGAAATCACCCCGTACGCGAGCGCGCGGGTGGATTTCAACGGCACCACCGAGGTCGTGCCGCGGGCCGGGTTGGATGTGAGCTTCCGCCTCACCCCGGCCGTCACCACGGCCTGGACGCTGTTTCCCGATTTCGGCCACATCGAGGCGGACGAGGACACGATCGAGCTGCGCGACACCGAGCGCTTCCTGCCCGAGAAACGCCTGTTCTTCCGCGAGGGTGAGGAGCTGATGCGCATGCCGCACCGGGTGTACTACAGCCGCCGCATCACCGAAATGGACGCCGCGGCCAAGGTCAGCGGCCTGCTGCCCGGCGGGAGTTTCAACGTCATGGACGTGCAGAGCGAGTTTGTCCACGACGGCACCTTTCGCGGGAACGCCGCCGTGCTGCGCCTCATGCAGGACCTGGGCGAGCGCTCCTATCTGGGCTACTACGCGGACGCCGCCCACCTGGACGCCGGCCACGCCTACAACGGTAGCGTGGACGGGTACCTCTTCCTGGACTCCGCCTGGCGGGTGCGTTTCCAGGGCGCGGTCAGCGAGGAAGACCTCCACGCGCCGGACCAGGGCGTCACGCGCGGGGGCACGGACTTTCTGGGCGACGCCGCCGTGATCTACAACACCTATCCTTGGGACGTCACCCTCAGTTACACGGCCATCACCGCGGGCTACAACCCCCTGCTGGGCTACATCCCGCGCCGGGATATTTTCGGCCCTTCCGCCCTCGCGCAGTACCAACTCCGTGCCGGCGACCGTTGGTACAAGGAACTGTACCTCGCCTACTATCCTCGATGGTATCAGACCGCGGGCGGGGAGACCTCGGTGCACGATCACGGCGGCCTGGCGCGCGTGATCCTGCGCCACGACCTGGGGCTACGCCTGGGCTACGACCATGACTATCACGCGCCGTATTACAACCGCCGGCTACTGACCGGCGTGGACCTGTGGGCCACAGATTACTACCGCGCCGTCAACCTGGGCTACGCCACCGGCGAGTTTGAGCACACGCGCTACCACGAATTCCTCTGGGGCAAGCGGCTCAAGTTCTGGGAGCGCCTGCCCCTGCGCCATGAGTTCGTGCTCCGCCTCGAGGACCGCCCCGACGGCGCGGAGGAAACGGTCTGGCTGAACCGCGTCGTGGCGGACCTCTACCTGACCCGGGACATGTGGGTGAAGGCCTCGATTCAAAATCGCCACACCGGCCTCCACAACTACAGCGTCATCTACGGCTGGAAGCTCAAGTACAACACGTACTGGTACGTCGTCTTCAACGAGGTGGACGAGGGCGAGGGACCCGAACGGAGCATCCTGACCAAGATCACCTACACCTTCTAAGGCGCACGGTTTTCTCGCTAGGGGCTGGCCGGGCCGGAGCAACCGCCGCTGGTGGAAAACGCCGCGCCCGGGCGCGGCTCAGGACGCGCTCGGGGCCGCGGACCCGTTGTCCTCGCTGCTTTCTTCGGGGATCACCGGGGCGACGGCCTGCAGGCGATCGTTGGGCTCCAGCTCGATGAGTTTGACGCCTTGGGTGTTGCGGCCGGCCTCGCGAATGCCCGCCACGGGGATGCGCACCATTTGCCCGGCCGCAGTGATGAGCATGATCTCGTCCTGCTCACGCACCGTGAGGGCGCCGGCCACGCGGCCGGTGCGCTCGGTGGTTTTCATGGTGATGATGCCCTTGCCGGCGCGCGACTGGCGGCGGTACTCCTCGAAGGAGGTGCGCTTGCCCAGGCCGTTTTCGCCGGCCACCAGCAGGGTGGCCGCGGGGTCCACCACCGCCAGGGCCACGACCTGGTCCCCTTCCTCGAGGTCAATCCCGCGCACGCCGGTGGCCGGGCGGCCCATTGGCCGGACGTCCTCCTCTGAGAAGCGGATACTCATGCCGTTGCGAGTGATGAGCACCACCTCCTGCTGACCATTGGTGAGCTGCGCGTCAATGACCGTGTCGCCCGGCTCGACGCCGATGGCAATGATGCCGCCGCGCCGGACGTTGGCGAACTCGCTCAGGGCCGTCTTTTTCACCGTGCCGTAGCGGGTGGCGAAAAACACGAAGTACGGCTGTTGCCAGGTTTGGTCCTCGGCCTGGGGACCGGTCTGGGCGGGGATGCGAATGAGGGCGGCAATCTTTTCGCCACTCTGGAGTTCGAGCAGGTTGGCGATGCTGCGTCCGCGCGCCGCCCGGCCCATGTCCGGGATTTCCAGCACGCGCTCGACGTACACCCGCCCGGTGTTGGTGAAAAACATGAGGTAGTCGTGCGTGCTGGCGGTGAAGAGCCGCTCGATGAAATCGGCCGGCTCGCCCTCGCCGGCGGCGGCTTCACGCGTGCCCATGCCGATGACCCCCTTGCCGCCGCGACGCTGGGCGCGGTAGGCGCTGAGGTTGGTGCGCTTGATGAGGTTTTGGTGGGTGAGGGTGATGATGACCGGCTCGTTGGCCACGAGGTCCTCGATGGCGATTTCACCCTCGTCGGGCACGATCTGGGTCAGTCGCGGCGTGGCGTAGCGCTCCTTGATGGCCTGCAGCTCGCTCTTGATGATGCCCAGCACGCGGGCCTCGCGCGCCAGAATGTCCTGCAGGTCGCGGATGGTCTCGAGGAGCTTGACGTACTCGGCGCGGACCTTCTCGGTCTCGAGTGCGGTCAACTGGTAAAGCCGCAGTTCGAGAATGGCGTCCACCTGGCGCTCGGTCAGGGCGTAACGCCCCTGCACCAGCCGGGCCTCGTGGCGGATGAGAATGCCCCAGCTCTCCACCAGCGCGCGGGTCCACTCGAAGGCGAGGAGTTTGACGCGGGCCTCGTCACGATTGCGGGAACCGCGGATGATGCGGATGAACTCGTCCAGGTTGGCCAGCGCCACCAAGAACCCCTCGAGCACCTCGGCGCGTTCCTCGGCCTTGCGCAACTGGTAACGGGTGCGGCGCAGGACCACCTCGCGGCGGTGCTCGATGTAGCAGTTGATCAGTTCCTTGAGGTTGAGCGTCTTGGGCCGGCCGTGGTCAATGGCCAGGGCGTTGACCGCGAAGGTGGTCTCGAGCGCGGTGTGCTTGAACAGGTTGTTGATGATCACCCGCGCCACCGCGTCCCGGCGGATTTCGATGACCACCCGCGTGTTCTCGTCCGATTCGTCGCGGACGGCGGTGATGTCCTTGAACTCCTTGATCTCGCCCTCGTTGACCAGCGCGGCAATGCGGCTGACCAGCTCGGCGCGGTTCACGTTGAAGGGAATCTGGGTGATGACAATCTGCTCGCGCCCGCCCTTGAGGGTCTCCACCCCGACCACGCCGCGGATTTTGAGCGTGCCGCGGCCGGTGGTGAAGTAGTCGCGGATGCCTTCCAGACCGCACACCTGGCAGCCGGTGGGAAAGTCCGGCCCCTTGAGGTGACGCATCAACTCCTCGACGGGGATGTCCGGGCGATCAATCTGGGCACAGATGGCGTCCACGACCTCCCCGAGGTTGTGCGGCGCCAGGTTCGTGGCCATGCCCACGGCGATGCCGGTGCCGCCATTGACCAGGAGGTTGGGAAAAGCCGCCGGGAGGACCACCGGCTCGGTGTGCTCCTCGTCGTAAGTTGGCACAAAGTCCACGGTGGCCTGGTCCAGGTCCTGCATGAGCACCGCGCCCAGCGGGGTCAGGCGGGCCTCGGTGTACCGCATGGCCGCCGGGGGGTCGTCCTCGACGGAGCCGAAGTTGCCCTGGCCATCCACCAACGGCGCGCGCATGGACCAGGGCTGGGCCATGTGCACGAGCGTGGGGTAAATGGCCTGGTCCCCGTGGGGGTGGTACTTGCCCATCGTCTCGCCCACGATGCGAGCGCACTTGAGGTGCTTGCGGTTGGGCAGCAGGTTCAGGTCGTGATACATCGCGTAGAGCAGGCGCCGCTGGGAGGGCTTGAGGCCGTCCCGCACGTCGGGCAGCGCCCGGGCGATGATCACGGACATCGAGTAGTCGAGGAACGAGTTGCGAATCTCGTCCGCGACGTTGATGCGCTCGATTTTTTCCGGGCCGGCAAACAGGGAGGTGCTGCCGGGGGGCGGGGAAGTTTCTTCAGACATGGGCAATCCAACACGCTACCGCAGCGGGCGCGGCGCCAGCATCAGGCCGATCTGCTCCGAGGCGTCGCACACGCGCTGGTCACTGCTGCACATGGGCACGGCGCCGTGCAATTCGGCCGTGGCCACGTGGATGGCGTCCAGCGTTCGCAACGGCACCCGGGGGTGACATTGCTCGATGACGGCTGCCGCACGCTCGATCACCTGTCGGTTGAGGGGTAAGAGCACGAATTCCTGCTCTTGCACCTTGGTCTGGAAGAGCCGCCAGCCGCGGGCCCGGTCCCGGGCGGAGATACGCCCGACCCGCTCCTTGGCGAGCAGGGCCGAACGCACCTCCGCCACGGCCAATTCCGAGGTGACCACCGGCTGGCCCATCACCAGGTGGTGGTAGGCCTCGCTATCCGGCTCGTGGCTGACGAGCTTGACGATGATGCATGAGTCCAAGTACATGCGGCTTACCAGCCCCGGCCGTCGCGGTCAGCTCGGATGAGTTCTTCGGCAAACGGTCCCTCGGCTTGGAGCGGCATTTGCCGGAGTTGCTCCAGCGTGCCGGTGAACACCTTGCGCCGGGCGCGCTGAGTGGCCGGCATCAAAACCGCCTTCGGCTGCCCATCGCTGGTGATGGTGACCTCCTGGCCGCTGGCCACCAGGTCGAGCAGCGCCGAAAGCTTGGCCTTGGCCGCGCGCACCGAGATGGACAAGCCCAGTCCCGGCAGCGCCACGGCCTCCTTGAGGACGAGCGCCGAGGGTTTCGCCTCGCCGTAATGGAGTGTTTTGGTTTTCGTCTTCACGGGGACCAACGTAGTCACGCGTGACCACGTCGTCAAGGCTTTTTTTACACGTCCAGGTTGCGCACGTTCAGGGCATTGTCCTCGATGAACTGCCGGCGCGGCTCGACCTCGTCGCCCATGAGGGTGGTGAACATGCGCTCGGCCTCGATGGCATCGGTCAGTTCCACGCGCAGCAGCTTGCGCTTGGCGGGGTTCATGGTGGTCTCGAACAACTGGTCCGGGTTCATTTCGCCCAGGCCCTTGAATCGCTTGATCTCCAGGCCGCGTTTGCCCACCTCCTGCACCCGTTGGAGGATTTCCGGGATGGCAAAGAGGGGGGTGACCTGCTCGTCCTCGCCCGAGCCTTCCACCAGCTCGAACAGGGGTTTGTCCTGGGCGATGTAATGCTCAACCGAGAGGCCCTTGCGCTCGAGCTTGTGCAGGAGGTCTTCGATGGCCTTGCTTTCGTGAATTTCGACGTGGCGGGCGCGGCGGGTACCGGAAGTGCCGCCGTTGCGGCGCTCGGCGGGTTTTTCCGCGCCATTGCCGTTTTCGGTGTCTTCGCCCCCGAAAAGGCCCAAGTCCGGATTGGCCTCGCCGAACTGACGCAGGCCGGCCTCGTCCTGGAAGTAAAAGACCCGCTCGTCGTTGCCCTCGCGGACCTTGACCAAATGGCGGGGCAGGGCGTGGGTCTGCGGGTCACGGTGTTCGAGGTAATCGGCGAAGTCGCCGCCGTGGCGCTGGAGGGCGCGGGCGTATTTGTCCAGGGCCACGAGCAAATCGAGGATATCGGCCAGTTGTTTTTGAGTGAACTCCCGGCCGTCAGCCAGATTGCGCAGGCGCACCTCCTCGACCCCGAGCTGGATGAGGATGCGGTTGAGCGCGGCATCATCTTCGACGTATTCGACCCGTTTTTTGCGCGTGATTTGGTAAAGCGGCGGCTGGGCGATGTACACATAGCCGCGTTTGATCAACTCGGGCATCTGCCGGTAAAAGAAGGTCAACAGCAGGGTGCGGATGTGCGAACCGTCCACGTCGGCGTCGGTCATGATGATGATCTTGTGGTAACGGAGCTTGGCGAGGTCGAAGGAGCCCTCGCCCTCGCCGTCGCCGATGCCGGTGCCCACCGCGGTGATCATGGTGCGGATTTCGGCGTTCTGGAGCACCTTGTCCAGGCGCGCCTTCTCCACGTTGATGAGCTTGCCACGGATGGGCAGAATGGCCTGATAACGCCGGTCCCGACCCTGCTTGGCGGAGCCGCCGGCAGAGTCGCCCTCGACGATGTAAATCTCCGTGTTGGCCGGGTCGCGATCCGAGCAGTCCGCCAGCTTGCCCGGCAGACCACCACCGCTGAGGGCGCTTTTACGGACGGTCTCGCGCGCCTTGCGCGCCGCCTCACGGGCGCGGGCTGCGGTGAGGGCCTTATCCACCACACGGCGGGCCACGGCGGGATTGGCGTCGAAGTAGGTCATCAAGCCGTCGTACACGATCGAGGCCACGATGCCCTCGATTTCCGTATTCACGAGCTTGACCTTGGTTTGCGACTCGAAGCGTGGGTTGGGCAGTTTGACACTGAGCACGCAAATCAACCCCTCCCGGACATCGTCCCCGGTGATGGCCGGGTCCTTGTCTTTGAGCAGGTTGTTCTGGCGGGCGTACTGGTTGACGGCCCGGGTCAGGGCACTGCGGAAGCCGGTGAGGTGCGTGCCGCCGTCGGGGTTGGCGATCGAGTTGGCGAAGCAAAGAATCTGGTCGTTGTAGCTGTCGGTGTACTGGAGCACGCAGTCCACGAACACGTCTTCGTCGCGACCCTCGACCTTGATCTGGCGCTTGCCGGTGAGGCTGATGGGCCGGGGGTGCAGCACCTGCTTGGTCTTGCCCAACTGCCGGACAAACTCCTCGATGCCGTCCTTGTAGTAAAAGCGCTCGGTCTTTTCGCTCCGCTCGTCGGTAAGGAGGATTTCCAAGCCGGGGTTCAAGAAGGCTAGCTCGCGCAGCCGCGTGGCCAGGGTCTCGAACTTGAACTCGGTGGTGAGGGTGAAAATTTCCGGGTCGGGCTTGAAGGTGATCAACGTGCCCGTATGGCGCGACTTGCCGATGACCTCGAGCTTGCGGGTGGTCACGCCGCGGGCGAATTCCATGAAGTACACCAGCCCGTCCCGGGAAACCTCGACCTTGAACCACTCGGACAGCGCGTTGACGCACTTGGCACCCACCCCGTGCAACCCGCCCGAGTACTTGTAGGCACCCTGGCCGAACTTGCCCCCGGCATGGAGGTTGGTGAGGACCAATTCCACCGCCGGGATTTTCCATTTGGGGTGCAGGTCCACCGGGATGCCCCGGCCGTCGTCCCGCACCGAGCAAGAGCCGTCCACATGCAGGGTGACCTCGATGCGTTTGCAAAACCCGGCCAGGTGCTCGTCAATCGAGTTGTCCAGCACCTCGAACACGCAGTGGTGCAGCCCGCGCTCATCCGGGTCGCCGATGTACATCCCCGGGCGCTTGCGCACTGCCTCCAAGCCTTCCAGCTTGTCAATCTTGGAGGCGTCGTACTTTTCGAGCATTGGGTTTGATTCCGCCATCTTCAGGGCCGGTGAAACCTTCTGCCGGACAGCAAGTAATGCCCCGCTGTCAGCAGGCTTTCCCGGTTGGCTGTAGCCTATCCAAGCCTGGTCCCCGGGACAACACGAAAATCAGCTTTTCCACAATTGGTTGGGGCTGGTCTCCATGGGCCACAGAATTAGTTGTGGTGGGCGTTGGAACGTCGAGACGAGCTTGTACGGCGCAGCCGTTCGTCTCTTGGGAAATGCTCTTGCGCACTGCCGGGGTCTGCCCATACTTCAACTGCGCTCCGTCCCGAGCGCGAGATTTTGCCTGTGGCGCTTCGGCGCGTGGGGCGGTGAGGACCGCTCCCCGCCCGAGGCGAGGGCGTGTGGTGGGATGCCGGAGTGGTCAATCGGAACAGACTGTAAATCTGTCGGGCTAACGCCCTACGAAGGTTCGAATCCTTCTCCCACCACCATTTCCCTGTTTCGCTTCTATGCCTCACCTGCTACCACCCTTTCGACCCCGGTCGTTTGCGGGCTTGGTTTCTTGCTCGGGCGGTCTGGCGGCCTGGCTGGTAGTGTCGCTGGCCCGAGACCGGCCCAGGCAAGCTCCGTCGGCGTTTGTCACCTGTTTCTCACCGTAAAAGGGCTTGTCATCACCGCCCCCGGCTCTCATAAAAACGACATGCTTTTGGTGCCGGTGAGCGGGATTGTCGCGAAGCCACTCCGGCTGTGGACTGCTTGGTTGGGCCGGGGCAGGCGTTCGCGCAAATCACGCCCATGATCGAACTTTTCCAGCTCCCCCACAGCCCGTTTTGCATCGTGCAGCGGCGCTTGCTCGAGTACGCCGGCGCCCGCTTCAAGCTGATAAACATCACCGTCGCTGACGACCGGGCCGTAATCTGGCGGCTCACCCGGCAACGCTACTACCAGGTGCCGATCATCCGTGACGGGCGCACGGTCATCTTCGAGACGGACGACGATTCGCAGGTCATCGCCAAGTACTTGGACCTGAAGCTCGGCCTGGGGTTGTTTCCGCGCACCTGGGCCGGCGTGCAGGCCGTGCTGTGGCGCTACTTCGAGCACCAGATCGAGGACGTGGGCTTCCGACTCAACGACGCCCGGTACCGCGAGTGGTTGCCCCGTTCCCAATGGTTGGCTTTTTTGCGCCACAAGGAGCGCAAGTTCGGCCGCGGTTGTCTTGACCAGTGGCGCCAGCAGGAAAACGAGCTCTTGGCCGAACTGGAGCGCCGCCTCCTGCCCTGCGAACTGATGCTTGCGGACAAACCCTTCCTGCTGGGGCCGGCGCCGCTGTTTGTGGACTTTGACCTTTACGGCATGCTGGGCAACTTCCTTTACAGCGGGTGTTACCAGATCCCCGCCCGGCTCAAACAACTCCGGGACTGGCACACGCGCATGACCACCGTCCACAAACCTGTCGCGTGAAGAAAAACTACGTCCTCGACACCAACGTCCTGCTGCACGACCCGAACGCGCTCCTGAGCTTTCAGGAAAACCAGGTTCTGCTGCCCATCGAGGTCATCGAGGAAATTGACCGGTTCAAACGCGAAGGCTCCGAACTGGGGCAAAACGCCCGCACCGTCTCGCGCCAGTTGGACGCCCTGCGCGGCGGCGGCCGGCTCAACGAGGGGGTGGACCTGCCCAACGGCGGCCGCCTCCGCATCGTCTTCCTGCCCCGCGGCAAAAACGGCAAGTTCTCCACCAACGGTCACGCCTCGGCCGACAGCCGCATCATCGCCACCGCCCTGCGCATCCGAAAGCAGCACCCCGAGGTCCCGACCATCCTGGTCACCAAGGACATCAACCTCCGCATCCGGGCCGACGCCTTGGGGCTACCCGCCGAGGACTACGAAACCGGCCGCATCGCGCTTTCCGACCTTTACTCGGGCACCTTTTCTCTCGAGGTGCCCGCGGAAAAATTGCTCGCCTTCCGCGCCGACGGCGAGCTGGCCCTGGACACACCTGCCAGTCCCAACAGCTACTGCACCCTCACCGAAGCCGGGAACCCCAAGCGCGCCGCGTTGACCCGGGTGGACGCCACCGGCCGCAAGCTCCTGCCCATTCTGGACTGCCGGGACGGCGTGTGGGGCATCAAACCCCGCAACCGCGAACAGCACTTCGCCCTCGACGCCCTGCTGGACGACCGGATCAAGCTGGTCACCCTCATGGGCAAGGCCGGCACCGGCAAGACCCTCCTGGCCATGGCCGCCGGCCTCAAACGCACCCTGGTGGACCGTGAGTACCGCCGCGTGGTCGTGGCCCGCCCCACGGTCTCGGTGGGCCGCGAAATCGGGTTCCTCCCCGGCACCCTCGAGGAAAAACTCAACCCCTGGATGCAGCCCATCCACGACGCGCTCGAACTGCTTTCCGACCTGAACATGGGCAACGAAAGCCGGCGCACCGGCGACCTGCTGCGCTCCGGCGCCATTGTGGTCGAGGCCCTCAGCTACATCCGCGGCCGCAGCATCGCCAACCAGTTCATGATCATTGACGAGGCCCAAAACCTCACGCCCCTGGAGGTCAAAACCATCGTCACCCGCGTCGGGCACGGCACCAAAATCGTCTTCACCGGCGACCCCTACCAGATTGACAACCCGTACGTGGACTCCGCCTCGAACGGGTTCAACCACCTGGTCAGCAAATTCCGCGGCCAGCCCATCGCCGCGCACGTCGAACTCCAAAAGGGTGAGCGCTCGGAACTGGCCGAGCTGGCTGCCAACCTCCTCTGAGGGCCAGCCAACCGGGCTCGACCGGGCTTTCCGGCCTTCTCCCACGAAACGCCCGGCCGCCCGCAGCTTGGCTCAAAAGTCCGTGTTCTGCTCCGGCAACTCGAGCTCCTGAATCCAGATGTTGCGGAAGAGCACGTCGTGCCCTTCGGCCTGCAGCTTCAGCCCGCCCGGCGTGTCGGTGATGCCCCGGCCGCCGTCGTTGCCGCCGTCCAGCCCCGAGTTGGGCCCGCCCCAGACCTGCTGAATCGGCACGTTGGTGTGCACCTTCTGCCCGTTGAAATACAGCGTGGCCCGCGCCGGCTCGACCCGCCGCCCGTCCCGGAACCGGGCCGCACGGAACTTCACGTCATAGGCGTTCCATTTCCCCGTGCCGTTGTAGGCGTGGTAGGGTGACTCGGTCTCGTTGATGAACGCGCCCATGCCGTGCCGGGTTTGGTCGCCGTCCAGAATCTGAATCTCGTAGCGGTTTTGCAGGTACACCCCGCTGTTGCCGCCCGGCTTTGGCACCAGGAACTCGACGTGCAGCCGGAAATCGCGAAACGCCTTCTTGGTCACGATGTCCGCCGCGCCGTACTTGCCGCCCTCGGCGGCGGGGTCGTACGACATCAGCACCGTGCCGGCGTCCACCGGATCGGGCACGATCTTCCACTTGATCGGCAATGCCGACGCGAACCGCGGTCCCTGCCAGTACGTCCACTTCGCGTCCAGCATCTCGCGCGAGCCGTCAAACAACACCTCGGCGCCTGGTGGCGGCTTGGCGCCCACGCCGAGGTGGGTGTCGGCGGCCAGGATGGCCGGCGCGGGAAATACCGCGACCAGGGTCGCGGCCAAGAGGAAGACGGGACGAGCTTTCATGGGATGAGTTGCTCCGGCGATGCTCGGCCGGGCCGCTGCCCGGCGCAAGCCCGCAGCCGCTTGGTGCCGGTCGTGGCTCAAACGCTCGCGCCCAACCACGCCAGATACCGGGCCGTGCCGGCCTGGAGGGGCAGGACCAGAAACTCCGGCGTGTCGTAAGGGTGCCGCGCCAAGACCAGTTTTTCGAGGGCCGGCAGCCGGGCGCGGGTGGTCTTGAGCACCAGCAACACCTCGGCGCCCCGCTCGAGCCGGCCCTGCCACCAGTAATGGCTCTCGACCCGCGGCACCAGGTTGGCGCACGCGATCAGGCGGGCCTCGAGCGCGGCCCGGGCCAGGGCGCGGGCGGTTTTGAGATCGGGCGCGGTGACAAGCACCACGGCGTAACGCCCAGCGGTTTTCATGGGTCAGCCGCGATCTTGTTGCAGCCGCAGCACGGCGGCAATCACGGCCGGCAGGTTGGGTTGATGAAAGCTCATCTCCGGGACAGGTACACGGTGGTGTTTCAGGTGGGGCCGCTCGTGCCGGTGGTGGGGAAAGGTCGCCGCCAGCTCGGGATTCCCGGGGTGGGGCTGCGGGTCGTACCAGCAGAGCTTCTCGGCGCCGCGCCAGATTTCATAGCCGTACCAGTCCAGCACAATCGGCTCGCGGTCCAGCAGCAAGCGCTCGCGCACCGTGATCCGGTAGCCTCCGGCCAGCACCAGCTCGCCGCTGACCCGCGCCAGAGCCGCTCCCCGGCGAACCAGGGTCACCGTGGACCCGACCAGTTCAGGAAAGCGTTCCCGGAGAGTGTACAGGTACTGCTCGTAGTCGGCTGCCGACCGAAACGGATTCATGCGGCCACCTGCACCAGCCCGGCCAAAGACGTCTTGCCCTGCTGGAGGCGCTGAACTTCCGCGCGGTACTCCGCTTGGCGCGCCATCCAGGTCCGATACACGCTGGCCCATTCCCCGAAATCCAGCGCCCAGGCATCGTCCTCCGGTTCCTCGCCGGCACAGTACGCCGCGTAAAAGGTCTCCGAGCGCACGCCGTAGCGCCGCTCAAATTCGAGCAGTTCCTGCTCCAGCGCGTGGATGTCGGCCAGAAGGTCCCGAAGCTGCATGGGAAGAATCTGCGCGCCGCCCCGGGCTTGCGCAAGCCCCGCGCTGTCTTCCGGCAATCGGGCGTCAGGACTGGTCCAGCTTTTTCGCCGCCCGGCGCTTGGCCTCGAGCAGGCGGGAGGTGACGGCCGTGCGGTCCGCGGGCGGCGGAATGGCGCTCTCGGTCAGCGGGGCCGCGGTCCCGGCCGGCGCGGATACCGCCGGCGTGGTGGGCGCGGTCGGTTCGGCCGGCGCCGGGCGGGTGGGCTGAAACAATTCGGGTCTGGGCGTGCCCGCGCCGGTGCGCTGGGCGCGTACCTGACTGCGCCGCGCGAGCAGGGCGTTGAGCGACTCGTCGGCCGCCGGCGGAGCGCTCGGGCGCCGCCAGAAATAAACCAGCCGCCGCAGGTTCTCGGTGGCTTTGAGCCACTCGGCGCGGTCCAGGTAAATGCGCCGCACGCCCACGTCCGCCACGAAGAGGACGATCGCCAATTGCAGCAGCCACTCCCAGAGGTTGCGCGGCTGGAAGGTCTTCACGCGGTCGTGCAGGAACGGATTGTCAGCGCCCGGCGGCACGCCCGGCGGGGGCAGCAGGCGGCCCCCGCCCAGTTCGGCGATGCGCCGAAGCAGACTCAAGTTGGGCCGCGCCTCGGCAAACTCCGGGGAGTAGTTCACGCTGGCGCCCACCGCCTGCGTGGCGTGCACCTGCCCGTCCTGGATTTCCTGGAGGTTGATCAGGTACGTGCCCACCTCGCGCGTGGGGAAGCGCGCCTCGTACCTGCCCGGGCCGGTCTGTTCCAGGCGCACGGTTTGCCGCTCGCCCTTGGGGCTGACCACCACCGCCGCCAGGTTCAGGAAGTTCCGGTAGTTGCCCGCGGCGTCCAGCGCCTCGACGCTGAGCACGCCCTCGCCCCGCTCGACCGCGACCTCGGCGTTGAAGTCCGCCGTGTCCACCCGCCGCAGCGCCCATTGAGCCAATTGGGTCCAGAACTGCCGGTACCGCGGCCAGGCCAGCCAGTCCTGCGCCCATTTGGCCTTGGCGTCCGAGGTGAAGGCCACGGCCCGACCCAGCCCGTACTGCCAGTGCGCCAGCACGGGGTCGCCCTTGTCCGAAACCAGCGGCACCTCGGCGCGTGGCTTGGGCGTGGTGCACACGTAGCCGCGCAGGGCCGGGTATTCTTCGGCGCCGATGCCCCGCACCACTTCGCTGCCCGCGGCCAGCACCGGCCGGAAGGGTTCCTCGAAGATGGCCGATTTGAGGATGACCATCGCCTCTTTGAGAAAAATCTGCGGCAACTGGGCGGGGTCGCGCACGTCGTAGAACCGGCCCCGGCCCTGGTCGGCGATGCGAATCATGGTCTCCGGCCCGGCGTGGCCGGCGATGAGCACGGTGCTGACCGTGATCCGATCGTTCACGATGGCCTGCATCAATTCGTCGCTGGGCGGGGCGGGGTCGCCGTCGCTGAAGACGATGATGTGTTTGAGGTTGGCGGTGGACTGTTTGAGGTTCGGGCTGCCGGGGTCGTTGTAAGCGCGCTCCATCACGCCCTGGAAGGTGGGCAGGTCGCCCTGGTTCATGCCGGCGATCAAGCGGCCCTTTTCCTTGCGGTCGCCCACCTTGCTCAGGGGGAAGAGCCAGCGCTCGGTGCCGTCCCAGAGCACCACGCCCATTTCATCCTGCGGGCCGAGGGCCTCGAGCACGCCCAGCGCGCACTCGCGGGCCACCTGGTTGCCATTGTTGAACTCCATGCCGTGCATGATCAGCACCACCGCGCCGCTGGGCAGGACCTTCTTGCTGCTCAACTCCATGTCCACCGGCAGCGTCGTCTCCAGCGGAGTGCCCCGGTACCCGCCGGCCGCGTAGGTTTGGTCCCCGCCCACGCACACCAGGCCCACCCCGAAATCCCGCACCGCGCTCTCGAGCAGGCTCATCCACGTGTCGCCCAGGTCCCCGGCCGCGATGTTGCTCAGGAAGATCACGTCGTAGCTCTGCAACTCCGCCAGCGTGCCCGGGAAGACGCTCAGGTCGCCCAGGCGCACCTCCAGCTTCGCGGCCCGCAATGCTTCCGCCAGCGGCCGGTCCTGCGCGGGGTCGCTCGACACCACCAGCACCCGCGGCTCGCCGCGCACGTTGGCGAAGTTGGCCGCCCGGTTGTTCTGCGGCACCTCGTCTCCCGGCACGTCCACCTGCACCTCGTAGCTGTAAAAGCCCGGCTCGGCGAGGGTCTGCGGAAACGTGTAGAGGTTCTTGCCCGGGGCCAGCTCGACCTTCTGCTCGCCCAGGTAGCGGTCGTTTTGGAACAGCCGCAGGGTCGCCTCACGGTTGGTGTCCGCCTGGATGAACAGGCCCACGTCGAAGGTCTGGCCCACTTTCAACCGCGAGGGGATACCCACCTTCTGCACCGCCACATCCCCCCGGCGCACCGCCCCCAGCGGCGCCACGTCCACCGTCACCCCCAGCGCCCGCGCCGCCGCGACCGCCGCCAGCGCGTCGCCCACGTTTTCATTGCCGTCGGAGAGCAACACCAGCCGCTTCTGTCCGGTCTCGGGAAACGCCGCCGTGCCCAGCCGGAGGGCGCTGGCGATGTCCGTGCGCTCGGGGCCGATCACCGCGTGAATCTTCTGCACGTCCAGCCGCGCGTTGGGCGTGGTCTCGATGGCCGCGCCGTTGCCAAACACAATCACCCCGCCGCGGTCCCCCGGTTTTTTGGCGCGGGCGACCTCGTTGATGAACTCCCGCGACCGCTCCTGCTGCGCGGCGGGGATGCTGTCCGAGCGGTCCAGCAGGAAGAAAACGTTCAGGCCCTCGAGCGGCTTGCGCCACTGCAAGCCGGCCAGCGCCAGCACCACGGCGGTGACCACCCCCAGCCGCAACGCCAGCGCCAGGCGGCGGCGCAGCGGCTCGGCGGACACATCCGAGCGCGCGTGCCACCACAGCACCCAGCCGGCCGCGAGGGGGAGCAGCCACAGCCAGCCGGGGTTGGTGAATTGGAAGGACACGGCTCAGGGAGTCGCCGGCGGCGCCGGGCGCGCGGCGGAACGGTCCGCCAACCCGGCGCGGTTCGAGGAGGGCGCGGCCGCCGCCGCGGCGCGCGGCAGCGGGGAGCGGCGGACCAGTTTTTGCACGCGGTGATTGCCGGCGTCGGCCACGTACAAGTTGCCGCGCGAGTCCAGCGCAAGGCTCCAGGGGTTGCTGAACCGCCCCGGCGCGCTGCCCGGGCCGCCGATCACTTCCAGCGGCCGATCCTGCGCTTCGAACACCTGGATGCGGCTGTTGCCGAACTCGCAGACGAACTGGAGCCCTTGCGCGTCCACGCGCACGTCGTACGGGTAGCTCAACTCGCCCGGCCCGCCGCCCGCGCGGCCGTAGGCGCGCAAGAACGTTCCGTCGGGCGCAAACACCTGCACGCGGTGATTGCACGAGTCGGCCACGTACAGCCGGTCCGCCGCGTCCACCGCCAGGCCCTCCGGCCGGTTGAACTCGCCCGGCCCGCCGCCCCACCGGCCGAAGCCCGCCAGCCCGCGCGCGCCGTCCGGGCTGAACCGCTGCACGCGGTCCACCGCCGTGTACTCGCACACCCAGAGTTCGCCGCGCCCGTTCACCGCCACCGCGCGGGGCATGCTCAACTGCCCGGCGTTGGTGCCGCGCTCGCCCCACTGCCGGACCAGCGTGCCGGTCGGGGTGAAGTGATTCACGCGGGCGTAATGCGGCTCGATCACGATCACCCGGCCCGCCGCGTCCACGCCCAGGCCCTTGGCCTTGCCCAGGTCGGTCTCCGGCATCTGCCAGGCCAGCAGGTAGGTGCCGTCTGGAGCGAACTTCTGCACCCGCCCGGTCATGTCCACCACATACAGATTGTCCGCGCGGTCCACCGCCACCGAACGCGGCTTGTTGAACTGCCCCGGGCCGCGCCCGCGCTCGCCGAGGACCTCGACGTGGCTGAACACGCGGCTCTCCAAGCGCGCGCGGCCGCCCGGCCCGGGCCCGCACCCGGCGCCTCCCAGCGCCACGCCCAGCACCAGCACGGCGGAAACTCCCGCGCCGGCCGGCCGCCCCGCCCCGCGCCGCCGCCAGCCAAACACCGCGCGGCCGGCCCACCACATCAACGGCGGCAGACCGGCCAGCCCGAGCAGCACCAGGCACAGCGCGTTCACCTGCGGGTGGTGACCGTAGTGCAGCAGGTTGAACACGCGCAACGCCAGCGTTTCCCAGCCCGGCGGCTGCAACAGCACACCCGTCTCCACATCCCAAAGGCAGAGCAGGTACACCACGTACCAAGTCAGCGCGAACACCGGCCCGGCCTGGGGCCAGAGCACCAGGCGCAACCACTGCCAGCCGCGCGCGCCGTATAACCGGGCCGCGTCGGCCAGGTCACGGTCCAAACTCTGCGCGGCGAGCACCGCCCCCTGCCGGCCCAGCGCCAGATAGCGCAACCCCATAGCCAGCACCAGCACGCCCGCGCCCCGGTAAAACGCCGTGAACGGCGGGCGGTTCAAGAGCCAGATCAGCGCGATGCCCAGCAACACCCCCGGCACCAAAAACAGCAACCAACTCAGTTCGCTCCCCGGCACCCGCCGCACCACCGCTCCCAAGCCCACCACCGCCGTGGCCGTGATCGTAGCCAGCAACGCGGACGCCGCGACCGTGCCCGCCCCGGCGGCCAGGGCCGGGGACAGTTGCGTCCACGTGCGGGCGTCGCTGATCAGCCGTGCCAACGGCAACCCCACCGCCAGCCCCGCGGCCAGCGCCAGGCCCGCCAGGCTCGCCCCAAACCCGGCGCGACCCAGGCCCTGCCGGAACACCGCCGCGGGCAAGTGCGCCTGCCAGCGCGGCCAGGGCACGTCCCGCCGGCGCAACCACCACCACAATCCCAGCGGCGCGACCAGCACCGGCACACTGGCGGTCAGCGCTCCGGCGTAGTCGAACTGCGTGCTGAACCGCAGCCAGATTTCGGCGGGGAAAACCTTCACCTGCAGGATCGCCGGCACGGCAAAATTGTTCAGCGCCAGCACAAACGTCAGCACCGTCGCCGTGGCGAGCGCGGGCGCGGCCGCGGGCAGCAACAACCGGCGCACCAGCCAGGCACCGCGCAGGCGGGGGTCGGCCTCGAACAGCGCCGGGTCCAGCTTCTGCCACGCGGCAAAGGTCAGCAACGCGGGCACCGGCCAGAGCAGGAGAGCCAGTACGGCCGCCGCGCTGCGCAGGTCGTAAATGTTCACCGGCAACCAGTCGCGCCAGGCCCCGGCGTGGCCCAGCAGGTCCAGCCAACAGTTGGTGGCCAGAAACGGCGGCAACGCCAGCGGCAACGCGGTGACCGCCAGCCCCAGGACACGCGCCGGGCCGCCCAGACCGCACAGCGCGAGCGCCGCCAACACGCCCAGCAGCACCGCCAGCGCGGAGGCCAGGCCGCTGAACAACAGGCTGTTGAACCACAAGGCCCAGCTCATGCGGGGGCGGCGGGCACGGCCGGGCCGCGGCGGGGCGCCGACGTGAGCGGGCGCGGGTGTGGATCGGCGCAGGTGTTCACCGCAGGAAAATGGTTTTGAGCCGGTCGGTCACCGGCTCGAGTTCGCTCACCAGCCGAGACCAGTCCGGGCTCAGGGTTCTCACCCCGGCGGGAGCGGTCTCGACGCCCTCGAGCGCCTCAGCGGCGACGAGCCGGGCGGCCACCTCGGGTCGTTGCAACCAGGCGAAGAGCTCCGCAGCGGCCTCCGGATGTGGCGCGCCGCGGACCACGGCCACGGTGTTCGGAATCAGCAGCGTTTCGTCATTCCAAGGCAGCGCCGCCACGGGCGCGCCTTCGCGCTGAACGGCGCGGATGTCGTCGGAGTCGGTCAGGCCCACCCAGACCTCGCCCTTGGCCACGAGTTTGGCCGCGACGGAATTGCCGTCCACGACCAGCGGTTGGTTGGCGGCCAGCGCGCGGCACCAAGCTTCCCAGCGCTCGGCGCCCCAGTGCTGGCGCAGGGACAGGAAGTGCGTGGCCGTGGTGCCGAAGAGCGGGTAGGCCAGGGCCACGCGACCGCGCCAGACGGCGTTGGTCAGCTCGAGCAGGCTGGCGGGCGCCGGCAGCCGGCCGGGCGCGGCGCCGGGAGCGGTCCCGGGCAGGGCGACGTGGTTGGTGTTGACCACCACCCGCCGACTGCGGTGGCCGAAGGCGGCCCAGCCCCGGGGCTCGCGCCAGACGCCGCGCGCAGCCAGTTGGCGGGTGCGCAATTCCTCGTTGCCCCAGAAAACGTCGGCCTGCGGGCGCGCCTGTTCGGCCAGGAGGCGATTGGCCAGACCCACGGTCTTAACCGCCTCGCTGTCGAACACGGCCCGTACCCGGATGCTGGTCTGGCGCGTGAATTCGGCCAGCAGCGGCTCGGCGAAGACCTGGTCCTGGGCGATGTACGCGACCACTTCGCGGGCGGGGTCGCGACCGCAGCCCGCAAGGCCGGCCAGCACCAGCAACGCCAGGGCAGCGCGGCGGCGGAACGGAGGCGGGCGGCGGGTCTTCATGGGGAGCGGGTCTCAGGCGGTGCGCTTGTGGTAAAACCACCACTCGAAGAGGAGCACGGCCAGCGCGGCGGCGACGAACCATCGCCACAACTCGAGGTTGGCCGCCCGCACGGGGGTCGCCTCGGCGCGGGCGTAGCGGCCGAAGCGGATTTCCGCCTGCGGCGTGAGGTCGGTCTCGGCGGCGTCGAGCAGATTCACCGCAAAGGCGACCTCGTTCGTGCCGGCGCTCACGCGGTACACGCCCCGCCGGGCGGTTTCGCCAAAGACCACCTCGCGCGCCGCCGCGTCCTGGGCGAGCACGCGTTCGGCGCCGTCGGGCAGGCGCACGCGGGCCTCGCGCACCGGCTCGGTCAACGGCAGGCGCAGGGGGTCGCCGGCGTGGACGAGAAACCGGGCGGCGGCGGCGGTGGCGGGGTTGAGCCACTCGACGGCATTGGCGATGAAGATGGGGAAGGACACGCGCAGTGGCCAGGTGCTCTGGAGCGTGTCGAAGCCCAGCCAGATGACGCGGCGGCGGTCCACTTCCCCGGCCAGGATGAGCGCGGTCTCCCGCGCCTCGACCAGCGGCGCTGCCCAGGTGGGGGTTTTGACGGTGAGCGCCTCGGCCACGGCCACGTTGTCGAAGGTCACGAACCGCAGCAGGGGATGCGTGTTGCGCCAGTCCACGATGGCCGGCGCCTCGACGCGACCGGTGACCTCGACCCAGTTGGTGGGCGCCACGCGCACGGCCAGCAGATTGCCGGCGGGCCAGACGGCCGGCAGCACGTCGTCCAGCACAACGACGTCAAACTCGCGCGCCTCGTCGGCGCAGTCGGCGGCCACCGTCACGGCGGCCCGCGGCGCGGCGGCGAGGGCCTTTTCGAGGAAGCGGTTGCCGCGGCTGACCAGCAGCACCTTCACAGGTTGCGGCAGTCGGCTCACCACGAAGGCCTCGTTGTCGGCGGGCAGGTCGTCCGCCTCGACCAGGCGCAGGGTGAAAATGCCGTCGCGCTCCTGAGACACGGTGAAAAGGACGGGCCGGGTCTCGCGCGGGCCCAGTTCGAGCAGGCGGGTTTCGAGCAACTGCCCGTCGAAGAGCAGCTCGAGGCGGGCGGGAGCGGGGTTGGTGGCGGCGTTGGCGATGGCGGCAAACACGGCGCGCCGGGCTGGGTCGTCCGGGTGGGCGCGCACGTCCAGCGCCACGATGCCGCGGTTGTCCGCGCGGCGGCCAAAGCGGTGGTACACCACGTTGAGGCCCTCGTGCTCGAATTCGTCCAGGCCGCCCAGGGCGCCGTCGCTGAAGAGGTGAATCTCCGCCCCGGCGCGGTCGCGCACCAGCGGTTGGGCCAGCTTGAAGGCCTCGAGCAGGCGGGTGGGCGAATCGGTGACGGCGCAGGCCTGGAGGGCGCGGCGCAGGGCGGCCTTGTTGCTGGTGGGGGATTGTTTGACCTCGGTCTGTGCGGCGGCTTGGAGCACCACCATCTGGTCGTTGTCGCGCAGGCTGTCCACCAGGGCCAGGGCGGCGCGGCGGGCGCGCTCGAAGCGGGAAGGCTCTTCATCGCGGCCCTGCATCGAGGCGGAGGCGTCGAGGATGACCACCAGCAGGCGGCCGCCGCGCGCGCTGCCGGCAAAGTACGGCCGCGCCAGGGCCAGCGTGGCCAGGACCAGCAAGAGAATCTGCAGCACGAGCAACCAGTGGTAGCGCAGTTTCTGAAACGGCGCGCTGGCCCGGGTTTCCTCGAGGAATTTCTGCCAGAGCAGGGTGCTGGAGACCAGTTTCACCACCCGCTTGCGCTTGAGCAGGTAAAACAGGATCACCACCGGGATGGCGGCGGCGAAGGCAAAGGCGGCGGGGGCGAGGAAACTCATCGGCTCAGCTCCAGAGGGCCGCGGCGCGGAGTTGTTTGAGCAGCAGCTCGTCGAGCGAATCGCCCGAGCTGGCCATGAAGAAATGCACGCCGCGGCCGGCGCAGAACTCCCGCAGGCGCTGCACGTAATTGCGCACGGTCTGCTGGTAGGCAGCCAGCCGGTACCGGGCGAAGGTCACGTCCTGCTGCGCGCCGGTCTCGGCGTCCACCAACCGCAGGTCGCCGTAAGCAGCCGGGGCCAGCTCCTCGGGGGCGAGAATCTGGACGGCGTGCACCTGGAAGCCGCGGCCGACCAGGGCGTTGAGCCCGGCCTCGTATCCGGCAGGGTCGAGAAAATCGCTCAGCACCACGGCCACGCCGGCCTGGCGGGCCTCGAGGGCGCCGCGGCGCAGGGCGGCGTTGAAGTCTCCCGGCCCGCCGGCGGTCAACGCCTCGAGGTGCTCGAAAAAGGCCAGGGCCGAGCGACGCCCCCGCACGGTGCGCAGGCCGCGCCGGGCGGCCAGGTCCTCGGCGTGCTCGGGAAAGGGCAGGACGCTGACGCGGTCAAAGCCGCACAACGCCACGTACCCCACGGCAGCGGCCACACGCCGGGCGAAGTCGAACTTGACCGGCTCGCCGAAGGTCATGGACTCGCTGGCATCCAGGAAGAGGCGCACCGGCAGTTCGCGCTCCTCCTCGTAGAGCTTGAGGAAGAGGCGGTCCAGCCGGCCGAAGAGGTTCCAATCCAGGTAGCGCAGGTCGTCGCCGGCCACGTAAGCGCGGTGGTCGGCGAACTCGACCGAGAGCCCGCGGGCGCGGCTGCGGCGTTCGCCGCGGAGATTGCTGCGGGCGCGGCGGCGGGCGAGCAACTGGAGTTGCTCGAGGCGGCGGAGCAGTTCGGGGCTGAGCAGGGGCATGGGTCAGGAGGAGGCGGGCCGCCGCGCGGCGCGGCGCAGGGCCTCGAGTTCCGCCTTCAACGGTTGCCAGTACTGGCGGTCGCGCTCGCGCTCGGCGATTTCTCCGGCCAGGATGAGCAGATCGGTGTCCCGGCTAAACTCCGCTCCGCCGTAAAACACGCAGGCCTGGCCGCCCATCAGCAGGGCACGGACCTGGTGGGTGACCCTCGTGGAAAGGACTTTCTGTATCCGGCTCGGGATCAAGCGTGCCTCCCACGGCCAGATAATGCGCCCAGAGTTCGCCGCTGCGATGCCACCGCTCCAACGGCGTGAGGCGATACCAGTCCAACCATTCGATACCGACCACGTCTTCCGCAGACATCGGTCGAGACTTTGCCCGGTTGGGACCGCGCCGGCAAGCGGGCCCCGGCCTGCGGCTTCCCCCCGGGGATTTCGTCACGTCGCGCCTTCATGCCGCCACCGTCTCGAGCGTCCGCGGCACCTCCTGCAGCACGCGGCTGATGATCTGGTCGGTCGTGACGCCCTCGGCCTCGGCCTCGAAGTTGAGGATAAGCCGGTGGCGCAGCGCGGGCAGGGCCACGGCCTGGACGTCCTCGAAGCTCACATTGAACCGGCCGGCGGCCAGCGCCCGGACCTTGGCGCCCAGCAGCAGCGTCTGCGCCCCGCGCGGGCTGCTGCCAAAGCGCAGGAACTGCGTGGCGATGGGCACCGCGGTGGGCGTCTTGGGGTGCGTGGCCAGCACCAGCCGCACCGCGTAATCCTTCACGTGCGAGGCCACCGGCACCTGCCGGACCAGGTGCTGGAGTTCGAGCAGTTGCTCGCGCTGGAGCACGCGCCGGACGCGCGGCTGGAGGTTTTCAGTGGTGCGGTTGAGCACCTCGGTCAACTCGGCGGCGCTGGGGTAACCCACCAGCAGCTTGAAGAAAAACCGGTCCAGTTGCGCCTCGGGCAGCGGGTAGGTGCCCTCCTGGTCAATGGGATTTTGCGTGGCCAGCACGAAGAACGGCTCGGGCAGGCGCCGCAACTCGCCCCCGGCAGTGACCTGCCGCTCCTGCATGGCCTCGAGCAGGGCGGACTGGGTCTTGGGCGTGGCGCGGTTGATCTCGTCGGCCAAGATCAGGTGGGCAAAGACCGGTCCGCGCTGGAACTCGAAGGCGCGCCGGCCGTCCGGGGTTTCCATGACCAGGTTGGTGCCCAGGATGTCCGCCGGCATCAGGTCGGGCGTGAACTGGATGCGGCTGAAGCTCAGCTCGAGCACCTCGCCCAGCGTGCGCACCAGGAGCGTCTTGCCCAGGCCGGGCACGCCCTCGAGCAGCACGTGGCCGCCGGCGAAGATGGCGGTCAGGGTGCCGTCCACGATCTCGTCCTGGCCGACGATGACCTGGCCGATCTCGGCGCGCAGCGCGGTGTAAGTGTCGCGAAAGACCTGGATTTGGGTTTCGGTGTTCATAACTTGAATCTAGCCAAAACTCAGAAACTCAAAAAATCAGCCGTGCAGGTCCGGGGGTGATGCATGGAACCGGCTGGCTTCCTCCGGCCCCACCCGTTTGATCGTAAGCGGCATCGCGCCGAAGTTGAAAATCAGGGCATGACGCAGGCCGGTAGCCTTCAGATAAGAGCGCACCACCACAAAACAGATGTCGTCCAAGGCACGCACAGCCTTGTTTTCCACTACCAAGCAGCCGGCAACGACCATGTCCAGGCGATGCTCTCCGACCACCCGTTCCCGGTAGCGGACGGCAATGCACTTTTGGCGCTCAAACGGAATCCCACACTCCCGCAACTCGATGGCCAACGCCTCTTCGTAAACCGATTCCAAGAAGCCGGGGCCGAGCGCGCGATGCACCCGGATCGCCGCCCCGATTACCTGCCGGATCAACTCCTCGGGCTCCATTTTTGAGTTTCTGAGTTTCGGCTGGGAGTTTCGGCTATTTCAGGTCGTCGAAGTAGTCCTTCACCGCGCCTTGGTAGGCCCGGGGAATCTGGTCCTGGCCCACCGCCGCGCGGGCCTCGCTCTGCGCGGCCGTGATCGCCTCGCCCAGCTCGACGGTACTCCGGCCTTTGAGACTGACCCCCTTCAACGTGATGCTCGGCATCGGCCCGCCCGGGTTGAACTGCCCCCGCACCCGCGTCGGGTCCAAGTTCGGCGAAAGCTCCGCCTCCCGCTCGGTCTGCCCGCGCGGCGCCAGGTCCGGTCGCTCGATACCGGAGTTGTCCCACAACCCGGTGTCGGGTATTTCGTCCAACCAGTTGTCCTCGTCGGCCCAGGTACCCACGCCGCGACCGGGCCGACCGCCAGGGCCGGTGCCCGGTCGTCCCAGGCTGCGGCCCTGGGCCCACTTTTGACCGTTGCCGATGCACATTTGCGCTCGCTTGAGGGCGGCGAGGGTGGATTGGAGGTCCTGGGCGTCGGCCAGTTGCTGCATGAGGTTCTCGATTTCCCGCGCTGCATCGGCCAGGGACTGCGCGGCGCCGGGTTGGTCGCCCAGTTGCATCTGGCGGGCGGCCTGTTTCAAAAACTCGCCCACCTTGCCGTACTGCTCGCCGGGCTTGGCGGCGCGGTCCACTTCCCGGCGCAATTGCTCGAGCTGCTCTGACGAGAGGTTCCCGGCCTTGAGCTGGTTGATCATTTGGGCCAGCCGTTCGAGCGCCGCGTCGCCCTGGCCTTTTTCGAGTTGCTCGGCCAGGTCCTTGCCCACCGGCGCGGCCTGTTGCTGCATTTGCTGGAGCGATTGCGCCAACTGGCGGAGCTGCTCGAGGTCTTTTTCGGCGAGCTGCAGGTCCTTGAGCACCTTGTCAATCTCGCCGGCCTGGAGCGCGGCGATGGCTTCCTCGAGGTTGGGCAGGGCCGCGCCCAGGGCCGCGGCCTGACGGGCCATCTGGGACAATGCACGGGCCAACTGCTCGCGCGCGGCTTCGGCGCCGGCGGACTCCTGACCTTTCAACCCGGCGGCCGCCTGCTGGGCCTTCTGCAATTCGCGTTGCAGCCGGTCCATCGCCTCCGGCTCAGGTTCCTTGCCGCCGAGGGCCTTTTGCAACGCCTCCATCTGGTGGCGGAGCTGTTCGGCGCTGGCGGGGGTGTTCTGCGAGCCCGCACGAGCGGCGCGTTCCATCGCGCGCAGGGCGGGGTTCTTGGCCAGTTCGTGCACGTCCTGCTGGACCTTTTCGGTGAGCCTGGCGACTTCTTGCAACGCTTGGTCCCGCGTGTCCGGACGCTGTTCGAGCCGCTGCCCCAGCTCGTTGACGGCCTGCACGGTCTGGCGAGTGGACTCAAGGGCGTTGGTGCGCTTTTCCAACGTGCGCCGCGAAAGCTCGACCAAGTTGCGGCCCACGTCCCGCACGGCCTCGCGCTCGCGTTGCTTTTGCCGATGGGCCTGGCTGCGGTACTCGGGCACAAAGCCCAACCCGGCGGTCAGGGCCAGGACCAGCAGCACCCAGCGGCTGGTGCGCGGCAGCCGCCAGGGCAACAACTCACGCAACTTTAGCCCGGCCGCGTGGCCCGCCGCGTCCCGGGCCACGAGCAATCGCCACTCGTTCGGGCGCGGGTCCCGGGCCAGCTCGAGGGCCGTGCTCAGGCGCTCCTTGAGGTTCAGCCGTTCATCCAACCAGCGCGCCGTGGCCAGCAAACCGGCCGGCCGCCAGAATCCCACGACCCCGCCGGCCAGAATGCAGACCAGGCCCGCCAGGCCCGCCCAGGCCAGGGTGACCTCCGGCAGCGGCAGCACCTTGTACAAGCCCAGGCCCAGCAGCCACACCAAGCCGCCGATCAGCCACCCGCGCCAGAGTCCCTGCCAGGCGCGCAGCCAGCGCTGTCGGCGGGCCGCCTGCGCCACCAACCGCTCGACCTGTTGCAACTCGCTCATGCTTGCTTCGTAAAGTGCGGCAGGTCCGACCTTCCCGCCAGTGAAAAACACCCCTGCACGTCATCAGGAAGCGCGGCAATCACACCGGCCCCAAGACGCTGCTGGCGCCTGGGCCCTTCGCCGGAACCTGCAGGCCGAAGCACACGCCTCCGCCTTTCGTTGGCGGCGCCGTCCGCGTGTTCCGAGCTGTTGTTCCGACCCGTCTAATCGGTCGAAACGCCAGCGGGCTACCGTGGCCTATCCAAGGCGCGCAGGTAGGCGCGGTTGACCCAGCAACGGGCGCCCAGCACTTCGCGCAGCGGGTCCGCATCCGGCGCGCAAAAGCCCAAGTGCGCGTGCCGTCGCCAGCCTTCGGCAAATTCAAACCGGCCGGACATCCGTCCCACTTCGCGGGCCAGGTCATCCATCGCGTCCAGGTACGAATCCATGCCCTGGGTGGCGTCCAGCCAGTCCTTCTGGCTGCGATGACAGGCCAGGGCTGCGCGTTTGACGGCCTGCACCGGCGTGGTGTCCACGTACCAACCGGCGGCGATGCGCCGGCCCAGGCCGTCCCGCAGCCCGTGCGGTAGTGCGTGGTACACCGTGCAATCCCCCTCGATGGCCGGGCGGGGCGGGCGGCTGCGGTAGTTGGGCATGCCGCGCACAAAGGCTGCCGTGACTGCCACGCGGGAGGTGTTCATGTGGTCTTCCATGTAATCCTCCGGCGAATGCGTGAGCACCACGCGCGGTTGCACGGCGCGAATCACAGCCGTCACCTGCCGCAGCAGCCGGTCGGCGTAAAAAATCTCCGCGTCCCGCACGAACGGCGGATGCCAACGGGCTCCCAGTACGCGGGCGGCGGCGCGCGCCTCGGCGCGGCGGATGCGAGCCGTGGCGGGGCCGGAGTGCTGGCGGCTGCCGCAGTTGCCGGAGGCGAGATTCAAGTAGTGAATTTCCCAGCCGGCCTGCCGCAACAGCAGGAGGGTGCCGGCCATGAGAAATTCGATGTCGTCCGGGTGCGCGGCGATGGCCAGGGCAACGGGCATGGGCGCAGCGTGCGCCAAAACGCGCGGCCGGGCAAGCGCCGGGCGGCACCGGACCCGTCAGCGCACCAGCCAGTCGAGGATGGCCTTTTGCGTGTGCAGCCGGTTTTCGGCCTGGCGGAAGATGGTCTCGGCGTGGGCCTCGAAGGTAGCCTCGTCAATTTCCTTGCCGCGATAGGCCGGCAGGCAGTGCATGACCAGCGCGTCGGGTCGGGCCAGTTTCACGAGTTTGGCATTGAGCTGGTAGCCTTGAAACTCCTGAAGCCGCCGCACTTGCTCGGCCTCCTTGCCCATCGAGACCCAGACGTCGGTGTAGAGCAGGTCCGCGTCGCGCGCCGCCTCACGGGGGTCGGTGTTCACGCGGATGCGGCCGCCGGCGCGGGCGAGCACCGCGGGCGGGGGTTGGTAGGCCGGGGGAGCGGCCAAGCGTAGCTCGAAGCCGAGCTTGGCGGCGGCAAAAATCCACGACCGCGCCACGTTGCAGGCGGCGTCGCCCACAAAGGCCACGACGCGCCCGGCGATGGGCCCGCGCAGTTCTTGGAAGGTGAACACGTCGGCCAAAATCTGGCAGGGATGCTCGTCATCGGTCAGGGCGTTGACGGTGGGGATGCCGGAGAACCGGGCGAAGTCCTCGACGTCCTGCTGGGCGAAGGTGCGCAGGATGGCACCGTGCACCATGCGCCCGAGCACGCGCGCAGTGTCCTTGATCGGCTCGCCGCGGCCGAGCTGGATGTCGCCAGCGTTGAGAAACAGCGGCCGGCCGCCCAGTTCGTGAATGCCGACCTCGAAGGAGACCCGGGTGCGGGTCGAGGCCTTCGCGAAGATCAGCGCCCAGGTCTGGCCGGTCAACGGCCGGGGATGGGTGGTGCGGTCGCGCTTGAACGTGGCCGCGGCGCGCAGCACGTGCTCCATCTCGTCCCGATCGAGGCGTTCCAAGCTCAACAGATGTTTCATGGCATGGCCCAAGGCCCCGCCGGTCAACGCTGACCGCCGAGGAAAGGAGGAGTCTATACGACCAGCCGCGGTAACTTGTCCACCAAGTTTCGTGTGAAAAAAGTGCGTCGAGCGGCGCGGTTGGTTCGGGGCCATCGTCCGGTGGCCATGGAAAACGGCTCACACGCGGCCGCTTTCCAGCTTCGAGTGGCACAGTCAACCGGACCGACTTCGGCAGCTACTGGTCGCTGTTTTCCAACGCAGAGCACGGCCTGCCCGGCCGTCTTCAGCGGCAATCTATCGCCGATTTGATAGGGTCGGCACGCACCATGGCTTATTGGGATGCCCGCGCCACTGCGCGCGATTAATCCGCTCGCGCCCCGGGCCAACATACTCCACACCGCCAGACTGGATGCCGCCGTTTAACCGTCTGCGACCATGCCCTCCGACCCAATCCACCCCCTTGCCTGCTCGGCCCTCGCACTTGCCCAGACCAATTTTCTAACCGCCGCTAGATTGCTGCCAAGGTCATCCGTAAATGAAATCGAAGTGAATAAAGGTCCCTCAACATGCTCCCCGCCTCTGTCGTCGCCAAACGGCTAATGCCAATAACCCTGTGCCCACAGCTAGGCCAGAGAGGCGTGGTTCGGGCACAGCAGCCGTAAAAGTTAAGTTATCTATCGCCAGGCCATGATCGTCCCCTGAATCATTAACCTCCACCCAGCGCAGCCACAGGTTTTGTCCCGGTGACCAAGTCAAGCCGCTAATGGTGCCACCGCGACCTGCTACCAACCCCGTGGTATTGCCGTTGACAGCCCCTCCGGAGCCGGAAGTTACCGGCGTAGCCCAATCAAAACTGCCTCCCGGTGCCAGCCAGCTCAACACATTGGTAAATGCGGTTCCGAACCCGTACTCGAACCGCATAATCTGGACGTTCGTATTGCCGCTATAGCGCCATTGCTCACCGTCGTAGCTCACCGTGAATGATGTCAAACTCGCTCCGGTGTTGTTTTGAAAGCCAACGGCCATCCAACCAGCCACGGTGCCCGCACTGGGTGAACCCCAATAAGTTCCTCCAGAACCCACTCCGCCCAAGGCGCGGTCACTGCCATCCAAGCCAAAGCTGTAAACACTTCCGGCCGTCGCGGTTCCCGTACTGGCGCTATACGTTGTAATGGCGGTCCCCGGGGCTGGCTGGCGGAATAAAAACCAACCTGGCAACGTAATGTTGTTGTCCCAAGTAATGCCGGTCCCACTGGAAGCCAATGTGTTAAAATCCTGCGTGTATGTGCTTCCGGCACTGCTGTAGATAACTTGCCCAAAAGCATTGCCACTCATGCAACAATACGCGACTATCAAAGCGAGGTGTGTTTTCATAACACGACACAGATTCTTTTGCAGCTAGAATAACAACCCTCAGCTTGCTCGTCAACTATTTTATACCCATTAAAATGTAAATATCTCTTCTTATATCTTGATGCTTAAATGAAGGCGATTCTTATGTTAAGACTATTGCTGGAACACGTTGTACTAGAGCGTCAAGCAAGAGAATTTATCTGCTTGAGTGTTTTGGTGTCAAAAGAGTTTGTAGCTCACTTTTTGTTTGCACACTGGGAAAACAGAACAAGCATTGATCTCGTATGCTTGAGTATCCAAAACGTTACGACGTGATCGTGGTTGGGGCTGGCCACGCCGGTATTGAAGCAGCGTTGGCAGCGGCACGAATGGGATGCGAAACACTTTTGTTAACCATGAATTTGGATACAATCGGCCAAATGTCTTGCAACCCGGCCATTGGTGGCATTGGAAAAGGACATTTGGCCCGAGAAATTGACGCTCTTGGCGGTGAAATGGGCAAAAATACCGATATGGCCGGCATTCAATTCCGAATGCTCAACACCAAGAAAGGACCTTCTGTTTGGGCTCCTAGAGCTCAATGTGACAAAAAAGCGTATCAATTTAGGTTAAAGCATGTATGCGAACAGCAGGAACACTTGGATTTGCTACAAGCCCAGACGATTCGAGTATTAACGTCCGGCGGCCATGCTATTGGAGTGGAAACCAATCTGGGTATGCTTTTTTACAGCAAGACCGTGGTAATCACCACTGGAACGTTCCTTCAAGGATTGTTGCATATCGGACGCGTTCAGAAGCCGGGTGGCAGGGCTGGGGACGTTGCAGCATTCGGGTTATCGCAATCATTGCGAGATTTGGGATTGGAGATTGGGCGATTCAAGACTGGTACTCCACCGAGACTATTGAAGCGCACGATTAATTTTGCATGCATCGAAAAGCAATGCGGAGATGAACCGGTTCCTTGGTTCAGTTTTTGGCATGACGCAATGTTCCACGTGGAACAAAAAGAATCTCAAAGGCAGAATCAAGGAAGCAAGCAATACCTCAAAGGTTCCATATTGGAAAAGCTTGATGGACAGTTGGATTGCTACATCACGTACACAACAAACAAGACGATGCGGATAATCAAGGACAACTTAAGTAAATCTCCATTGTATTCTGGTATCATACAAGGTATTGGTCCCAGATATTGCCCGTCAATCGAAGACAAAATTGTTCGATTTGCTGATAAGGAGCGGCATCCTGTATTCCTTGAACCTGAGGGCATCGGTACGGATGAAATCTACGCCAACGGTATCTCGACCAGTTTACCGTTTGAAGTGCAAAAAGAGCTGGTTAATTCCATCAGAGGTTGCGAGAATGCAGTGATTATTCGTCCTGGGTACGCAGTGGAATACGATTATGTTAATCCCACACAACTTTATCCTACCTTGGAGACCAAGGTTTGCGAAAACCTTTTTCTGGCAGGACAAATTAATGGTACATCAGGATATGAAGAGGCTGCAGCCCAAGGAATTGTCGCCGGAATCAATGCAGCCCTAAAAGTACAAAACAAGTCGAGTTTAATTATTAAACGAGATCAAGCCTACATCGGGGCACTCATTGATGATCTCGTAACAAAAGGTACCAACGAGCCGTACCGAATGTTCACTGCGCGTGCCGAAAATCGGTTATTACTGAGACAAGACAATGCTGACGAGCGACTTGTACCGATTGCATACGAGGTGGGTTTACTCCCAGAAAAGCTTTATAATAAAACAATGCAGAAATACATGGCGGTTACGCGGGAATTGGAACGTCTTCAGAATACTCGATTTCAAGGCTTGACCTTGGAACAGATTTTGAGAAGACCAGAAATGACCTATGAGTGTCTTCCATATAAAGATGGAAGTTTGCCACCAGAAGTCGTTCGCAACGTGGAAATTACCGTGAAGTACGCCGGCTACATCGAGCGGCAAAAAAGAGAAGTCGCTAAATATCATCAATTCGAGTCAACAGAAATACCAAGCTGGTTTGATTATCAAAAAATAATCGGTCTAAAGACCGAGGCCAGACAAAAGCTTACTGCCATCAAGCCAAAAACCTTGGGCCAAGCGCTAAGAATACCTGGGGTCACGCCGGCAGACATTAGTGTGATCATGGTCAGACTAAACGCTTCAGGCCAACCTTGAATTCACCATAGTTTACTCAGACACATTAAGATGAGGCCAGTTTTAGACTAAGCAATAATGATGAGTACGCGTTCCATAACCGATACGGAGTCTTGGGCCGATGGTAATTTTTATCAAGCAAACCCGTCTAGCCTGTTAAGCTTGTTCTTGATTGCTCAGAATCACGGTTTGTCACTGCATCCCAATGAATTGCAATTGATCCGCGAGCAAGTTCAACGCGTGGATGGAGACAACCTCCGAAATGACCCCGAGTTGCGGAATATCTTTCTGGAGTTGTTCCGTAGACCCGGCCGAGTGGCAAAAACTGTGCGCCAAATGCACGAAATAGGCATCTTGGCTCGACTGGTGCCAGCCTTCGAGCACTTAACCGGCTTGGTGCAGTACGAGTTTTTCCACCAGTACACAGCCGACGAACATACGCTGGTTTGCTTCGAAAAACTCGATGCCATTTGGAACGAGCAACTTCTTGGCTACAGCCTGTACACAGACCTGTTTCGACAAATTCCTCGTCCCGAACTCCTGTACCTGGCCCTGCTGCTGCACGACACCGGCAAAGGTGAAGGTCGTGACCACGCTGAGAAAGGCGCGCACATCGCCGCCGCCGAAGCCCAACGCTTGGGGCTTCCCCCCGCCGAAACCGCGCGTGTGGTGTTTCTGGTCCGCCATCACCTCAGTATGGTGATCCTTTCCCAAAAGCGAGATCTCGACGACCCGGAAGTCATCCGCAGCTTCGCCGAACTGGTGGGCGATACGGAAAATTTGCGGATGCTTACCCTACACACCTTGGCCGATTCCCTGGGTACCAGTGACAACTTGTGGAACACCTACAAAGACCAGCTTTTGCGGATGCTATATACCCGCACGCTCCAGTACTTAACCGGTGTTGCCGTGCCTTCAGGCGTCGCCCAACGACACGCGTTATGGGAATCGCTTAGGAATGCTCCGCCTGCAGGTCTGGCCAGCGACGAATTTGAAGCCCATATTAACGGTCTGCCCGACAACTACTTCCCTCACCTGAGTCGCGAAGAATTCCTCGCTGACCTAGAGGTGGTGCACGAATTTCTCACTCTCCACGTTCACGGAAAGGCTCCGCCTTTAGCCCCGGCCATCCGTACTTGCGACCTGCCCGAGCGAGGCTGCACCTTGGTCCGCGTTTGTACTTGGGATCACTCCGGTCTGTTTGCCCGCTTGGCAGCTTCCTTGGCCGCGGCTGGCCTAACCATTCACAAAGCCGAGATTTACACACGCAATGACCACTTGGTGCTGGACCGGTTCTTTGTGGCACTTCCAAGCTCTGCAGGCCCTGCACCTGCACCTGCCTTGGAGCATTTTCGCGCTTTATCCTTGCGGGCCCTTTCAGGCGAATTGGCGCTGCCAGAACTCCTTCGCCTAGCTGGCCGGCATCATGAACCGCGCTCGAGCCCAGAGCCCTTCACGCCCCGCATCACCTTCGACAACCAGGCCAGTGCCAAGAGCACGATCCTCGAAATTCAAGCGGAAGACCGCGTGGGCCTCTTGGCCGCGTTGGCGGCTGCCTTGGCCGAGTCGGGCGTGGACATTTCCTTGGCCAAAATCAACACCACCCACGGAGTGGCCGAGGACGCGTTCTACGTGACCGACGCCGACGGCCGCCAAATCCTCGCCCCGGAGCGCCAAGAACAAATCCGCGCGCGCCTGCTCGAGGCCTTGGTCGCCCTGGGCTGAAGCGCCGTGTGGGACTTCCCCCGCGTCGCAGCGCAGTTGCCTCGCGCGTAAACCCGCCTAAGCTGCCCCTGTGACCGTTGTTGCCAACACGTTATGCCCGCCGCCATCGCCGTGCACTTGCACCGCGCGCGAGCGATTCCTGGCGGCGTGTGCCTGCCGGCCGGTGGACCGCCCGCCGGTATGGCTCATGCGCCAAGCAGGCCGTTGCTTGCCCGAATACCGCGCGCTCAAGGCGCACCACAGCTTCCTCGAACTGGTTCGCACCCCGGCACTGGCCGCCGAAGTCACCCTCCAACCCATCCGGCGCTTTGGCTTCGATGCCGCCATCATTTTCAGCGACATCCTCGTCATTGCCGAAGCGCTCGGGCAACCCTACGAATTCACCGCCAGCGAGGGCATACGGATGGCTTGGACCATCGAGTACGGTTACCACGTGGACCGGCTGGACTCCCGCGCGGTGGCCGAACGTCTCGAATACGTGGCGGCCGCGCTGCGGTTGGTCCGCGCAGAACTGGGCGACGCCACCGCCCTGCTGGGCTTTGCCGGCGCGCCGTGGACGCTGGCCAACTTCATGCTCGAAGGCGGGAGCGCGCCCGTTTTCACCCGCGCGCTGACCTTGTACCGCGAGAACCCGCGCCTCTACGGCCGCTTGGCCGAGAAACTGGCGCTGGGCATCGCTGATTTCCTAAAGCTGCAGCGGGCCGCCGGCGCCGATGCCCTGCAACTGTTCGACACCCTTGCCGGCACCGCCCCCGCGGCCGATTTCGACGAACTCTCCGGCCGCTGGTTGCGCGACATCCTGGCCGAGCTCCGCGAGGT
Source organism: uncultured Verrucomicrobiota bacterium (assembly GCA_964466945.1). Taxonomy (GTDB): domain Bacteria; phylum Verrucomicrobiota; class Verrucomicrobiia; order Limisphaerales; family J093; genus DSVZ01. The sequence continues at coordinate 3,014 of CAYXPA010000023.1, read as the reverse complement.
CGCGCCCGTCATCCTCTTCGCCAAGGGTGTCAACGACCGCTGGCCCGAGCTGGGCCGCTGGGGCGCCCGCGTGCTGGGCGTGGATGCCACGGTGTCGCTGCGCGCCGTGGCCGACCAATTGCCCGCTTCCGTGGCCGTGCAGGGCAACCTCGACCCCCCCCTGCTCCTGGGCGAACCGGCGGTCGTGGCGCGCGCCACGCGGGACCTGCTCGAATCCATGCGCGGCCGGCCTGGATATATCGTCAACCTGGGCCACGGCGTGCCGCCGGAGGCCCGGCTTGATTGCATCGAGACGCTGGTGAGCACCGTCCGCCAATTCCGATGAGCCGTTTGAACGTCAACTTCGACCTGGTCCGCAAGTACAACGTGCCCGGCCCGCGGTACACCTCCTACCCGCCGGCCACCAAGTTCACCGAGGCCGTCGGCCCGGAGACCGTGCGGGAAAGCATCCGCCGCAACAACACCGCCTCACGCGACCTCTCGCTGTACTTTCACCTGCCGTTTTGCGAGACGCTGTGCTGGTTCTGCGGTTGCACCACGGTCATCACGGCCGACTACTCGAAGAGCGCCACCTACGTCGAATACCTCGGCCGCGAACTGGCCGCCCTGCGGCCGCTGTTGCATCCGGACCGGCGCGTGGTGCAGCTCCACTTCGGCGGCGGCTCGCCCACCTTCTGCAAGCCCGACCACCTCCGTCGCCTGGGCGAACTGATCCACCGACACTTCACCTTCGCCCCGGACATTGAAGCCGGCGTCGAGGTGGACCCGCGCCGGCTCACGCGCGACCACCTCGTGGCCCTGCGCGAAATCGGCTTCAACCGCGCCTCGATGGGCGTTCAGGACAACAACCCCGAGGTCCAAAAGGCCGTCCACCGCATCCAGCCCCTCGAAGTCACCCGCCAAGCGGTCGAGTGGATTCGCGAGACCGGCTTCGCCTCGCTGAACGTGGACCTCATCTACGGCCTGCCGCATCAAACCCCCGCCACCTTCGCGCGCACGCTGGACGAAATCCTCGAACTGAGGCCGGACCGCTTTGCCGTCTTCAGCTACGCCCACGTGCCGTGGATGAAGCCGGCGCAGAAGATCGTGGCGGCCCGCGTCTTGCCCACGCCCGAGGTCAAGTTCCAGCTCCTCAAGCTCACCATCGAAAAACTCGGCGACGCCGGCTACGTGTACATCGGCATGGACCACTTTGCCCGGCCGGATGACGAACTGGCCGTGGCCCAGCGGGCCGGCACCCTCCAGCGCAATTTCCAGGGCTACAGCACCCGCGGCGGGGCCGACATCTACGCCTTCGGCATGTCCTCCATCTCCCAGACGCCCGACACCTACTGGCAGAACCTCAAGGACCTGCCCGCCTACTACGCCGCGTTGGACGCGGGCCGGATGCCCTGGGCCCGCGGCTACGTGTTGACCGAGGACGACCGCATCCGCCGCGAGGTCATCATGCAGATCATGTGCAACCTGGGCGTGGACTACGCCGCCGTCTCTGCGCGCCTGGGCGTCAACGTGCGCGAGTACTTCGCCCGCGAACTCGATTCCTTGGACGACCTCGAGACCGACGGCCTCCTCGAGCGCACCGCCTCCCGCCTGCGCGTGACCGACCTGGGCCGGCTGCTGGTGCGCGTCATCGCCATGCGCTTCGACGCCCACCTGCCCCGGCCCACCGAGCGCCGCCATGCCATGACCATTTGACCTGCCGTCCGTTTCCCAGCCTGCGTCCCGGCTCGGAGCGGCGGAAGTTTTTGCAGCCCGGGAACGCGAATGTGGAGCGCACCAACCCCTAAGTTTCGCTGGACATTCCGCGCCTCCGGCGTTCTTTCAGTGCGCGGCGGGTTGCTCCTATGGAACGCCTACCATCGCCGATGCGACCCGGTGCAACGGTGCCTTACCACGGTAGCTGCTGTCCTCACTTGGTAGGGCCGCGCTGCGCCGCGGCCGGGCGACCGGCACCTACTCAGGCACCGTGCCGGCGGGGACGCCGGCCGGAGCCGGCGTTGTGTCCGGGCTGGCGTTGGTGGCCGAGTGCTCGGGACTGGCACCCCGCTGAAGGAGCAAGGCCTCGAGGTCCTCTGGTTGCGCGAGTTTGAACGTTTCGCCGGAGGACCTTTGGGCCGCGCTCCGGCCGACTTGAAGGACGCTGCGTACCGCCTGCAACGGAGTCAACCCGGCCGCGTCCCTGGCGTTCGGGTCAGCCTTGGCGTCCAACAACACGCGCGCCAGTTCGATATCCCGGTTGAGGACGGCGAAGTGCAGCGGGGTGCGTCCCTGGGCGTCGCGGGCATCCACGTCCGCCCCGTGATCGAGCAGAAACTCGACGAGGCCAAGGTTCAAGTAGTCCACGGCCACGTGCAGGGGCGTCACGTCCTTGACTCCCCGAGGGGTTGAAGTCCGCGGACCCACCGCTCCGGGTGGCAGTAAAACCCCGGACTCATTCCACCCAAGACTCGTAGTCGCTCGGGCGCGGGGCTGTCGGGCAGGCTCGAGTAGGCCCGTAGCACCCGCAGGCACTACTTGGCGCTTACCCAGTTCGGGTGAGCCTTTGGGTCGGGACCCGTGTGCGTTAATGTTGGCTTGGTTGGTGAGGAGGAATTCCACGACATCCTGCAAGTTGTACGATACCGCTTGGTGCAGCGCCGTCCAACCGTTGGCGGTTCCCGCGTTCACGTCCGCGCCGTGTTTCAGCAGGGCCGCCATCACCGGGATTCGCACGCGCTCGCGGAGATCAATCGCCCTGCACGATGGCGGCCAGGACTTCTCCGGTCCGCCGTTCCAGCCGGTGGCGTTCGGGTCGGCGCCCGCCGCCAACAAAAGCTCGACCAGTCCGGGCGTAGCGGCTTCCACCGAGGCGTCCAATTCTCTTCCGGAGCGTGCCGAAGAAGCGAGGGCTTCTCTGAGGTCCAAGGCGTAGTGGAGCGGCGTGTTGCCGCCGGTGTCGCGGAGGTTCACGTCGGCCTTACGTTCGAGGAGCAATTTGAGCGTGAACGGTTGCATCTCGAGCACCGCCCAGTGAA
>CAYXPA010000022.1:0-42091 GCA_964466945.1 uncultured Verrucomicrobiota bacterium | reverse complement strand
AAGTCCGAAGTGCGAAGTCCGAGGCAGACCTTCGGGAGTTGAAAGCCGAGAACGCCGCGTTGAGGGCGCGCTTGGAGCGACTGGAACGGCTGCTCGAAACCCAACTCGCCGGAGGTGCCCAATGAAAAGTCCGAAACTCGAAACTCGAATGACGAAAGAAACCCAAGTTCCCAGTCCGGGAATCGGCCTTCGGATGGCGCGCAGCGTTTTGGAGTGCGGCGGTCCTCCGCCGCTTTTCGATGCGGACCGGCACACCACGCTGCCCCAAAGCGCCAGGGGACTGGCGCAGTCCAAAACCGCCATCCGAAATCCGAGCCAAGCCCGCAGCCCGAAGTGCCAAATCAGCCTGCGAACTGCGCGCAGCGTCTTGGAGTGCGGCAGCCCTCTGCCGCTTTTCCCTTCCGCCCCGTGCCACCGCGCGACCCAAAGCGCCAGAGGACTGGCGCAGTCCAAAACCTGGCGGAGCTTCGTTGCGTCGCTGGCACTCGCGGCCTCCGCAATGCTCGCCTACGGCCAAAGTTATTCGATTGACTGGCACACGATCGCCGGCGGCGGCACCAGCACCGGCGGCGTCTATACGGTCACCGGCACCATCGGCCAGCCGGAGGCGGGCGGGCCGCTGACCGGCGGCCAGTTCTCCGTTACCGGCGGTTTCTGGGCCATGCCCCAGGTCGTACAAACCGAGGGCGCGCCCACGCTCTACATCTCCGCCGCCGCGCCCGGCTTCGCGACGCTCTGGTGGACGCCCGACACGGGGACCCAATGGGTGTTGCAAGAAGCGACCAGCCTTTCGCCGCCCGACTGGACCAATTCACCCAGCGGCGCGACCAACCCGGTCACCGTCCCGGCCACGCTGCCGACGAAGTTCTACCGGCTGTACAAGCCGTGAAGTTCAGGGCCGCGCGCGGGCTTCCGAAGCCGGCCGCGCCGCAGCGCAGCCCTACCGACAGCGCCGGCAAGCCGGCGCACGCCAAACGCTCCATAAGCCCAGGCGCCCTGCGCCGGAGCCGCCCCTGCGGCCGCGCCGCGGCGCGGCCCTGGCGGGCAACGGCAACGGGTCAAAGCGAATCAGCCAGCTTGAGGAGCAACCGGCGCGCCTGCGCGACGGCCACGGGCAGGGCCGCGCGCAAGGCCGGCGTCAGCACCGTGCCCAGCGTGAAAGGATCGGCCGCTTCGATGGCGAGAATTTTCACCCGCTCGGGCATGGCCAGGCCGCAACGGCGGCCCAAGGCCAGTGTGGCGGCCACGCCCAAGAGGTGCGGGTTGCACCCACCGCGGGCTTCCCATTCCGCCGGGTCCGGCTCCAGCAGGGTGCCGGGCGGAACGGCGCCGGTTTGAATGGCATCCACCAGAAGCACGGCGCGGCGGCCGGCCAGAAAATCCAGCAGGGCCAGGCCCATCTCGCTGGTTTCCCGCACTTCGATGCGCGGGTGGTCCGCGAATTCTTCGCGCAACGCGCGCGCGACCTCCAGGCCGATGGCGTCGTCGGTGAGGATGTCGTTGCCCAGACCCAACAGCAGCACCGGCCGGGGCGACACCGGGGCCGGGTCGCCGGACGGAGCTTTGTCCCCGACGGTCCGCAGTTTTGTTGGGGCGGCGAGATTCATGGCGGCCGGGGCGGGAAGCGTCCGGAGCCGGGTTTGTGGCGCGTCCGGTTTCAGCCCTGCACCTGCTCGGCCAGCAGGCGCCGGTCGGCGCCGAAGACGCGCACGCGCAGCGGGGTGTGGCCGGGGAGCGTGTGGGTGGCGCAGCCCAGGCAGGGATCGTAGGCGCGGAAGGCCATTTCGACCTTGTTGAGCAGGCCCTCGGGAATTTGGGCGGCGTCCTGGACGCCCCGAAGGAGGGCCTTGGCGGCGCGCTCGACGCTCATGGCGATGCGGGCGGCGTTGTTGCCGGTGGCCACGATCATGTTGGCCATGGTGATGAGCCCGCGCTCGTCGGTTTGATAGTGATGGAAGAGCGTGCCGCGAGGGGCTTCAACCACGCCCATGCCCTCGCGTGGCGTGGCGGTGGGCACGCGGCGCACGTCCGGGCTGGTGATTTCGGGGTCGTGGAGCAACTGCTCGATCCGCTCGGCGGCATAGACCATCTCGATGACGCGCGCCCAGTGGTTGGCGAGGGTGTGGTGGACCGGCTTGCCGCCGAGGGTGCGGTAGAACTCCTCGTAGGCGGCCTGCGCGCGCGGCGTGGCCAGGCCGTCGGCGGCGTTGAGCCGCGCCAGCGGACCGACCGCGTACAGGCTGGTGTCCGGGCCTTCGACAAAGTCCTTCCAGCCGCGCGGCCGCAGGAAGGTGAACTTCATGTAGCTCCAGGGCTCGACGTGTTCGGCCACAAACTCGCGATACTGCCGGGCGGTGAACTGGTAGAGTTCGCGGCCCTCGCAGTCCACCACGCGCAGCTTGCCGTCGTAGAAGTTCACGCGGTTCTGCTCGTCCACCAGGCCCATGTAGCAGGTGCGGTGGGTGAAGGCGTCGGCGGTGATGAGCTCGACGTACTCGGGGGTTTTGAGGACCACGTCCCGGAAAATCTGAAGCGTCCACTCGGCGAAGGCGACGGCGTCCCGGGCCAGTTGCTGGAACCCGGGCAGGTCCGCCGGGGCGAGCGGTTTGCTGACCCCGCCGGGCAGGCCCAGCACCGGGTGGACCACCTTGCCGCCGAAGTAGGCGATCAGTTCGCGCAGGCGCTTGCGGGTGGTGATGACCCGTTTGCCGGCCTCGAGGCCGACCTTGCCAATGACGCCCACGATGTTGCGCTCGGCCGGCGGCGCCTCGGGGCCCACGATGAAGTCCGGCCCGCCCAGCACGTAGAAGTGGAGGGCGTGGTCCTCGAGCACGAAGGTGTTATAGACCAGCTCGCGAATCTTCCGGCCGGCGCTGGCGGGCTGGACCTGGTAGAGGTCGTCGAGGCACTTGGTCGAGGCCATGTGGTGGGCGGTGGGGCACACGCCGCAGATGCGGCTGGTGATTTGCGGCATGTCCTCGGCGGGCCGGCCCAGGCTGAAGACCTCGAAGCCGCGCAGCTCGGGCACCTGGAGGTAGGCGCGGGCCACGTCGCCGCGCTCGTCCAGGTAGATGTCAATCTTGCCGTGGCCTTCGAGGCGGGTGATGGGGTCAATGGTCACCTGGCGCCGCGCGGCCCGGTAGGCGGCGTTGGCGCGGAGGTTGCCCTGGTTGAAGGTCTGTTGAACGGCGGGTTCCATGGCTCGCGTTTAGTGGCCGTTGCTGCCGGTCGGCAGGTTGACTTTACGCCGCAGGAGGCATTTCGCCAGCCCGTACCGGTAAAACGTGCCCACCGGGTCCGGGAGTCCGTCGAGGGTGCGGCGGATGCCCTCCTCGTCGCGGGCGGCGATGTTGGCGCTGAGCGAGGAGAGCATTTTGGCGCCCTGATCGCGCACGCGCGAGGTGGGGCCGAAGCAGCCGGTGCAGGGCATGTTGCCCTGGGGGCAGGCGGCGCCGCAGCCACGGCGCGTGGCCGGGCCCATGCACACCAGGCCCTGGGCGAGGAAGCACTGACCCGAATCCCAGAGGGCCTGATGCGGCCGCTTGAATTCGGTGAAGGCCACGTTGGTCGGCTTGCTGGCCTTGCGGGCGCATTCCTCGCAGAGCGCCACGTCCGGCGCCAGGACCGAGCCCTTTGGCGGGAGATTCCCGCCGAGCAGCGCCTCGAAGGCGGCGCGGGTCAGATTCGGCGTGGGCGGGCAGCCCGGGATGTAGAAGTCCACGTCCACGACCTGGTCGAGCGCGCGCACCACGTGGCGGAACTCGGGCAGGTGCGGGGCGCGGCCCGCTTCCTCGAAGTGGACCTGGGGCCGGGTGCGGGCGGGGTTGACCACCGAGGGGGCGTCCTCGTAGTTGAACCGGAGCACCTGCTCGCGGCTGAACTGGTTGGCCAGCGCCGGGATGCCGCCCAACTGGGCGCAGGCCCCGTAGGCGATGAGGTACCGGCTCTTGCGCCGCAGCAACACGGCCAGTTCCTCCTGCTCCGAGGTGCGGATGGCGCCGTTGAGCAGCGTGGCGAAGATCGCCCCGTCGGCCAGCGCGGCGACGTCCTTGTACTTGAAATCCATCGCCACGGGCCAGAGGACAATGTCCACGTTCTCGACCACGCCGAGGATGTCCTCGGCCAGGTCCACGACGGTTTCCTCGCAACCGCCGCACGAGGCGCACCAGTAAAAGGCAACCTTGGGCTTAGGCATGAACGGCCTCCAGGGGTTCGGGGGTTGACGCGCGTGCCGGGCAGGGACCGGCCGCGGCCTCGCGGTCCCGGACCTCGCGGGCCAGGGCGATGACCTCGCGGTCCCATTCGGCAAATTTTCGGGGCAGGCCCAGTGGGCCGAGGGCCTTGAGTTGCTCGGTCATCTCGTTGATGACGCGTTTGACCTTCTCGCCCTCGGCGGCGGAAATCCACTCCAGACGCACGCGTTCCGGCTCGATGCCCAGGTCGGCCAGCATCCGCCGCAAGAGCGTGAAGCGCCGGAGCATCTTGTAGTTGCCCTCGACGTAGTGGCAGTCGCCGGGATGGCAGCCGCCGATGAGCACGCCGTCGGCGCCGCGGGCCAGGGCGTCGAGGATGAACTGCGGGTCCACGCGCCCCGAGCACATGAGGCGGATGATGCGGACGTTGGGGGCGTACTTGAGGCGCGAGACACCGGCCAGGTCGGCGGCGGTGTAGGTGCACCAGTTGCAGAAGAACGCCACGATGCGGGGGGACCACTCCTTAGTCATAAGCCAGGACGCCGCGGATTTCGCTGAAGACTTCCTCGTCCTCGAAGAGGTTTTGCACGATCGAGCCGCTGGGGCAGGAGCCCACGCAGGTGCCGCAGCCCTTGCAGAGCGCCTCGTTGATGTAGGCCTTCTGGCGGGTCTCGTCGAAGAGGATGGCCGTGTACGGGCAGAGCGGGATGCAGGATTTGCAGCCGGAGCACTCGTTGTCGAGGATGTGGGCGGTGTTGGGTTCCTGCTCCACGTAGCCGCGGTCCATGAGCGCCAGCGCCTCGGCGGCGGCGGCGCCGGCCTGGGCCACGGTGTCGGGGATGTCCTTCGGGCCCTGGCAGCAACCGGCCAGGAAGACGCCGTCGGTGAAGGTGTTCACCGGAGCCAGCTTGGGGTGGCGCTCGAGGAACCAGCCGTCGCCGCCGCAGCTCATGTTGAAGAGCCGGCGGACCTCGGCGGCGTCGGCCCGCGGTTCGAGTCCCGTGGCCAGCACGACCATGTCCACCGGGATGCGGCGGACGACGCCGGCCAGGGTGTCCTCGACACGGATGACCAGCTTGCCCTCCTCTTCGGGGGTCATGGCCCAGTCGGTCACCTCGCCCACGCGCCCGCGGATGAAGTGGGTGCCTTCTTCGAGGAGCTTGTTGTAGAACTCTTCGTAGCCCTTGCCGGGCGTGCGGATGTCAATGTAGAAGTTGTAAATCTCGGCCCCGGTGTGCTCCTTGAGCAGGTGGGCCAGTTTCATCGAGTACATGCAGCAGACGCGCGAGCACCAGAGGTTGGTCTTTTTGTCGCGCGAGCCCACGCAGTGGATGATGCCGATGGACCGGGGTTTCCGCGGCGTGCCGTCCGGGTTTTTCGGTCCACGCAAAATCACCTCCCCGCCGGTGGGGCCGGAGGCGTTGACCAGCCGCTCGACCTCGAGCGCGGTGTACACGTTCGGATAGACGCCGTAGCCGTAGGCGGGCACGCGGTGCGCATCAAAAGTCTGGAAGCCGGTGCAGACAATGATCGTGCCGACCCGGATTTCGCGGAGCTCGTCCTTTTGCGTGAAGTCAATCGCCCCGCGCTCGCCGCAGGCTTCGACGCAGGTTTTTTTGCACTTGTCGCTGACGACCGGGGTGCCGTCCGGGTTCTTGTTGCGCTTGAAGTTGAGGCACACCTCGGGGTCAATGAGCACGACCTGGGGCGTGGCCTGGGGGAAGGGGATGAAGACGGGTTTGCGCTTGCCCAGGCCCTCGTTGAACTCGTCGGCGAACTTGGGTTCCTTGTACACGCAGTGGGCGATGCAGTCCTGGCAGCCGGTGCAGAGGTCCTCATGGATGTAGCGGGCCTTGCGCTTGACCTGGACGGTGTAATTGCCCACGTAGCCGTCCACCTTCACCACTTCGGAGTAGGTCCACAGAGTGATGTTGGGATGGCTGCCCACTTCCGACATCTTGGGCGTGAGGATGCAGGCCGCGCAGTCCAGCGTGGGGAAGGTCTTGTCAAACCGGGCCATGTGGCCGCCGATCGAGGGCTCGCGCTCGACCAGGTAAACCTTCTTGCCCGCGTTGGCCAGCGTCAGCGCGGCGTGGATGCCCGCGATGCCCCCGCCCACGATCAGCACGTCCGGGTGGATGGGCACTTTTTTGATCTCGAGCGGCTTGTGGTGGGCCACCCGTTCGATGGCCGCGCGGGCCAGGGCCTTGGCCTTCTCCGTGGCCAGAATGCGGTCGGTGTGCACCCACGAGTCGTGCTCGCGGATGTTGACCATGTGGAAGTAGAACGGGTTGAGTCCGCCGGCCTCGACCGCGCTACGGAAGGTGTGTTCGTGCAACAGCGGCGTGCAGGAAGCCACCACCACCCGGTTGAGCCGGTGCTCGCGGATGTCCTGTTGGATCAACTCCTGCCCGGGGTCCGAACACATGTACTTGTAGTCGCGAGAGAGCACGACGCCCGGCAGCGTGCCCACGTACCGCGCCACGGCGGGGCAATCCACCAGCGCCGCGATGTTGTGTCCGCAGTGGCAGACGTAGAACCCGATCCGCACTTCGTCGCGTGTGGCCTTCATGAGGTGTCTCTCCAGGATCAGGTGCTGGCGACCGTGGCCGGTTGAGCCCGAAGCGGCACCATGCCCCGGTGCAACACGGTTTGGTCGGCCGGCAGGCCGAAGGCCAGCCCCATCAGTTGGCTGAAATAGACCGTCGGGATGCGCACCGGCTCCCAGCGGGCCGCGATCTTCGCGTGGTAGGAGTCGAGGTTGAACTGGCACAGCGGGCAGACCGTGGCGATGACGTCCGCGCCCCGCTTGAGCGCTTCCTTGAGCAGGATGTAGCTCAGGCGCAGCCCGGCCTCCGGCAGGGTGCCGGTGAGGCTGCCGCCGCAACACTTGGTCTTGAGCGGCCAGCGCACGACCGTGGCGCCCAGAGCGGCCAGCAGCTTGTCCATGCTCTCCGGGTTGGCCTGGTCATCGAAGGTCGCGTAGGGCCGGACAATCTGGCAGCCGTAGTACGGCGCGACCTTCAGACCGGTGAGCGGGCGGATGACCTTTTGTTTGATGGCGTCCAGCCCCACGTCGTGGAGCAGCACGTCGAGCGGGTGGCGCACGGCGGTGTCGCCACGGCACTGGAGCCCCACGCTGTCGAGCGCGCGGGTCACCACGCGCCGCATGGCCGGGTACTCGTTGAGGTAATGCTGCGCCTTGTTGAGCACGAGGTAGCAGGCGCTGCACGGGGCGAGCATCTGGCGCAGGCCGGTGCGCTCGGCCAGGGCGAGGTTGCGGGCGGCGGCGGCGCAGGCCTTGCCTTCGTCCACGGCCATGTAGGCGGTGGCGCCGCAGCAGTTCCAGTCTTCGATCTCCTGCACCTCCACGCCCAGGTGCCGGAGCACGGGCAGGAGGGATTCCTCGTAGGCACGGCCGGTGCCCTTGAGCGAACAGCCGGGGAAGTAGGCGTATTTCATGCCTCAGCCTTTCCGTTTTCGCGGTCCACCGCCGCCATGAGTTTCTCCATTTCGCCGCGGCGCTCGATCCGGTCCTGTTTGAGCGAGAAGCGGCCGGTCTTGAGGAGGTTGAGCCCCAGCCCCGCCATGCCCAAGGCGGCCAGCGGATTGGTCCGCAGATACATCTTGGTCACCAAGCGGGTTTCGGAAATCCGCCCGTGCACCCGCACCATCTTCGTAAACTCCTCGGCCAGCACCGGGATGGGGAACCGCGGGGGATAGACCCCCTCCTTGATGGCCCGCTGCTTGAGCTCGTACATGATGTCGGTGATGCGGATTTGCCGCGGGCATTCGGTGGTGCAGGCGTAGCAGGAGGCGCACAACCAGATGGTGTGGCTGCGCAACACCTCGTTCTTGAAGTCCGACCGCACCAGCTCCATGACCTGGCGCGGCGTGTAGTCCATGTAAATGCTCAGCGGGCACACTCCCGAGCAGGTCCCGCACTGGATGCAGTGCTCGAGCGCCTCGCAGCCCGGCACGCTCATGACCTCCCGGCCAAACCCCGGTACCCGGTCGGCCTCGTATTTGATGGTGCGCTTGATTTCCATAACGCGGTTCCGCATCCCCGCCCGGCGGGCCGGTCTCCGGCATCCCGACGCCGCCAGCGTGTGACGCGGGAATTTTCCTGCCGGATGCCCGGGCGGCTAACCGCGTTTTGAAAAAATCACAACTTTTCTTGCCGACGCTGCAACTGGAGCCGGTCGAATATCAAGCGCCGCCCGCCGGGCCGGCTTTTTCTGCTGGTTTGACGCAGCGATACACCACCGCCGGCGGCACGTTGCTCCAGATGATCCGGCTGACGCGGACTTCGCCAAACAGAGCTTCGAGCAAGCGCCGATACCGCCGGCCGGCGGGGGTGCCCCGCGCGTGTTGGTAGGCAAAGGTGGTGAAAACGCCGCCCGGGCCCAGCGCCGCCACCACGTTGTGCATGATGCGACGCTGTAACGCAGCCGGCATGGACGCCCAGGGCAGACCACTGATCACGCAGTCGGCGTGGGACAGGCCGGTCTCGGCCACGTAGCGCAAGATGGCCTCGGCCGAGTCGTGGTGGACCTCCACGCGGGGGAAGTTGCGCCGCAGCCGGGCCACAGCCCGAGCGTCCAGCTCGAGGGCGACAATCCGGGTCCGGGCGCCCGCCGCCCGCAGGATCTCCCGCGTAAAGACGCCGGTGCCAGGACCCAACTCCACCACCAGGCGCGCCTGGTCCAACCGGCAGCCGGCCAACATCTCCCGCGTCAAGGCGGGCGAACTGGGGCAAATGGCCCCCACCCGCCCCGGTGCGCGCAAAAAGGCCCGCAAAAATTCCCACCGCTCGCGCCAGATTTCCCCGGGCGAAGTCCTCTGCGCGCCGGGCGTAGCCGGCTCGTTTTCGGGGCGAGCAATTTGGGTGTTTTCGGCGGACACAAGCTGCGGGTCCGGACCTTACCAGACGACCAGCCGGGCGGCGACCCTTCGCCAGCCGGGCGGTTCGGCCTGGCGTTGCCACCGGCCACTCAGCGTTCCAGCCAATGGCGAAACTTCCGATTCTCCGCCGCTTCCCACCGGTCCGCGACGCGGCGAATCAAAAAAACGCCGGCGCCAAACGCGTCGGCCAACGCCAGCCCCCGCTCCGGCCCGAGGACGCTGATGGCGGTGCTCAGACCGTCGGCAGTCATGCCGTCGCGGGCGATCACCGTGACCTGGCTCTGGTCGGTCAACCCAATGCCGGTGCGTGGGTCCACGATGTGCGAGTAGCGCACCCCGCCGATTTCGACGTGCTGAAACAGGTCGCCGGACGTGGCCAGACCGGCCCGGCGCAATCGCACGTGCCGTGGCGGCCCGCCGACGGCGGCCTCCGGCGGCGCCACTTCAATCCGCCAACCCGGTTTGCCTGGCGGCGGGTCGCTCACCGCCAGGTCGCCGCCGCCCGAGACCAGCGCCCGGTCAATGCCATGTTCGGCCAGCACCTTCAGCGCCGCGTCCGCCGCGTAGCCCTTGGCGATGCCGCCCAGGTCCAGCTTCATGCCGGGCACGCGCAACCGGGCCGTGCGGCGCCGGGCGTCCAGCTCGAGGTGCTGCCAGCCGATGGCCGCGCGCGCGCGCGCCAGCCGGGCCGGGTCGGGCAGGGCCCGATCGCGACGCGCCTTGCGCCACAAAATCACCGCCGGGCCAACCGTGACGTCAAACGCGCCGTCCGTGCGGCGGGCCAGGGCTTGGGCGCGCTCCAACACCCGCCAAAGGTCCTCGCTCAGCGGCACGGCTTGGCCGCTCCCGGCGGTGGCGGCCAGCCGGCTCAACTCGCTGTCGCTGTCGTAGTCGCTCATCACCGCGTTAAGGGCGGCGATGCGCGCCCAGGCAGCGCGCGCCGCGGCCTCGGCCCGGGCGCGGTCCAGCGCGTACAGAACGATTCGGAACGGCACGCCCATTTGCGGCTCGGTGAACTCGAAGCGCTCGAGCGGCGCCGCGGCCGGCTGCGCGGCCCGACAGCCGGCGGCGGCCAGCAAAGTCCATCCGGCCAGGTTCGCGAGGGCTTGGCGTCGCGTCAGTCCCACGGCAGCAGCGCAATCATCGGGTGGCGGTTGCACGCGGGTAATCGCGCGTGCGGCGACGAGGTGCAGCGGTTCGGGCGTGTGCGACGGTGGGCGCGGGCTCATGGCAGCGGGGAAGCGGACGTCGCGGCGCGCTCGAACGGCAGGAGCACAATTTGCACCGGGCTTTCCCCCGTGCGGCTGCGCAAGCTGAGCGTTGTGCCCACGGTGGTGTGGTCGCGATGGACGTAGCCCAGGGCCAGGTTGGCTTTCCATACGGGTGAGCGTGCCGCGCTGGTGACGTGCCCGACCTCCCGGCCGTTTTTGAGCAGCGCATCGCCCCGGGCGGGCAACTCGGTCAGCGCGTCCGCCAACCGCAGTCCGCAGAGGGTGCGGTTGACGTGACCGTAGGTGCGAATGCGGGCCAGCACCTCCTGGCCGATGAAGCAACCCTTGGTGTAGCTGATGGCGCGGGTGCCCAGGCCCGCTTCCGGCGGCAAGGTGGTGCTGTCCATGTCCGCGCCGAATCGGGGAATGCCGGCCTCGATGCGGGCGGTTTCGAGCGCCTCCCACCCGGCGAGCCGGCCCCCGTGGGCCCGGGCTACCCCGAGCAACCGCTCCCCGACCGCTTCCATCGCGGGTAGCGGCACAAACAGGTCAAAGCCCGTCAGGCCCACGCGGGGCTGGTTCATTACGTAGAGGTCGCCGAAGTCGGGATGGCGATGCGTGATGAAGCCCAACGGCCGCGTCGGTGGTTCCTCTACCAGCCCCAGCGCGCCGAGCACGGCCGCCGCCCGCGGCCCTTGCACGCTCCAGAGGCCGTAGTGCGGCGCGGCGTCGGCGATTTGCACGTCGTCGGCGATGACAAACCGCGTCAGCCGCTGCGTCAGCGCCGGGCCGCTGCCCGGTTCGCTATCGAGCAGGAATTCGTCGGCGAGTCGGTAAATGAAGGCGTCGCCCTCCATCCGGCCCTTGGCATTGACCACGGCCGCGTAACAACCCTGCCCGGGCTGGAGCGCCCGCACGTCATTCGTAACCTGGCCGTTGAGGAAACGCTCGCGGTCCCGGCCCAGCACGCAGAGCCGGCCGCGACTGCTGAGGTCGAGCACGGCGGCCGCCTGCCGCAGGGCGGCGTGTTCGGCCAAGGGCTCGCCGTAATGGGCCACGACTTTGGCGCCGTTGATCTCCATAAACGAGGCGCCGTGTCGGGCGTGGAAAGCGTGCAGGGCCAGTGCCGACATGCGGGCAAGAGTAGCGCGACAGGACCGGGCAGGCCAATGGCCCCCTACGGCGCGCGGCGCTCCACACGAAATCCGGTGAGCCGCGCCCAGTGCTCGCGCGCTGCCGGACCCTGGTAGGCATGGAGCGAAATTTGCGGCGGCCGACCGGGCGGAGCGGGCAGGTCGCATTCGCCCGCCACGGTCCAATCGGTGGCGCCTTCCGCACGGTATTCGCCCCGCAGGCGCGCGCCGGAGACGACCAGCCGCAACTGGCACCAACGCCCCGGCACCGGGACCTTGGCGAGGGTGCGACACTGGTCGCGCTCTTCGCGGCCCATGACCACGCACACCGGGCCGTCCACGATCTCGCGGCCGAGTTTCACCATGTGGTGGTCGTCGTAATACCAGGCGAGGTTGACCTGCTCGTATTGCTCGGTGGGTTGGTTTTCCACGGTTACCGTGATGACCAGCTCGCCCCCGGCCGGGTCGGGCGCGGGGCGCACCAGCACGTTGCGCGCGTCGTTGGCGCCGCCCCAGAGGTTGCCCGGCAGCACGCGCAATTCGAGCGCGCCGTCCCGCAACCGCCAGCCGGCCGGGTCTTCGCGAATCCACGACCAGGCCGAATCAAGCCGGTCGCGGAAACGCTCCTCGAAAAGCACGGTTTCCGCGGCCCACGCAGCGCCGCCAACCAAGCCGATTATTCCCAGCAGGGCCAGGCGCATACGGATCGAGACCTCGCCGGGGCGATGCAGATCGGCCAGGGCGTGGAGCAGGCCACGCAGAACCGACCGAAGCAATCGGACGAGGAGATTCGGGCGGCGGGCGCGGTGCCCGATTGGACCCGAGGAGCAATACTGGCGGGGGTTCCCGGCGGGCATGGCGAACCTCGATTATGTGGAGCAGCCGGCCCGGAGCCGCCGGCTTAGAAACTGCGCCGCGGGAGTTCGAGGTTGAGCTTGATCGAGTGCAACCCGCGCCGCTCCTCCGGGGCCGCGCCCGGGGGTTGGCTCAGGGGCGAACGCGCCGTGCCGGGAGGCTCCGGCCCCAAGATGCCCGGCGTGCCGCTCAACATCCGGCTGCGGGTCGGCTGGGTCTCGAGGCTCGGCCGGGCGGCAGGCGCCAGCAGCGCATCACGCCCTTCGCCGGACTTGGCCGGGGTGACCGGGTTGAGCACCTCGCGCGTGGGATCGGGGAAGGTGCTCACCGGGTCCAGGCTGGAAGTCGGGTTGGCCGCCAGCGGATTGCCGAGAGGGTCGTTGCCCAACAGGCGATTCACCTCGGCGACGGCAGGGTTGACCGGCGCGACCGGCATGCCGGGAAGCGGGGAGAAGCCCGTTCGGGGTCGCTCCAGCCCGGACGCGCTCCGCAACCAGGACGGATCCCGGCCGCCCTTTTCGTTCGCGCTCGGTGAGTTGAGGAGATTCTCGGCCGAGAATGGCAAGTCGTCGGATGCCGCCGGCGAACGCTCGCCCGGCGCAACCTCCACCCGGCTGAACCCGGGTGCGCCCACCGGACGCAAACTTTCGCCCGCCCCCGGGCGTGTCGCGCCGTCGCCGGCCAGCGCTCCGTAGGACTGCCCGCCCTCGCGACGCCGGTCGCGCGACGCACCGCTCGCGTCGCGCAACGGCCCGGGCACGGCGTTTTCCGCCTCAGCCCGGGTTTTGCTCAACTGCTGGTAATACTCGACCAACCAACCCTGCCGGGCTTTTGGATTGCCGGGCGACCCCGGTTGATTTTGCTCGCGCACGCCGAAAGCCCGCTGCGGGTCGCGCGCTTCTTTGCCGAGGTCCTCGGGGCGCCGCTGAATCCAGTTCTGGCGCTCCTTGAGTTGCTGCCATTCTTTTTCCGTGAGCGGCGTCACCGCCTCGGCCCCCGGCGCGGTGGGGGCAAAGGGTGGCGGGGTGACCGCCTCCAGCGAGCTGCCACGCGGCTGGCTCAGGCGGTCGAGGAAATTCTCGATGCGCGGCTTGCGCCGGGCGGGGGCTTTGCGCGATTCCTCCAGTTTCTCCCCCGCCTTGTCGGAATCGCTGAAAATCACCGAGTCGCCCGCCCGCGCCGGCCCGGGGCCGCCGCCAACCAGAACCAGCCCGAGCCCGGCCAGCAGCCAGAATCGGCGATGGCTTCTTGGTGTCTGCATCGTGGAAGACTTGTACGCTTCGGGCCGCGCCGCGTCAAACGCCAATCGGTCTCCCTCGCGCAAAGGTGTAAGCCGGGATTGTGCGCCCGCCCGGCTCCGACCAGCATCGCCCCGTGCATACCGTTCTGCTGGCTACGCGCAACGCCCACAAGGTCGCGGAAATCCGCGCCTTGCTCGGCGCTGAATTCCGTTACCTCACGCTGGCTGACTTGCCCGGAGCGCCGGCACTGCCCGAGACCGGCGCGACTTTCGCCGAGAACGCCCGCCAAAAAGCACTGGCGCTGGCGGCCTGGGTGCGAGCGCAGCGACCACCGGGCGTCCCGGGGCCGGGAACGCCGGTGTGGGTGCTCGCCGACGATTCCGGCCTGGAGGTGGACGCGCTGGGTGGCCGCCCGGGGGTGCACTCGGCCCGGTTTGCCGCGTTGGACACCGGGCAGCCGGAGAATTCGAGGGACGCCGATAATAACGCCAAGCTCTTGCGGCTCCTGGCCGGGTTGCCGGCGGAAAAGCGCCAGGCGCGCTTCCGCTGCGCAGTCGCGTTGGTCTCGGTCTGGACCGAAGACGACTGTGGGGAAGCGGTCCAACTCTTCGAGGGCACGTGCGAGGGGCGGATTGGTTTCACCCCGCGCGGCGAGCACGGTTTCGGCTACGACCCGTTGTTTGAACCCGAAGGCATGAACCGGACCTTCGCCGAGCTGGGCGAGGCCGAGAAAAACCGCCTCAGTCACCGCGCCCGAGCGCTAGTCCAAGCACGCGCCTGGCTGGCCGAACGGCGACAGCCAGAAAGCCGCCAGTCCTGAAGGCCTTCGAGAGGGGCGGCCAACCCGGCGCCTCCGCGTCCCAGCGGCCCTTCTTTCCGAGCACCGGCCCCGTAAGGAAGCCCTTTCCCAACACGCCATAACAGCCCAAAAAGTTTCACAAAAAAAAACGATTGACTTTTCTAAAGCTCGTGTTTTCCTAGCGCCAACATGCCCAAGCAACCCGTCCCTCCCCGGCGGCCGGTCACCGGCCGGACGTGCCCGGCTTTTGGTCTGCCGCCCAGACGGACGGGGCGATTTTGGCGCGGGCTGGCCGGCGTGCTGGGGTTGGGCATGGCCTGGGCGGGGATTGCCCAGACCGGGACGTTTCGCATCCTGCGCGCCCAGCGGGACACCGCCGGCCGGCCGCGCCTCGAGGTCGCCGGCTTGCCCGAACACTACTTCGTGCTCCACCGAGCGGCCCATTTGCCCGGCCCTTGGGAACCGGTCCTGCTGGTTCTGGGACAGGATGGGGCGCAGGCGCTCACGGACGCGCGCCCGGTGGCTACGACGGCCTTTTATCGCGTCCAACGCGTGGTCCGGGCCGTCCCGCTCGACGTGGACCGCGATGGTATTGACGACCTCTTCGAACTGGCGCGTCCGACCTTCCTCGACCCGCTCAACCCGGCGGATGCGGGCGAGGACTTCGACGGCGACGCGGTCAGCAATCTCGAGGAATACCGTCGCGGCACTGATCCGGCGATTCCCGAAAATGTCACGCGAGTGAGCACCTCGCCGGGACCGGGCGAGACCGGAGTCTCGGTCAACCGCGAGACGGTGATGCGCTTCAGCCGGTCGCTGGCGGAGGGCACGGTCCTTTCCAGCAACGCCTTTTGGGCCGAGGCCGCGGGGCGACGGCTGCTCAGCCGCTTGGAACTGTCCACGGACCGCCGCACGGCGACGCTCTTTTACCTCGAACCTCTGCCCGGCAGCGCGCGCGTGACCGTGACCTTGGAAGGCGACTTGTTGCGCGATTTGGCCGATCTGCCGGTGGACGGCGACGGCGACGGCCACCCCGGCGGGCGGCTGGTCAGCACCTTTGAAACCACCAGCCTTAGCGCCGTGCCGGCCACGGCCGTGGTGGGCCGGGTGTTTGCTTCCGAACCGGTGCCCGGGCCGAACGGCACCTTTGTGAACCGCCCCTTGGCCGGGGTGACCGTCACCGTGGACGGCGCGGAGGAAACCTTGCGTGCGGTCACGGACGCCGAGGGCCGGTTCCGTCTCGAGCCCAGCCCGGCCGGCGAATTCTTCGTGCATGTGGACGGCCGCACCTCGCCCGATAGCCACTGGCCGGGCGGCGACTACTACCCCTTTGTCGGAAAACGCTGGTCCGCCCGCGCCGGCCGCACCGACAACCTGGCCGGCGGCTCGGGCGAAATCTACCTCCCGCTCATCCGGGCCAACACCCTCCAGCCGATCAGCCCGACCACACCGACCACGGTGACCTTCCCGCCCGAAGTGCTCGCCGCCAATCCCGGCCTGGCCGGCGTCTCTCTCTCCGTGCCGCCCAACAACCTGTTTGATGAAGCCGGCAACCGGGGCGGCCGCGTGGGCATCGCACCGGTCGCGCCCGATCGCCTGCCCGAGCCGCTGCCGCCCGGGCTGAACTTCCCGCTGGTCATCACCGTCCAGACCGACGGCCCGCAGAACTTCGACCAGCCGGTCCCCATCCGTTTCCCGAACCTGCCCGACCCGCGCACGGGCCAGCCGCTGCCACCCGGGGCCAAGAGCGCCCTCTGGAGCTTCAACCACGACACCGGCGAATGGGAAATCGCCGGGCCCATGACCGTGACCGCCGACGGGCAGTTTATCGAGACCGACCCCGGCGTGGGCATCCGGCAGCCCGGCTGGCACGGCTCCCAGCCCGGCAGCCAGATGAACGCGCGCCCCAACAAGGAACCGGATTGCCCGGGCTTCGGCTGGGGCGATGCCTGGGATGTGGGTAAAGCGGCTTTTGACTGCATCAAGAACATGACCCGCGTCCTCCAGTTGATTTCGATCGCCGTCGAAAGCATCAACGAGGTCAAAACCGTCGCCAGCAGCATCCAGACCCTGCGCGAAAAATACCGCGCCGGCCAGCTCGACAAGGCCGCCCTCAAGGCCGGCCTTGAACTGCTCAAGGCGCCCAAGGACAATGCCGTCAATGCTTACGAGGTGCTCACCGCCCAGAATCCCGTCTCGAAGGCCGTGGATGTCGCCAAATGCGCCAGTGGCCTGGTCAAGGTCCTCTTCGAGAAACTCTGCAACAACCGTGATTGCCTGGGGTGGGTGATCAAGTTTCTCTGCGATGTGCTCACCCCCGCGGTGAATATGGCGGATGCGCTGATCCAAAAAGCCAGCGACCTCGAAAAATCCATCCGCTCCGCCCCCTTGGCCGCGGTGTGCGCCTCCTTCGATGCGCTCATCGCCGCCACCACCCTGCCCGGCGCCCAACGTCAACTCCAGGGCGGCCCCCGGCCGGCCGCCGATCCGGACCCGGAAATCCTGGCGTTGATGGACACCCTGCTGGGGGACTCGGCGCAATTCGTGGCTGATATGGAAACCGGCGTGACCGGCCTCGAGCCGATCCGGGACCTCCAGCACCTGACCCAAACCGCTTACGCTGAAACGGTGAACGGTTTGGTGGCCTTGGGCGGCCTGCGCAATGCCTACTACCGCCTGACCTTGCCCGGCTTCGAGCAGCGCGGCCGCTTCAACGCCCAGGGCGACCTTTCCCTGCGCCTGCCCGCCGACACGCCTTACGTGCTCGAGGCCTACGTCCCGCAGTTCAACGCCCTGGCCACCTCACGCGGAGTCACCCCTCCCGTCGGCGCTGCCGGCGAGTTCGCCCCGTTTGACCTGGTGTTCCTCGACCCCGCCGACGATGCCGACGCCGACGATTTACCCGATGCCGCCGAGGCCGTCCTCGGCACCCACCCCAACAATCCGGACACCGACGGCGACGGTCTGCTGGACGGCGCCGAAGTGCGGCAAGGCACCGACCCGTTGAGCGGGCTGGCCGTCGCCACCGGCATCCTCGGCACCTTGCCGCTGCCGGGCGAAGCACAGGACATTTGCATTGCTAACGACCTGGCCGTGGTCGCGCTGGGCCCGGCGGGCGTGGCCGTGGTGAACGTCTTCGAGGGCCTCAATCCCACCCTGGTCAGCCTCCTGTCCACGCCGGGGCCGGCCACGGCCGTGGCGTGCGGTGACCGTTACGCCGCCGTGGCCTGCGGCGCAGCCGGCGTGGCGGTGCTGGACCTGCAGGCGCCGGGCGGCCCCGCCCTGCTGCGCCAGGTGCGTCTGGGACCCATCGTGCGGTGCGTGGCCGTGGCCGCCTCTCTCGGTGTGGCCGGCACCGACACCGGAGAAGTGGTCGCCTTCGAACTGACCTCCGGTCTGCAACTGGACCGCCTCGGCTTGGGCGGTCCGGCCGTCGAGGACCTGGTGTTCGCCGGCGACCAGCTTTACGCGCTGACGCAGGGCCGGCTCCACGTGCTGGTCTTGGAAGGCGGCGCTCTGGTCCGGCTGGGCGCGGTGGACAGTCCGGGCAACGTCAACTCCGCCCATGGCCGCATGCGCCTGTTTGTCGGCGCGGGCACCGCCTACGCCGTCCACAACCAGGGCTACAACACCCTGGACGTGAGCGACCCCGCCGCGCCGCGGCTGATCACGCACCGGCCCACGCCGCAGTTCGGTTGGAAGCAAATCGTGCTCAATGGGAACGGCCTCGGTGTGGCCACCGTCAGTCCCAACATGGCCTTCGACGGCCCGCACCACGTCTCGCTCTACGACGCGCGCGATCCCGCCGTGGTGGACGCCTTTCTGACCGAGTTCCCCACCCCCGGCGTGGCCCGCGCCCTGGCGTTGAACAACGGCCTGGCCTACGTGGCCGATCACACCGCCGGCCTGCACGTGCTCAACTATCTGGCCTACGATCGCGAGGGCCGCCCGCCTACCCTGCGTCTGTCGGGGCGCTTCCCTGACAACCGCGCCAGCGAGGGCGAATTGAAGACCGTCACCGCCGACGTCAGCGACGACGTCCAGGTGCGCCATGTCGAGTTTTCTCTCAACGGCCAGCCGGTCTTCAGCGATGGCAACTATCCCTTCGAGTTCCGCTTCCTGGTGCCGTTGCTGAGCGAAGGCGCCGACCGCTTCACCCTCCGCGCCCGCGCCGTGGACACCGGCGGCAACGCCGCCTGGTCCGAGGAACTGACCGTCCAGATCGTGCCCGACGCCATCCCGCCCCGGCTGGCGCGCACGGTGCCGGCGGCCGGCGCCCTGGTGGGCCGGCTCGCGCAAGTGGCCCTGTTTTTCAGCGAACCGCTCGCCGAGACCACGCTCACGCCGGCCGCGCTCGGCCTGGTGTCCGCCGGCCCGGACGGCGTGCCCGGCACGGCCGATGACGTGGCCATGCCCGTCGTTCTGGAGTCGCACCCCGAACTTCGCGCCGTTTATCTCCGGCACGCGGGCGACCTCCCGCCGGGCCTTTACCAGGTGCGCGTCGCCGAGACGCTCACGGACCTGGCCGGCAACCGCCTGCCCGCGCCGGTGAACTTCACCTTCCGCGCCTACTCCTTCGAGGACGCGGACGCGGACGGTCTGCCCGACGAGTTGGAAACGGCCCTCGGCTACGACCCCACCCGGACCGACTCCGACGGCAACGGCCGCCGCGACGGCGACGAAGACCGCGATGGGGACGGCCTGACCAACAGCTTTGAAGTGCTGCGCTCCCAGACCGACCCGCTTCGCCGCGACACCGACGGGAACGGCGTGGAAGACGACGCCGAAGACCCCGACCGGGACAGCCTGACCAATCGTCGCGAACAGGCCGCCGGCACCGACCCGCTCGACCCGGACACCGACAGGGACGGCTGGACCGACGAGGCCGAAGTCAGCGGCGCCAGCGACCCGCTGGACCCGCGTTCCGTGCCGCGCCTGTGGATTCTGGCACGCCCGCCCGCGCTGGTCTTGCGCCCGGGCGTGCCGGCGGCGGACGAGCTGCCCTTCAATACCCTCTTGGCCCGGCCACCGACGCTGGTCTTGCGCCCGGCCGTGCCGGCGGCGGACGAGCTGCCCTTCAACACCCTCCTGGCCCGGCCGCCCACGCTGGTGCTGCGTCCGGGCACGCCAGCCGCGGGCGAGCTGCCCTTCAACACCCTCCTGGCCCGGCCGCCCACGCTGGTCTTGCGACCGGCCGTGCCGGCGACGGGTGAGTCCCCGTTTAACACCTTCGTCGGCCGGCCTCCGGTCGAGGTCCGGTTCAACAATCCGTAACCGCAAACGCCAAAACCTATGAAAAACCAACACCAAACCCTGCTCGTTCTGCTCCTGCTGCTGGCCGGCGCGCCTCCGGCGCTCGGTCAAGCCTTCAACTCCGGCAGCGACGGCTCCTACGGGCCGATCAACGTGACCACCGGAGAAGTCACACTGGACCTGCCGCCCGACGGAGTGTTCCACGCCACGACGGTCAACGTGGCCAGTGGGCGCACCCTTCGGTTCAAACCCAATGCCCTGAACACGCCGGTCACCATCCTGGCCACGGGCGACGTCACCATCGCCGGCACCGTGGATGTGTCCGGCGGACGGGGGAGCACCAGTGCCGCCGGCAAAGGCGGACCGGGCGGCTTTGACGGCGGCACGCCCGGCAGCGTGGGCACCCCGCCCGGGGACGGCCACGGCCCGGGTGCCGGCCGGGCCGGCACTAACACCCAAAACGCCGACGGTGCCGGCCACGGGACCTATGCAGACACGGTAAACATCGGCGCGAGCACCCGCCACGGCACGCCGTATGGCAGTGCCCTGCTCGTTCCAATACTGGGCGGCTCGGGTGGTGGCGGCACGGCCGGTTCCCCTGGCTACGGGGGCGGCGGGGGTGGCGGCTCACTCCTCATCGCCTCCAGCACCCGCATCCACCTCACCGGGCGTATTGACGCGGACGGGGCGAACGGGATCGCGAGCGCTTTAAACGGCGGCAGTGGCGGCGCCGTGCGACTGGTGGCGCCGGTGGTCTCCGGCACGGGCACCGTCGAGGCCCGGGGCGCTGAGGGAGCAGGTTTCGGCAGCGGACGCATCCGCGTGGATACGTTGGACCGCTCGCAAATGAACCTCTACTTCCAGCCCGGTCACGTCGTGGCGGTGGGAAGCCTGATGCTGGTGCGCCCCACGCCGCTGCCGCGGCTGGACCTGATCGAGGTAGCCGGCACCGCCGTGGCCGTGGGCTCCGGACCGGTGCAGGTCATCCTGCCTTTCGGCACCCCGGCGGCCCAGACGGTGAAGGTGCGCGCCCAGGACTTTGGCGGCTCGGTGCCCGCGCGGCTGGTCCTGACCCCGGAAAGCGGGGACACGCGCAGCTACGATTTCGAGATCAACAACGGCGCGGCCAATCCGGCCGAGGCCACGGTCAACGTCGAGTTCCCGGCCAACACCGCCACGCACGTGTACGTGTGGACGCGGTGACGGCGCCCCGGGGCGGCTCGCTGTCCGTGGTGGGCTGGGACTCCACCGAGCCCAGCCCGCGGCGAATCGCCCAAACTCAGAAACTCAGAAAAGGATGAATTTGGAAACCAGGAAAGCCGGAAAAGACTTTTTCTGAACTCGGCAATTCCTGCCTTCCTGAGTTCCAAATACCCCCCCTCCTTAGGCCTTCCTCCCGCTTGGTGGGGCGAGACTCCGTCGCGCCCGGCCCGTAGCGACTAGCCCAAACTCAGAAACTCAGAAAAGGATGAATTTGGAATCCAAGAAAACAGGAAAACACTGGGCATTCACTCGGCAATTCCTGCCTTCCTGAGTTCCAAATTACCCCCTTCCTTCGGCCTTCCTCCCGCTTGGTGGGGCGAGACTCCGTCGCGCCCGGCCCGATGCGCCGTTCATCCGCCCGCGCCCACCGCCAGCGGTGCAGTCTCGGCGGCGGCCAAGTGACAAGCCGCATGGTGACCGGGGGCCACTTCGCGCAGCAGCGGCACTTCGACCCGGCACCGCGCCTCCGCCACCGGACACCGCGGGTGAAACGGGCAGCCCGGCGGGGGTTGAATGGGCGAGGGCTGGTCTCCGGGCAAAATGAGGCGCGCACGCTTTTGGTCCGGGTCCACCACCGGCACGGCCGAGAGCAGCGCTTGCGTGTAGGGATGCCGCGGGGCGCGGCAGACTTCGCGCGCGTCCCCCGCTTCGACAAGGCGGCCCAGATACATCACCAGAATCCGCCGGCTCAGGTGCTCGACCACCGCCAGGTCGTGCGCGATGAACAAATACGCCAGCTCGAGCCGTTGCTGGAGGTCTTGCAACAGGTTGACGATCTGCGCCTGGATCGAGACGTCCAGCGCGCTGACCGGCTCGTCGCACACCAGCAGCCGCGGCTCGACCGCCAGCGCGCGCGCGAGGCCCACCCGCTGCCGCTGGCCGCCGCTCAGTTCGTGCGGGTAACGGTCGGCATGGCTGGCGTCCAGCCCCACGTCCTGCAGCAGTTTCTCGACGCGGGCCCGGCGCTCCGGGCCGCAGGGGGCCAGTCCGTGGAGGGCCAGCCCTTCGCCCACGGTTTGGCCGACGGTCATCCGCGGATCGAGGGAACCGAAAGGGTCCTGAAAGATCATCTGCACCTGACGCCGCCAGGACCGCAGCGCGGCGCCCCGGAGTTCCTGGATGTCGCGTCCCTCATAAAGAATCCGGCCCGCCGTGATCGGCGCCAGCCGGACGACGGCGCGGGCCACGGTCGTCTTGCCGCAGCCGCTCTCGCCCACCAGCCCCAACGTTTCGCCGGGTTCGAGGCTGAAGCTCACGCCGTCCACGGCTTTCACCGTCTCGCGCGCGCGACCGAAAACGCCGCGGCGGACCGGGAAGTGGACGCGGAGGTTTTGGACCTCGAGGAGGTTCATGATTCACGCCGCGCCGGCAAAAAGCTCCCGGGCCAACAGACACCGCGCCTGCCGTCCGCCGGGTAACTCGACCAGCTCCGGCGCGCTCGTCTCGCAGTCCGGCCGCCGCAACGGGCAGCGCGGGTGAAACCGGCAGCCGCCCGGCCACGCGCCCGGAGGCGGCACGGCCCCGGGGATCGCGGGCAGCCGCTCCTGTCGGCGGCCAAGCGCCGGCACGGAGTTCAACAGCGCCCGCGTGTAGGGATGCACCGGACGCTGCAACAGCGCGCGCGTCGGCGCGGTTTCGACAACCTGCCCCGCGTACATCACCGCCACGCGATCGGCCAGGTCGCCCACCAGGCCCAGGTTGTGCGTGATGAGCAGGATGGCCATGCCCAGCTCGCGGCGCAACTCGCGCAGCAGTTCGATGATCTGCGCCTGGATGGTCACATCGAGCGCGGTGGTCGGCTCATCGGCCACCAACAGCTTCGGCCGCGGCGCCACGGCCAGGGCGATCGCCACCCGCTGCTGCATCCCGCCGGACAATTCATGCGGGTAGCAGCGCGCGCGCGCTTCCGGCGCCGGGAGGCCCACGACCTGGAGCCACCGGATCACCTCCGCCCCGGACGCCGCCTCCGGGCGGTGCCGGCGCAGCGTTTCCCGAATCTGCGCGCCCACCCGCATCACGGGGTTCAACGACGCGCCCGGCTCCTGAAACACGTAGCTGACCACCCCGCCGCGAATCTGGCGCAACTCGGCCGGGGACAGGGCGCCCACGTCCCGGCCCTCGAGCCGGATTTGCCCGCCCAAAATTTCCGCCGGCGGACCGGGCAGCAGCCGGGCGATGGACAGCGCGGTGACGCTCTTGCCGCAGCCGCTTTCGCCCACCAGCGCGAGCGTCTCGCCCGGGGCCAGCGCCAGCGACACGCCGTCCACCACGCGCACGGGCGGGCCGCCGTCGCGGCGGAAGCCGATTTGCAGGTGGTCAATTTCGAGCAGGTTCACGGATTGCGCGGCGCGGACCATAACCCGAAAGCGCCCGTCCGGCGACCCGGGACCTGACCCGGGCAAGGCGTGGGGACGGGGCGACCTCCCCGGTCACAAACGCTCGCTCCGTTCCTGTGCTCGGTACCCTTGGAAAAGCCTCTAGCGCTGGCACCGGCGCGCACAGACCGCCTTCGGGTGGCGCATTCGGCCGCGGCCCCTGCCCCAAAAGGCATCGCCGCCAGGGACCGAGGTTCTGTCCCAACCAACGCTCCCGCACCTCGAGCCGGTGGAGTCAATGCCTCGTCAGGCCGCGCAGCCAGTCCAGCCAGGCGGCCAGACCTTCCCCGGTGCGGGCGGAGAGCTCGAAGACGCGCGCCTGGGGCGCCACGGCGCGGACGTTGCGGCGCAACGCCTCGAGGTTGCAGCCCGCCGCCTCGGCCAGGTCGGTCTTGGTCACCACCACCACGTGAGCGGAGCGGAAGACGGGTGGGTACTTCAGGGGCTTGTCCTCGCCTTCGGTCACCGAGAGCAACACGACGCGCGCGTTTTCGCCCAGGTCGAAGTCCGCCGGGCAAACCAGGTTGCCGACGTTTTCGAGGAACAACAGCGCGCGACCGTCCAGGTCGAGTTGTTCGAGGCCGCGGGCGACCATTTCGGCGTCCAGGTGGCAAACGGTGCCGGTGGTGATTTGCACCACCGGCGCGCCCGCGGCGCGGACGCGCTCGGCGTCGCGCGCGGTGGCCAGGTCGCCCACGATGACGGCGGCGGACAGTTCGGCGGCAAGGGCGGCGAGGGTTTTTTCGATCAAGGTGGTTTTGCCCGCGCCCGGCGCAGCCAGCACGTTCAGGGCGAACACGCCCTTGGCCCGGAGGTAACCGCGGTTGCGCTCCGCCAGCCGGTCGTTGCGGGCGAGGATGGGCTGATGAAGGTCCAGGGTCACCCGCGCGGTTTCGTCCGGGGCGTGCTCATGCGTGTGGCCATCGTCCGGGGCGTGGGGGTGGCTGTGGGTCGTGCCGTCGGCGTGGGTGTGGATGTGCGCGTGCACGCCGGGTTCGTGCGGGTGTGCGTGGTCGGTCTCATGCCCGGCGCCATGCACGTGCGGATGACTGTGGCGGGTGCCGTCGGCGTGGACATGCTCGTGGGTGTGTTCGACGTGGTCCGGGGCGTCGGCCTCGACCAGCCGCACCGGCCGGGCCGGCGGGGCCTGCAAGGGTTGCACGCCGAACCGTTCCGGCTGACCGCATCCGCATTCTGCACACATGGTTCAAACTCCCGCTTTGTTTTGCGCGACGGTAGCAGGCGCGGCGTCCGGCGTCAGCCGCAAAGCAAGGTGGCGTGGCGGATTCGCGCTTTGCCGGAATCCCCGCGCCCGGTGGGCTTGACGCAGTGGCGGTTTTCCCGTCCACTCTCCGCCCACGATGGATCAAGCGGCTCCAAAGGTTCGCGCGGGGGAGCGACCGCACCTGCTCCGGCGGTTGTATGACTGGACGGTGGGCTGGGCGCACCGGCCGGGGAGCACCTGGGCGTTGTTTGGCATCGCGTTTGTGGAGTCCTCGGTCTTTCCGGTGCCGCCGGATGTGTTGTTGCTGGCGCTGAGCGTGGGCGCGCCGCGGCGGGCGCTGTGGTTTGCCGGCGTGTGCGCGGTGGGGTCGGTGCTGGGCGGCATGTTGGGCTACGCCATCGGCTACGGGGCGTGGGAGGTGGCCCGAGGGTTCTTCATCCCGCACATCTTCTCGCAGGAGGCCTTCGACCACGTGGGCCGGCTTTATCAGGGCAACGCCTTTCTGGCGATCCTGGCCGCGGCCTTCACCCCCATCCCGTACAAGGTGTTCACGGTGGCGGCGGGGGTGTTTCACGTGAGCTTCCCGGCGCTGGTGGCGGCCTCGGCCCTGGGGCGCTCGGCGCGGTTTTTCCTGGTGGCGGGGGCGATTTACCTCTTTGGCGCGCAGGTCAAGAGCCTGATCGAAAAATACTTTGACTGGTTTGCCTGGGCGCTGCTGGCGCTGGGGGTGGGCGGTTTCGTGGCCATCAAGTACCTGCGCTGAGCGATTGCGCCCCCTGCCCTGCCGGCCCGCGGCAGTTCAGGCGAGCAACTCCGCCGGAGCCACCTTGATTTTCTCGGCCAGGTCGCGGGGGATGGGCGTGGCGGTGAAGCTGCCGTCGGCGTTTTTGGCCACGCAGACGACGGTGAGCGTGCCGCGGGCGACCTCGCGGGGCGGCTGCGCGCTGAGGTTGGTGAACTTGACGAGGTAGCTGAGCGCGCGGGGCTTTTTCTCGCGCACCAGCAGGTGCAGTTCGACCAGGTCCTCGAAGCGCAGCGGCGCTTTGTAATCGCAGGCCGCGGCCACGCGGGGAAACCCCAGCGGCGGCTGATGGTCCCGGAGCATGACCGAGTAGCCGAGCGAGCGAAAGAAGGCGTGCTCGACCGCCTCCATGTAGCGGAAAAAGTTCGAGAAATGAACAATGCCCGCGGCGTCGGTCTCGGAGAACTCGACCCGACGCTGGAGCCGAAACTCGTAAGCCATGCCCGGCAGTGTGCCGGGGGCGGGGACGGAAGCAAAGCCCGGGGTGTTTCGCCCGCGCGCTGCCAGCGGGAAAACAGGGCTGACGGACACCGGCCGCCACGAGCGGCGCGCGGGGGGCCGTTTTCACCTTTGCCCACCGGGGACGGCGCGGTAGCGTGGTTCAGCCGAGATTCTGTGTTTGGCGGTCATGGATTTGATGGAGACGCTGATCAACCAGGCCCGCGAAGCTCTCCGCCGGGAGGGCGCCCGCGCGGCGTTTGCGCGCTGGATCGAGGCCAACGACGCCCGCATCCGGTGCCCCGAGCTGGACAATGGCCGGGAGCTGGCCGCGGAACGCACGGCCATTTACCTGGCGGCCGTGGCGGCGTGGGCCGAGCGCGAGCGGCGCGTGTTCGGCTACGACCGGCCGTTTGCCGTGGCGGCCATCGGCGGGACCGGCCGCGGCGAGATGGCGCCGTGTTCGGACAACGATTTCGCGCTGCTGTTCGACGACGCGCTCGAGGGCAACGCCTTCCTGGCGCACCTGCAGGCGCAAATCCTCCAGAGCGACCGGTTCGAGCGCGAGCACGGCTTCGTCTGCAATGCCCTCCCGTTCAATCTGGAGGCCGTCTCCGGCCTGACCGGCAAGCAGCTCAACGCCTTTCTGGACCTGCGCCCGGTGTACGACCCGCACGGTCTGACGACGGCCTTCCGGGAGCGCATCCGGGCCACGTGCGACACCTTCGAGCACTTCCTGCACGTGCGCGGTTTCTGGAAGGACCATTGGGAAAAGGCGGCGGACGAGTGCGAGCGGCTGGACCGGTTCGACATCAAAAACGACGGCCTGCGGTTGTTCCTGGCCGGCATCTGGACGCTGGCCGGACAGCGCTTCCAGCACAGCGCGGAGATTTACGCCACGCTGGACGACCCGCGCGACCTGGCGGCCTACGCCTTCCTGATGCGGGTGCGCGCCTTTGTCCATCTGCGCCAGCGGGGCAGGCACCGCCCCCTGGGCGGGGGCAACCACCCCGAGGACGTGCTGCGGTTCGAGGATTTCCTGGCCTTTGGCGAGTTGCTCGGGCCGGAGGCGGGCGAACGCGAGCGGTTCGAGTTCGCCAACGAAGTGCGCGCCCGACTCCTGGCCGCCCGCCGGCGCGTGGCGCGCTTTGCCAAGAGCGTCATCCAGCGCGTGCTCAAGGAAGGCCGGCCGGTGGCGCCGGGGCATCCCATCGTGTTCGGCCTGGGCGGACTTTGCCACACCACGGCGCACCGGTGTCGGACGCCCCGCGAAAAAAGCCGGGCCGCGCTGGCGTTGTTGCTGGCGGCCCAGCGGTACAACGTGCCCATTGACCCGGCCGAGCTGGAGACGACCTTTCGCAACGCCGGCGACTGGCTCGAACCGGTGCCCGAGCTGGCGGCGCTCTTTTACGAACGGCGCGGCAGCCTGGCCCGCACCTTTGCCTTCCTCTCCCAGCTCGAGGGAGCGGAGGAACGGTTGTTCCCCGGCTACGCCCGGTTCGAGGTCTCGCTCGATGCCCGGGTCATGAGCGAGCAGAAGGTGCTGCGCAGCGCCCTCGAGCGCGAGAAGCTGGAGGCGCTGGAACGGTACGTCACCGAGGGCCAGCAACTGGCCGCCACGCTGATCGGCTCCCCCGCGGACCGCCCGTGGACGCTGGAGGACCTGGTGCGCCTGGAGGCGGCGCGCCTGGACACCGAGCAACTGGCGGCGGTGCGCCTGGCCCTCAAGACCAAGCGCCTGCCCGTGTTGCCCGAGGACGAGGCGGCCCGGAAGGACCAGACGCGCCCGTTGCACGAGCGCTTCGCCAGCGGCATGTCGGGCATTCCGCTGGCGGCGTACTACGAGCGCTACCGCACGCAGTGCGATTTCAGCCCGGAGACGCTGCGCCTGGTCGAGTTCCTCCAGTTGCACCGGCGCGAGTTCAAGGAGCGGGCCGAATCCGGCCTGAACACGGATGACAAGGTGGCGGAACTGGTGGCCCGGTGCGGCGACGAACACCGGCTGCGCGCGCTGCTGGTGTTCACGGCGGCGGACCGGGCGGTGTGGGAATCGGCCGAGCAAGACCCGGCGCGCTGGTTCAACACCCGCGAGCTGTACGAGAAGGCCCTGCAGCGGTTCCGCCCCGGCCCGGACTCGCGGACGGTGCTGGGCGCGGCCGGTTTTTCCCCGGCGGAGCAGGCGGTGATCGCCGATTTCGGGGATGCCTTTTTTGGCGGGGTTTACCGGCAGTACCTGGGCCGGTTCGGCGCCCATTTGTTGCGGCTGGCCGAGGCACCGGAGAGCACTCCGCCGAAAGTCGCCGTGTTGCGCGACGGCGCGTCGGTGATCGTGGGCGTGGCGGCCCGCGACTATCCCGGTCTGGCAGCCACGCTGACCGGTTCGCTCTGGAGTTGCGGGGTGGGGTTGCAACAGGCGCACCTGTTTTCCGCTGCGCACCACGGCCTGGCGCTGGACTTTTTCCACGTGGCGCCGGACACGCGCGCCCTGCGGGCCGAGCTGCCCCGCACGCTCGAGCAGGCCGTGGTCCAGCATCGTCACATCGCGCCCGAGGACGAAGCCGGGTTGCCCGCGCTGGCGGGCGAGAAGACGCTCACCGTGTGGCGGGCCGGGCTGTACCGGCTGCGTTTCGAGACGGCCCACGACAGCGGCGGGTTGCTTTACGCGCTCACGTACAAGGTCCATCGGCACCTCCAGGGCAACATCTACGGGCTGGAGGCGCGCGTGGTGCGCGGGCGGTCTTTCGTGAGCGTGTACTTCCACCTCCCGGCGCACCTGCCGCTGGAGGCCGCCCAAGCCATCGTGCAAGCGCGGTTTTGAGGCCGGGCGGCGGGCGCGCGGGACCTCCGGCGCGGGGCAGCCGACCTCTGGCGGGTCGGGAAAAGCGCCGCCCGGCGCGGCTCACCAGGGCTTGCGCTCGTTGAGCGCGCGCACAATCGCCCGGCGCAGGGCCAGCGCGTCAATGCTGCCCAGTTGTCGGTACACCATCTCGCCCTCGGGCGAGAGCAACACGGTGTACGGCACGGCGCCCGCCCAATCCGGGTCGAAGGCGTTCATCAACGCCTCGCGGTCGGTCGAGGCGAAGAGCAGGTTGCGGTTCGAGGCTTGTTGTTTCTTGAGGAACTCGAACACGCGCGCCTCCTCGTCCGGGCGGTTGATCGCCACGCTCACAAACTCGAAGTCGCGGTGGCGGTACATGCGGTGGATGGTCACAAACTCGCCAAACTCGGCCACGCACGGCGCGCACCACGTGGCCCAGAAGTTGACCAGCCGGAACTTGCCGGAGCCGTTCTTGCGCAGCGCGGCCAGCGCGGCGGCGTCGGCCTTTTCCAGGGTGACCGGCTCGGCGGCCAGTTTGTCCAGGTAGGCCCGGACCGCGTCGGCTTTGCCGGCCCATTTGACCGAACAGCCCACGACCTTGGTTTGCTTGACCGGCGGCTCGCGGTCCGCGAGCAGGGCGTCGAGGGCGTCGCGCAGGTAGTGCACCTTCACGTGCTGCGGCCGCTCCGAGTCGTCCACCGCGCCGACGTAACGGAGCTTGCGGGCGGCGT
Organism: uncultured Verrucomicrobiota bacterium; assembly: GCA_964466945.1. Taxonomy (GTDB): domain Bacteria; phylum Verrucomicrobiota; class Verrucomicrobiia; order Limisphaerales; family J093; genus DSVZ01. The sequence continues at coordinate 12,849 of CAYXPA010000022.1, read as the reverse complement.
CGAAGACGAACACGTGCGGCGTGGCCACGGGCCCGTAGGCGCGCGAGACCGCTTCGGTGTCGCCGTCGTAGAGGTACGGGAAGTTGAAACCGCGCTCCCGGGCGCGGAGCTTCATTTCCTCGAACGAGTCGCTCAGGTCGGTCCAGCCCAGCTCGTCCAGGCGCACCGAGTGGGGGTCGTTGGGCGAGATGGCCACCAGCGCCACGCCGCGCGGCCGGTAGTCGGTGACAATCTGCTTGAGCCGTTCCTCGTAGTACTGGGCGGTCGGGCAGTGGTTGCAGGTGAAGACCACCACCAGCACGCGGGCGTCGGCGAAATCGCTCAGCCGGTACCGGCGGCCGTCCACGCCGGGCAGGTCGAAGTCCGGTGCGGGCGCGCCGAGGGCGAGGGTGGGCGGTTGGAGGTCCGCGGCCAGCACACTGGCGGCCGCGCCGAGGAAGCACAGAAAACTGGCGGGTGAAATCATGGCGCCAGCATAACCGAATCACCCGCCCACCGCCACCATCGGACGGCAGGGGGTGTAGTTTTCGCGGAAGAGGTGGCCGGCGGGTTTGGCGGCGAGGGCCGAGCGCAGCAGCGCCGCCAGGTCCGCCTCGCGGGTGTGACGACGCAGGGCCGCGCGCAGGTCCACCTCGCCGTGGTTGCCCAGGCAGGGACGGAGCTTGCCGTCGGCGGTGAGACGGACGCGGTTGCAGGTCTCGCAGAAGTGCCGGTTGGTGATCGCGCCAATGAAGCCCACCAGCGCACCGGTGCGCTCCAGCCGGTAATACTTCGCCGGGCCGTGTCCCAGCCGGGGGTCGGGCACGGGAACCAGCCGCTCGCGGGCGCCCAGGGCCGCCATCACCTCGGTGACCGACATGAAGTTTGCGTCCGTCAGCACGTCGGCGCGGCTGACCGGCATCAACTCGATGAAACGCAGCGGCAGGCCGTGTTCGGCGGCGAAGCGCACCAGCGGCCACCACTCGCTTTCGTTGAGTCCGCGCAGCAGCACCGTGTTCAACTTCACCCGCTCGAAGCCGGCCGCCACCGCGGCGCGGATGCCCTCCAGCACGGGGGCCAGCTCGCCGCCAGTGATGCGCCGGTAGAGGTCCGGCTCAAGCGCGTCCAGGCTCACGTTCACCGTACGCACCCCGGCCGCGCGCAACGGCCCGGCCAGCGCGGCCAGGCGGGTGCCGTTGGTCGAGAGGCCGATGGCCTCCACGCCGGGAATGGCCGCCATGCCCCGGGCGACGTCCACCACGTCGGCCCGCAACAGGGGTTCGCCGCCGGTGAGGCGGAATTTGCGAAAGCCCAGTCCCGCCGCCACGCGCACCAGGCGGAGGATTTCCGCGGCGGTCAGATGGTCCGGTCGTTGCGCCCAGCCGCGGTACCCCTCGGGCATGCAGTACAGGCAGCGCTCGTTGCAGCGGTCGGTGATCGAAATGCGCAGGTAGTCCACCGTGCGGCCGTAAGGGTCCCGGTATCCGGCGGGCGCGCGGCCGCACGCCGCCCGCGGGCCATACGCGGCCACTTCGCATAGCGCGGCGGGCGGCTCGGCGGGGGACGGCGAATTTCCCGCCGGAGCGTGAGTGGAGGCATCGTGCGGGGTCATGCGGGGGTCGGGGGTTGCGCCGGCACATGCGGGTCTTCCCCGCGCAGGTGCGCGACGGCCTCGCGGATGGCCGGGGCAAGGGTCTCGAGGCACTCGCGCACGGCGGTGGGTTTGCCGGGCAGGTTCACAATGAGCGTGCGCCCGCGCGTGCCGGCGGTGGCCCGGGAAAGAATGGCCGTTTTGACCCGGGCCAGCGCGGTCAGGCGCATCGCTTCGCCGAAACCGGGCAACTCGCGTTCGAGCACGGCGCGCGTGGCCTCGGGGGTCACGTCGCGCGGGCCGATGCCCGTGCCGCCGGTGGTCACCACCAGGTCACAACCGGCGGCATCGGCCAGCTCGCGCAACCGGGCGGCAATCTGGTCCGCCTCGTCGGGCACGAGGGCGGCCACGAATTCCGCCTCCAGGCCGAAGACCTCGCGCAACGCGGCTTCGATCTCCGGCCCGCTGCGGTCGGCATAAACGCCCGCGCTGGCACGGTCGCTGATGGTGAGGCGGCCGATTTTCATGCAGGCGGCGAGGCGAAGGGTTGGCCGACGGGTTGCTGACGACACGGCAGACCTTCGGTTTGTGCCGCCGCATCGGCCGCCCGAGGGAGCAATCGAGCGGTCATTGGCACCGCCGGGCACGGCCCGGGAGGTTGGAGGAAAGGGTGACTCATTGCTTGACCTTTTCCAGCAGCCGAACGCCCTCGATGCGCATGGCTTTGTCCACGGCCTTGCACATGTCGTAGAGCGTCAGCGCCGCCACGCTCGCCCCGGTCAGGGCCTCCATCTCGGCACCGGTCGGCGCGGCCGTCTCGGCGGCGCACTCGACCTCGACCCGGTCGCGCCGCACGCGGAAGTTCACCGCCACATGCGTCAGCGGCAGGGGATGGCAGAGCGGGATCAACTCGGCGGTGCGCTTGGCGGCCTGGATGCCGGCGATCTGGGCCACGGTGAGCACGTCGCCTTTGGGCAGGGCGCGTTGCTTGAGCGCCCGGACCGTGGCCGGCGCGCAGACCAGCGCCGCGGCCGCCACGGCGCGGCGGGTCTGAACCGGCTTTGCGCCCACGTTAACCATGCGGGCCGCGCCGGCGGCGTCCAGGTGCGAAAAGGCTTTGTCGTGTTTCATGAACCGCACTCCGTGCGCAAGAACTCGACCCGACTGCCGCGCGTCAGCCCCGCCGCGCCGGGCGGGACGCGGAGCAGGGCGTTGGCCGCGGCCAGCGGCGTCAGGTCGCCCGAGCTGCGCCAGCGCAACGGTGTGAGCATGGCCGCGCCGTCCTGCAAATGCCAGCGCGCCGGCCAGAAGGTTTCGCGGGCGTGGGCCTCGCCGGCCAGGTCCGCCGCCAGCACACCCGGGGCAAAGTCCGTTCGCTCGGCCCGGCCCGACCATGCCTCGAGCGCGGCGCGGACGTAGAGGTGCAGGCAAACGAAGTGGGCCAACGGGTTACCCGGCAGCCCGAAGGCCAGCGTGCGCCCGCGTTGGGCTACGAGGAGCGGCTTGCCCGGGCGGGCGGTCGTGCGCGTGACGTGCAGGGTGAAACCCGCCACCTCGAGCCAGCGCCGGGTGAAATCGTGCTCGCCCACGCTTGCGCCGCCCGAGATCAAGAGCAGGTCCGGTTCACCGCCGGGCGGGCAGATTTCGGGGCGCGAGAGCAACTCGTCTTCGTCCACCCGGAGTTGCTCCGGCGCGATGCCCCAGGAGGCCAGGAACGCCCGCACCAGCGTGGAGTTCGAGTCGCGGATTTGGCCGCGCGCCGGCGTTTGGTCCGGGGGCACGATTTCGTTGCCCGTGGCCACGTGCAGCACGCGCGGCAGGCGCGTGACGGCGGGGCTGACGCAGCCCGAGCTGGCCAGCAGGGCCAACGCGCCGGGGGTGAGCACCGCGCCCGGCGCGAGCAACTCCGCGCCCGCCCGGGCGTCCTCGCCGCGGCGGCGGATGTTCCGGTCGGCATCGCGTCGGAGGACGGTGAGGGTGTCGCCGGCGGCGCGCACGTCCTCCTTCATCACCACCTGCAAGCCGTCGTCGGGCAAAGCACCGCCGGTGGCGATGCGCACCGCTTCGCCCGGCCGGAGCGGACGCGGTTTCCAGTCGCCGGCGCGGATTTCGTCCACCACGCGAAACTGCGGGCCGGGGTCGTCCAACCGGACCGCGTAACCGTCCACCGCGGAGCGGTCAAAGGGAGGCTGGTCTTCCGGCGCGCGCACCGGCTCGCGCAGCACGCGCCCGGCGGCGGCGGCCAGGGGCACGCGCTCGGTGTCCAGCGGCCGGCAAATCCGGGCCAGCAGCGCGCGCACTTCCTCCGCGCTGGCCGGTGGCGTGGGGGGGGTGGGGCGCTTGAGTTCAGGGACGCCGACGGGCGGCGGGCTGAGGTCGGCTCGCCCGGCCTCGGGCATTTGTTGCGCCAGCGCCCGCCGCTTCCAAATCGGCACATCCTGCTTCAACCGGTCCATGAACTGCGCCAGCAGCGCGAAGGCCTCGGCGCGGTGCTGGCCGGCGAGGCCGACGTAAATGGCCGCCTCGCCCGCGGGGACAACGCCCAGCCGGTGGATCACCCGCGCGGCCAGGCAGGGGTGCTCGATCGCCAGCGCGGTGAGCAGGCGCTGGATTTCGCGTTCGGCCATCGGCGTGTAGGCCTCGTACTCGAGCGCGGTGATGGGCCGGCCGTTTTCCTCGCCGCGGACCACGCCGCGGAACTCGACCCACGCGCCCGCGCCGGCGGCAGCCGCCGGCGGCGGCAGACTCGCCGGGATGGGGTCGCGGGTGAGCTGGACCTCGAGGTGCATGGCGCGCGGGGTCAACCGCCGGAGACCGGCGGGATGAGGGCCACTTCGTCGGCGTGGCCGAAGCGCGCGTCCGGCCCGGCGTACTCGGCGTTCCGGGCCAGGCGCACCGAACCGCGGAAGCGCTCGAGACCCGGGTGGGCGGCGAGGAGTTGCCGCCAGAGGCCGTCGGCGTCGGTTTCGGCGCAGTCGAGCTGCATTTCGGCGCAGCCGGTGACGTCCCTGAGGTGAGCGAAGAAGAGCACGCGCATGGCGGGGTCAGGGGCTGGGGGTGGGTTCCGAGGCGGATGGACGCGACAGCCGGGCGTAGGTCAACCAGCCGGCAGCCAGGCCGATGAGGTACCCGTTGGGCAGGCCGGCGCCGCAGAGGGCGGTGATGAGCGTGACCCACCAACCGCGGGCGTCGAGGCCGGCGGCGCTCACGCGGCGCAGCAGGGCCAGGCCCTCGAAGAACAGGAGCACGCCCAAGACAGGCTTTGGAAAAATGTGCACCAAGGTGTCGAAGCTGCCGCTGAAGAGCAGCCCGGCCGCCAGGAACAGGCTCCCGTACACGATGACCGAGCCGCCCATCCGCGCGCCGAAAGCGTGGTGCCCGGCCATCCCGCCGCTGCCGTGGCAGACCGGGACGCCGCCCAGCCACGGCGCGATCAGGTTCATGAGGGCGTAGGTCAGGCCCAGCTTGCGAATGGACGGGGCGCGGTCGGGGAACAGGTCGGCGGCGAGCCGGTGCGTGGCCAGGAGAGAATTGGCGAGCGAGAGCGGGAGTTGCGGCAGGGCCAACACGAGCAGCCCGGTGAGCACGTCGGCCGGCGTGGGGGGGTGCCAGGTGGGGAACGCGAAGCCAATGCCTGCTTCCAAGGCGGCCCGGTCCAGTTGGAACAGCACGGCGTAACCGGCGCCCAGGCCCACCACGGCCAGCGCCGCCGGCCAGCGTCGGTTGTCCCGCAGCCCGATTACCAGCGCAAACGCCGTCGCGGCCAGTCCCCAGCCGACCGCGCCCTCGCGGGGGATGAAATCCCGCGCGGCCAGCAGGGCCAGTTGCAGGCCCAGGCCGAACTGAATGCCGCGCACAACCGGCCCGGGGATGACGCGCGCCAGCCAGGTTAACGCGCCGCTGAGCGTGAGCCCGAGCACCAGCGCGCCAATGGCCAGGCCGCCGCCGTAAAGCACGCCGGGGGCAAGGTGCTGGGTAATGACCAACGCGGCCATGGCCTTGAGCGGCTGCACGGGCATGGGCATCCGGTACACCAGTCCCGTGAACACCTGGAGCGCGCCGAAGACGATCAGCACGCTCGCGGCGTCCAGGCCGGCGGCGAGGATCATGGCGGCAATCAGGGGCAGGTCCGTGCCCAGGTCGCCAAAGGCGCCGGCCAGCTCGAGGCGGTTGAAGCGGCGGGTCGCCTCCGCCAGCACCGGGGCGGGCGGGGCCAACGCGCTTGGCGATGCCTTCAGGGCGGTCATTAAGGCGGCGGGGCGATTGGAGCAAGCCGTCCCCGCGCGGGCAAGGTTGCACCGGGCCGGGTGAGGCGGCGTTGACCTGGGGCAAGGTTGAGCCGGGTGGAAGTTCCAATGGACCCGGCCAGCCGCGGCCGGTCCGGCGGGGGGAAGGTTTTCAGGTCGCCGGCACGAAGCGCTGGAGTACGAGGGCGGACACGAAGAAGAGCAGGAACGCGGGCAGGACATACCACGGCTCGCCCGCGGTGGCCAGGAGGTCCACTAACACGATGCCGGCCAGCAGATTGGCGACGGCAAAGCCGGGCGGGCGCGAGTCGCGTCCGAGCACATGACGCAGGGCGGGGAGAATCCAGATGACCAGCAACAGGCTCAGGTAAAAGGCGCGCTCGCGATAGCTGGGGCCGTCGGGGGAAGCGCCGTTCATCAGCCAGGCCAGCAACAGCGGCGCGGCCAGGGTCAGGGCCGGCCACCAGGCCGCCGGTTCGGGCCGGGATTCGCGGCGGGCGATGTGGCTCAGGCCGGTCACGTAACTGCCCAGCGCCAGGCCGGCCCAGAGGGCGTGTCCGAGGGGCCCGCCCGCGGCGAGGGCGGCCAGCAGATAAAGTTGGGCGCGGCAGGCGCCCATGAGGATCACGGCCAGAGGGGTGCGTTTGTGCAGGGCGTTGTAGAGAACGATGATACCCGCCAGCACCAGGGCAAGAAAGCCGGGCGCCGGGCCCAGCAAGGCGCCGGCCACCACGCCCAGGGCCAACCATAGCCAGCCCAATTGCCAGACGCGGGCCTCGGAAATCCGGCCGGCGGGGATGGGCCGCTCCTTGCGGCGCTGCCGGTCGAAGTCTGCGTCGAAGGCGTCGTTGAGGAACATGCCGCCCAGGTACAGGCAGGCCGCGGCGGCGCACAGCAGCACGAAGCGGGCGGGGGAACGGCCCTCCGCCAGCACCCAACCGGCCAGGCAGTTGGACCAGACCGTGGGCAGGTTCGAGACCCGCCCCAACACCAGCAAGGTGTGCAGGCTCGGGCGGGGTTGCGCGGGACCGAACATTCGCGCGAATGCTGGGCCGGAAACGGCGGACGGGCAATCTCGGAGCCGTCGCCGCCGAGGCTTGCGGGGCACAAAAAAACCGGCGCAGCTTGCGGCCGCGCCGGTGAAAGCCGGGCAAAATGGCGTTACTTGGCGGGGGCAGTGGTGCCGACCACCCACTCGAACTTGATGGTCAGTTCGTCGCCCGTGGTGATGCGTTGCATGCCGGGGATGTTCGGCGAAGGCGGCGTGATGCCGAAGTCGGTCATCTTGAGCTTGGTTTCGCCGCTGAACTTGAAGCGCTCGCCCTCGAGCCGCTGGAGGGCCACCTCGAGGTTGGAGGGCTTGGTCTTGCCGGCCACGGTCAGTTCGCCGGCGACGTCGAATTTGGCGTTGCCGGCCGCATCGGGCTCGCCCTTGAGCACCATTTCCTTGAGTTTGAAGACGATGTCCTTGTGCTCCTTCATGTTCATGGCCTCCTGCATGATCTCGTCCATCTTCTGGCCGCTGCTGCTTTTGAGGGAGCGCACGGGGATGGCCAGCTCGGCCTTCGGGTTGACCTCTTTGGTGGTCAGGCTCTTGACCGATTTGAGCGTCTTGTCGGTGAGGAATTCGGGCTCGACCTCGAAGGTGCCGCGGATGATGGCGCTCTCGGCGTACCAGTCGTGAATCGAGGAGGTGCCTTCCATCCGGACTTTGCCGCCGGGTTTGGAGGCGAGCTTGATCCAGTTCTCGGCGAGGGCGGAGGTGGTGAGGGCCAGCGCGAGCGCGGCGGCCACGGGCCAGGGAGTGATGTTCCGTTTCATGGTCTCGGGATTTTCGATGGTTTGGGGGTGCGGGAAATTCAAGGCTCAACTCACCGCGAACCACTCGCGGGAGAAGTTGACGGGCTCGCCTTTGACCAGGGCCTCGTTGGCCTTGATGGCGGCGACCGTGGCCTGGTAGCCGTCGAGCAGGTCCGCCGCCGGCTCACGCTTCCTGGCCAGTTCCTGGAGGAAGGCGCGGAATTCGTCCTTGGCGTCCTCGCCGTAGGTTTCGGCGAAGTCCTTGACGCCCGCGGCGAGGTTGCCGGCGTTGATGAGGAAGTTCTCCAAGGCGTACTGAAGCGGGGACTTGGGGTCCACCACGTCCTCGCCCTGGCGCGCCTCTTTTTGGGCGGTCTGCTTGGTGGCGCCGGCGCGCAGGGTGATGCCGCTTTCCTTGTAGAAGGTCTCCTTGACCGCGTACACCTCCCAGCCCAGGAGCGGCGCGTCGGCTTCTTTGAACATCCAGGCGCGGCGCTCGCGCATCATGATGGCGCAATCGGTGCCGAAGAACATGCCCATCTCGGCGTCGAAGGAGTTGCCCAGCGTGGCCTCGAAGCTGTAGTGCATCCCGTTCGGGTAGCGGAGCAGGGCCTGCACGTTGTCGAACACGTCGCGCCCGTCCTTGTAGAAGCTGACCGCGCCCACGCCCAGCGCGCCGGTGGGCAGGGCGTTGAGGAACCAGTTGGCCAGGTCGAGGTGGTGCACGCCGAATTCGCCCACCAGGCCGATCGAGGTCGCGCCGTCCAGCCGCCAGTTCAAAACCTTCTCGCGCTCGGGCGAGGCCGAGGCCACGCGCCAGCTCATCTTTTTGTGGAACTGGCTGCGGCCCTTGAGCGGCGTGCCGAGCACGCCGGTGCGCACGAACTTGAACAGGTTGACGATCTGTTTGTCGGCACGGGCCTGGAGGCCGGGTTGGCAGAGCAGTTTTTCGTGCTGCTGCGCCGCCTGGGCGATGGCCCGGGCGTCCTCGAGGGTCGTGGCCAGCGGAGCCTCGCAATAGACATGTTTGCCGGCGGCCAGCGCGGCCAGCACGATATCCTTGTGCAAATGGGTGGGCGTGGCCACGACGACGGCCTCGACGTCCCGGTTGTCCAGCAGCTTGGTGTAATCGTCGTACCGCTCGGCGTTGGGGGCGAGGGCGGCGCCGCGCTTGAGGTAGGCGGGGAAGTTGTCGCACACGGCCACCACCGGGCCGAAGGAGATGGTCGAGAGGGTCTTGAGGAGCTCGCGACCCCAGGCGCCGCAGCCGATCACGCCGACCTTCACCGGCGGAGTTTCGCCCTTGTAACTGGTGGCCGGAGGTTCCTCGGCCGCCCGGATGGGCACCCCGCCCAGCAACGTCATCAGCGTGGCCGCTGAGGTGCCCTGCAGGAACTCGCGTCGGTTCAGTTCGGTGGTTTCGCGTGGCTTCATAAATCGAAATCGTCGGCCCGGTTCGGCGTGCCCCGCCGGCCGCCCGCGGCGCGGCACTTTGCGAAAGGGCGGGCGTTTTTGCCAAGGGAATTTCCCGCGCCCTCGAGCCCGTTTCACCCGCGGCCGGCCCGCCCCGGCGGACGGACGCGCGTTTGGACGGCCGGCGCGCCTCCCGCATTCGCACGAGGCGGGGAGACAGCGCGTTTCCGGGTTGTCCCGGCTCGGCGCACCCGCCACAGTGCGGGCATGAATTTCCGGGCCAAAATCCTGGCCGACCGCGAACAGGTCCGCGCCTGGCGCGAGGCCCAGCGCGCGGCGGGCCGGCGCGTGGTGGCGACCAACGGCTGTTTCGACCTCCTCCACGTCGGTCACGTGACGTACCTCGAGGCGGCCCGCAACCTGGGCGACGCGTTGATCGTGGCGGTGAACAGCGACGCCTCCGTGCGCGCCCTCAAAGGGCCGGGGCGGCCGCTCACTCCGGAGGCCGACCGCGCGGCGGTGCTGGCCGCGCTCGAGTCGGTCAGCGCCGTCCATGTCTTCGCGGAGCCGGACGCCCTGGCGTTTTTAGACCTGGTGCGGCCGGAGATTTACGCCAAGGGCGGGGACTACACGCTCGAGACGATCAACCAGGCCGAGCGCCGCTTCGTGGAAAGTTACGGCGGGCGGGTGGTCGTGGTGGCCGGGGTGCCGGGTCGTTCCACCACCCGGCTGGCGCAGCGCCTGGCGGCGGGGTGAACGCGGCGCCCCGCCACCGCAGCTTGCCGCGACCACGGCGGCTGGGCTAGGAACGGGCGCAGTGAATCGCCTTTGGAACCTTGTGACCGCCGGCCAGGAGCGGTTGGTCCTGCCCATGCTCACCTATCCGGGCGCGCAACTCGCCGGTGTGAGCGTGCGCGAGATGGTGACCTGCCCGGACGCCCAGGTGGCGGCGGTGGCCGCGCTGCGCGCGCGTTACCCGATTCGTGCGGTGTTTTCGGCGATGGACCTGAGCGTGGAAGCCGAGGCGTTCGGCAGCATGGTGCACCTGGCGGACCACGAGGTGCCCACGGTGACGGGCCGGCGCGTGCGGTCTCGGGCCGAGGCCGAGGCGCTCGAAGTGCCGGCGCCCGGCGCGGGGCGCACCGCGGTTTATCTGGAGACGGTGCGCCGGCTGCAACAACTCCCGGGCCGCCCCGTGGTGCTGGGCTGCCTGATCGGGCCGTTCTCGCTCGCCGCCCGGCTGTTCGGCGTGAGCGAAATGCTCGGTCTGACGCTCGAAGACCCGGGCCTGGCGCACCTGCTGGTGGCCAAGGCCGCCCGGTTCCTGTCGGCGTATGCGGCGGCTTTTCACGCGGCCGGCGCGGAGGGGTTGGTGATGGCGGAGCCGACGGCCGGGCTGCTGTCGCCGCGCGCCCTGGCCGAGTTTTCCTCGGATTACGTTCGCCGAATCGTGGCGGCGGTGGACGCGCCGGACTTCACGCTTGTCTTGCACAATTGCGCCGCGCGCTTGGTACACCTGCCTCAGGTGCTCGCCAGCGGGGCGCGCGCGTACCACTTCGGCGCGCCGATGGACCTGCCCGCGGCGCTGGCCCGGGTGCCGGCCGGGACGCTGGTGGCCGGCAACCTCGATCCCGCCGCGGTGTTCGTGCGCGCGACGCCCGACCAGGTGCGCGCGGCCACGCTGGCGTTGCGCGCGGCCACGGTCGGTTTTCCCCACTTTGTGCTCTCCTCGGGCTGCGACCTCCCGCCGCAAACGCCGCTGGCGAATCTGGACGCCTTCTTCACCGCGGCCACGGCGTAAAAAAAGCGGCCGCCCCGCGACGGCTCACAGGCGCCGGGCCAGGGCCGCCTGGCTGGCGGCGAAGACCTGTGCGTGAAGGGAATGGCCGTGCGCGTCCATCGTCACCACCGCCGGGAAGCGTTCGACCTCGAATTCCCATATCGCCTCCGGCGAGCCGAACTCTTCAAGGAAGTACACGCCGCGCACGGCCTTGATGTGCTCGGCCAAGACCTGGGCCGCGCCGCCCACCGCGTGGAGGTACACCGCGCCGGCTTCCTGGCAGGCGGCGAGCGTGCGGGCACCCATGCCGCCCTTGCCGATGACGCCGCGCACGCCGAACCGGCGGAGGATGTCGCCCTGGTACGGCTCCTCACGCGCCGAAGTGGTGGGGCCGGCGGCCACCACTTTCCAACGGCCGGCCTCGTCTTTGATGACCACCGGGCCGCAGTGGTAGATGAGGGCGCCGCGCAGGTCCAGGCCGGGCGGCAAGGCGCCGCCCTTGGCCAGGTATTTGTGCACGGCGTCGCGTCCGGTGTAGAGCGTGCCGGTGATCTCGACGGCTTCGCCGACCTTCAGGGCGCGCACGGCGGCCTCGGAAACGGGGGTGGTGAGCAGGGTGGGCATGGGGACAAAAGGCTTCAGCGGAGGCGCGTTCAGTAAAGCCAGCGCGTAATGCGGCCTTCGGGGTCCAGCGCCACGCCCTGGCGCCGGTAGGCCCAGCACATGTAGCTGACGCTGACAAAATACGAGGCGGGCACGCGGTTGAGGGTACCGATCTTCACGCCCAGGAGCGTGGTTTTGCCGCCGAACCCCATCGGGCCGATGCCCAGTTCGTTGGCCGTGTTCAGAATGTCCTGCTCGAGGGCGTCCAACTCGGGCACCGGATTACGGTCGTCCAGGCGGCGCAGAAACTGCACCTTCGAGTGCTCGTAGCCGGTGGCGCGGTCGCCGCCGATGCACACGCCCAGCACGCCCGGGCCGCAGCCCTTGCCCTGGGCCTGAAGCACGGCGTCCAGGATCGCCCGGCGACAGCCCTTGAGGTCGCGGTCGGCCTCCAGGCGCTCGTCCGGCAGCGAGTACTGGGCGCCGACGTTTTCGCAACCGCCGCCCTTGAGGATCAGGCGCACGCGGGTTTCCGGCTCGCGGTGCTGGTGGAAATGGAACGTGGGCGCGCCGGGGCCGAGATTGGTCCCGTCGTTTTTGCCGGTCAGGGCGTCCACGGAGTTTTGCCGTAGAAACCCCCGGCGCGTGGCTTCGCGGACGGCCTGGCGCGCCGCTTCGGCGAAGGCCAACTGGTCCGTCCCCGCCGGGGTGTCCACGTAAAAGAGCACGCTGCCGGTGTCCTGGCAGATGGGCTGGGACTTGCGGCGGGCCAGCTCGATGTTGCGCTGGATGATTTGCATCGCGTCGGCCGCGATGGTGCCGCGGGCCTCGCGCTCGAGGGCGGCGAGGATGGTGGCTTGCACGTCGTCGGGGATTTCGGCCGAGGTGCGGCGGATCAGTTCCAGGAGCGAGTCCCGCAGCGCAGTCATGACGCGGCAGGTTAGGTAGGGGGACTGGACGTGTCAAACCGGGGGGGCGGTTGGCGCCGGCCGCAGGGAGCTTTCCTCTCGCCTGCGGCCGGGCTTGTCAGAAACGGGACAGCCTTTAGGCTTCCGAGCAGTTGAACTCTTCCAGGACAGCCCCGTGCTGCCGAGCGTCGGTGCAGGCCGGCGCGCGGGCCGTCTTTTGGCTGCTCGTCGGGGCGCTGGCGGGCCTCGCGCTGGCCGGGGAGCGCGCGGATTTCAATACCCAGGTTCGCCCGCTGTTGTCGGATCGCTGCTTCGCCTGCCACGGCCCGGACGAGGGCAGCCGCAAAGCAAAGCTGCGCCTGGACATCCCGGAGGGCGCGCTGGCGACCAATCGGGCCGGCAAACCGATCATCAAACCCGGCGACCCCGACGCCAGCGAACTGGTGCGCCGAATCTTCACGAACGATCCCGAGGACCGGATGCCGCCACCGGAATCGAAGCTCGCCTTGTCGGCGGACGAGCGGGCCG
>CAYXPA010000021.1:9138-42371 GCA_964466945.1 uncultured Verrucomicrobiota bacterium | reverse complement strand
CTCGACGGAGTCTCGCCCCACCGGAGGTTGCCTCGGCCGCGCCGCAGCGCGGCCCGACCGACAGCGCCGGCCCGCCGGCCTGCCTGCGCCACGCAAAAGCGCGGCAGGCCGGCGCGCAATTCTCCGTTGTGTCGCCGCCAGCGCGACGCCAACATGCGCCCATGCCGCAACCCGACAGCTCCCTGCCGCCCGCCGCCGGCTCGCGCCGGTTGCTCTCCCTGGACGCGTTGCGCGGCCTGGACATGTTCTGGATCATTGGCGCGGACGTCATCCTCTCGGGCCTGCGCCGCTTTAGCGACAACCCGGTCACGCGGTTCCTGGCCGACCAGTTCGAGCACAAGGACTGGGAGGGGTTCGCGTTCTACGACCTGATCTTTCCGCTGTTCGTGTTCATCGTGGGGGTGTCGCTGGTGTTTTCGCTGAGCCGCCTCCTGGCGGAGCAGGGCCGGGCGGCGGCGCTGCGGCGGGTGATCCGGCGCGGGCTGCTGCTGTATCTGCTGGGGGTGTTTTACTATGGCGGCCTGGAGAAACCCTGGCCGGAGGTGCGGCTCCTGGGGGTGTTGCAACGCATCGCCCTGTGCTACCTGGCGGCGGGGCTCTTGTTCTGCCTGTTCCGACCGCGCGCGCTGGCGGGCATCTGCGCCGGCCTGCTACTGGGCTACTGGGCGTTGATGGCGCTGGTGCCCTTCCCGGATGTGCGCCCGGTGCCGGGCGGGGACCTCACCATCTGCCGCGAGACCGGGTTCACCAACGTGGCCCAGTTGAACCTGGATTCGCCGCACCGCCTGCGCGGGGTGTACCTCAAAGGGGTGAACCTGGCCAACTACGTGGACCAGCGCTGGCTGCCGGGCTTCAAATGGGACGGCACCTGGGACCCCGAAGGGCTGTTGAGCACGTTGCCGGCCGTGGCCACGTGCCTGCTGGGGGTGTTTGCGGGCTTGTTGCTGCGCAGCCCGGCGTTGAACCCGCACCGCAAGACCGCCTGGCTGCTGGGCGCGGGCGCGGCGGCGCTGGCCCTGGGTTGGCTGTGGCATCTCGAGTTCCCGGTCATCAAGAAAATCTGGACCTCGTCCTACGTGCTGGTGGCCGGCGGGTACAGCGCGTGGCTCCTGGCGGCGTTCTACTACGGGATCGAAATCCGCGGCTGGCAACGCTGGGCCCAACCGTTGGTCTGGATCGGCATGAACCCGATCACCGTGTACCTGGCGAGCAACCTGGTGGACTTCGAGAAGGTCGCCCGCCGGCTGGCCGGGGGCAGCGTCAGCGCCTGGCTCGATGCCCGGTTAACCCCCGGCGCGGGGGAGACCGTGCTGGCGGTGCTGACCTTGCTGCTGGCCGTGGGCTTCTGCCGGTTCCTGTACCGGCGGGGGATTTTCCTGCGGGTGTGAAATGCCTCCGTCCGCGCGCGGGATTTCCCCCGCCGCCGCCACCGGCAGGATCAGGGTGAAAGTGCTGCCCCGGCCCGGCGCCGTCTCCACGTGCAGGCCGTGGCCCATTTCCCGGGCGAACTCATAGACCATGTACAGGCCCAGCCCGCGGCCGGGGCGGTCGCTGCGCGCCTTGGTGGTGAAGAACGGCTCGAAGAGGCGCGGCAGAATCTCGGGCGGGATGCCGCAGCCGGTGTCGCGCACGCTGACCCGCGCGTAGCGCGCCGCCGGGCGCGGCGCCAGCACCAGGTCGCGCGGCGGCTCGGGCAGGAGCGCCGTGCTGACCTCGATCACGCCGCGGCCGTTCATGGCGTCGGCGGCGTTGAAGATGAAGTTGAGCAACATCTGCTGCACCAGGTCGGCCGCGGCCAGGATCGGCGGCAGGTCCGGCGCCAGCACCAGGCGCACCTCGACCTCCCGGCGGAACCGGTCGCTCAACAGCCGCACGGTGCGGACCACCACGGCGTTCAGGTCGCCGGGCTGCACCGTCCGGTCCGTGGCGGTGCCGAAACCGAGCATGGCCTTCACCACGTCGCTGGCCTGGTCCACCATCGTGAGGATGCGGGAGACGCGGGTGAGCACCTTGTCGCGGTCGCCGGGCTGGGCGGCGATGATCTGGGCCGAGCCCTTGATGATCGAGAGCATGTTGTTGAAGTCATGGGCGATGCCGGCGGCCAGCGTGCCCAGGGCGGTCATTTTCTGGCTGTGGGCCAGGGCGGCCGTGGCGCGGCGCAGCTCGCGGGTGCGCTCCTCGACCAGCCGCTCGACGTCCGCGTAGCTGCGGCGCAGGCGCAGATGCCGGTTCACCGCCACGGCGGCCGCCGCCAGGGTCAGGAGCAACCCCGCCAGCCCGGCCACCACCACGCGCTGGTCGCGGTACCAGGGCACCAGCACGCGAAACTCGAAGACCGGTGGGCGCAGCTCCACGTTCCAGTTCCGGTCCATCGCGCGCACCTCGATCCGGTGCCGGCCCTGGGCCAGGCCGCGCAAACGCACGAGCGGCTCGGGCGACCAGGCCGACCACTCGCCCTCGTCCAGCCGATGGGCGAAGACCAGCCGCTCCTCCGGCGTGAACCGCCAGCGGTCGCGGGCCTGAATGGTGACCGTGCCCGAGCCCTCGCCGGTGGCGCTGGCCTCTTGCGCCCACTCGAGCGACAACGTGCGCGGCGGCTCGAAATCGGCCCGCGGCACGTACTCGACCGGCCCGGCGGCGGTGCCCGCCCAGAGCCGACGCTGGCGGTCTTCCCGAACCCCGTTCACCGCCTTGGCCGGCAGGCCCTCCGGAGTGCCCACGCCCAGCCAGGCGCCGCGGTAATAGCGGAACAACCCGTTGTTGGCCGCCACCCACACGCTGCCGTCGCCGGCGCGGTACAGGTCGTTCACGTGGTCCAGCGCGGTCAGGAGCACCGTCCAGCGGCGGCCGTCGAACTCGAGCACCCGGTTGAGGCTGGCGCACCACACCCGGCCGTCCTCGAACTCCAACCACGCCAGCGCGCCGTCGCCGGTGTAGCCGTCGGCCGGCCCGAAAAACTGCCAGCGTCCCTCGCGCCACCACGCCGGTCCGGCCCCGGTGCCGAGCCACCAGTCACCGTTGCCCGCGCGCTCGAGGAAAAAAATCTCCCCGCCCACGCCGGTCAGCGGCGGGGCTTCCGACCACGGGGTGAAGGCCCGGCCGTCGTAACGCTCCACCCGCGGCGTTTGGTCGGCCGCGGCAGGCGGCGGACGGGTGACCACGCCCGGCGGTTCGCCTGCGGGGCGGCTGACCACGCGCCCCACCGCGCGGCCCTCCGGATGGACCACGCGCGCGAACTGCCGGGTGTCCGGGTCAAACCGCCAGGCCCCGCCGCGCGTGGTCACGAGCAGCCCCGCCCCGCCCAACGCGCAGAGCCCCTCGCCGCTCGACCAGGCCGGCTCGAATCCCTCCGGCCAGGTCAAGCGCGTCCAGACCCGGTCCTCGAGCAACCACAGCCCCGTATCCGCTGCGGCCCAGAGCCGCCCCGCGGCGTCCTCGGCCAAACTCTGGAAATGGCCCGGCTTTTCTCCGTCACTCGTGGCCGCCCGTTGCCAGGCCGCGGGCGCGTGGCGGATGACGCCCTCGCGCGTGGCCAGCCAAAAAATCCCGCGCGGTTGCACGGCCACGTCATGGATTTGCGCCAGCGGCACCGGGGGGCGAACCTCGCTTCGTTGGCCCCCGGCGAACCAATACAGGCGGTTCTGGGTGACACCCCAAAACGTGCCCGGGGCCGGCCCGCGCCAGGCAAAGCGGAGGTTTTCGCCGGGGACGGTGAGCAACTGCCATCGCGCGCCGTCGAAGTGCGCCAACCCGCGCTGCTGCGTGGCGGGCAGCTCGGCCACGCAGGTCACGCCGCCGCTCTCATCTTCGAAGGGCCGGAACAGCCCGCCCAGCCCCAGCTCCGCGGGCGGCAGGTGGAAGTGCCACGGCGAGTCTGGACCCAGCCGGCGCAGGGGTCCTTCCACGCGGGCCAGGCCGTGCTCCCCCGTCACCCAGAGGCCGCCGCCGGTGGCGGGAATAATTTCGTGCAACCGGCCCAACGGCGTCTGGCGCGCCTCGCGCAAGACCGTGAGCGAGCCGTCCACGGCCCGGAACAGCACCAGGCGCTCGGGCAGCGCCAGCAACACGCGGTCCTCCTCGGCCGGCACCAGGCTCGGCGGCCGGCCGGCGCGCAGCAGGTTCAACTCCGCCGTGCTCAAGTGGCCGGTCAGCGGATACGACGTCCAAGTGTCGCCGGCGAAACCCATCACGCCGTCCGCGTACACCGCCCAGAGCCGCCCGGCGCGGCTCTGGTAAACGCGGAAAATGCGCTCCGGGGGCGAGGGCACGCGTTGCACGGCGTAGCCGTCCAGCCCGCTGAGCGCGCCGACATCGCCATGATGAACCCAGACCAGCCCGCGCGGACTGGTGGTGATGGCGGTGCTGAGCGACTCGGCCAGCCCATCCGCGGCGCGGTACACCCGCCAATGCGCGGTGGGCGGCTCCGCGGCGCCGGCAGCGGCCAGCCCCACCAGCCCGATCAGCCAACCGGCCCACGGGAGCCGGCCCGGACAGCGCCGGCGGCGGCGCGGTCCCGGCGAATGAGAGCGCGCCCCGCTCATGCGCTGCCGGTCGGTTCCCGCGCTTGCGCGGGCCGGGCGCGGCCGCGGGCCCAGTCGCGCAGCCGCTGCAGGTGTTCGGACATGGTGCGGGCCAGGGGCACGGTCTCCTCCAGGGCCGTCCGCACGTGGGCGGTGTTCAACTCCTCACCGCGGCTGAAGCCTTCGTAGAGCGCGCTGATCACCGCCTCTTCGATCTCGGCGCCACTGAAGTCCGCGCTGGCCGCGGCCAGGGCCGGCAGATCGAACCGCGCCGGGTCGCGCCCGCGACGGGCCAGGTGGATGGCGAAGATTTCCGCGCGCTCGGCCGTCCCGGGCAGGTCCACGAAAAACAGCTCGTCGAACCGGCCCTTGCGCAGCAGTTCGGGCGGGAGCTGGGAGATGTCGTTGGCCGTGGCCATCACGAACACCGGCGCGGTCTTCTCCGAGAGCCAGGTCAGGAAGGTGCCGAAGACGCGCGCGGTGGTGCCGGCGTCCGAGAAGGTCGAGCCCTGCGTGCCGGCGAAGGCCTTGTCAATCTCGTCCACCCAGAGCACGGCCGGGGCGACCGATTCGGCCACCTGGATGGCGCGGCGCACGTTTTCCTCGGACGAGCCCACCAAGCTGCCGAACATGCGGCCCATGTCGAAGCGCAGCAGGGGCACCTGCCAGGCGTGGGCGGCGGCTTTGGCGCACAGGCTCTTGCCGCAGCCCTGCACGCCCAGCAGCAGCACGCCGCGCGGCGGCGGCAGGCCGTAGGCGCGGGCCGCGGGGGTGAACGCCGCGCCGCGCTTGGCCAGCCAGGTCTTGAGCGCGGTCAGCCCGCCCACCGTGGCAAAGGACTCCGCGGTGTCGTAGTACTCGAGCAGGCCGTTCTTGCGGATCAACTGGCGCTTCTCCGCCAGGAACTCCGCCACCTCCGCTCCGCTCAGCCCGCGACGCCGCACCAGGATGCGGGCGAAGACGTTCTCGGCCTCGTTCAAGGTGAGCCCGCGCGCCGCCTGCAGGAGTCGCTCGCGCCCTTCGGAGTCCAGGTCCACCCGCACCTGGCCGCCGGGCTCGACCTCGCGCAGGATGCGGTCCAGGAGCGCCTCGAGGTCGGCCCGGCCGGGCAGCGGGAAGTGCAGGACGGTGACGTCCTTTTCGAGCTCGGCGGGCAGCTCGAGGGTCGGGCTCAGCAGCACGAGCGTCTTGCGCGTGTCCTTGAGGTGCCGGGCGATTTCGCGCATGCGCCGGGTGACCGCCGGCTGGTGGCGGTTCAAAAAGGGGTGCAGGTCCTTGAAGACAAACAGGGCCGGCTCGACTTGTTCGAGCACCAGGTCCAGCGCCGCCAACGGCTCGCGTGTGGCCGCGGCGCGGGCGCGCGGGGCCGAAACCGGAGCGCCGGCGGGCGCCAGGCCGGTGGTGCAGCTCCACTCGTAAAGGGGCTTGTCCACGCGCCGGGCCACCTCGGCCAGGGCGGCGTCCACGCGAGCTTCCTCGCTGGAAACCACGTACAGGAGCGGGTACCGGGCGCGGACCAGGACTTCGATTTCCTCGAGGAGGCTCATGGCGGGCGTTCAACGGCGCCACCAGCGCCACCACCAGGGGCGGCGCGGCGGCGTCTCCCGGGCGAGACTCTGGCGCACGCGGGCCTCGAGCTGCGGGGGTGGCGGCGTTTGGGCGCGGTCGGCCCGCAGGAGGTCCTCGACCGTGGCGAACTCGTGGCCGGACTGCTGTTGCTGCGCCGAGACGGCCTGCTCGCGAGCGTGTTGTTGCTGGGTGAGGCGAGAGGGGGTGGGGTCGGTGGACATGGGATCAAGCGGTTCGGGCAAACGCCGCGGCAAAGGCGCGGCGCGCGCGGTGGAGTTTGCCGCGGACGGCGTCCGCGGTCTGGTGGGTCAGCTCGGCCACCTGCGGGTAGGTGAGTTGTTCGTCGGCCACCAACAGGAGCAGTTCGCGATATTCGGCGGGCAGGGCGTCGAGCGCTTGCTGGATGCGCCGGCCCAGTTCCCGCAGTTCGAGCACGCGCAGCGGTCCCGCACCCGGGTCGGGCGTTTGTTCCCAGGCGCCGGCCTCGGCGGCGGGCACCCGGGCGCGGTCGTACCAGCGTTGCTGGAGGTTGCGGCAGTGGTTGAGGGCGATGCGGTACAACCAGGTGCGCGCCGAGGCCGCACGGCGGAACTCGCCATAATTGCGCCAGGCGCGCAGAAACACGTCGTGCGTGGCGTCCTCGGCCCGGGCGGGGTCGCCCAGGAGCCGCAGGGCCAGGTAGTAAATGGCCGGAGCGTGCGCCGCATACAACGCGCCAAACTCGGCCGCCGCGTCGGCGGCCGCGGCGGGCGACGCGGTGGGTGCAAGGGGAGCATCAGGGGTAACCAGCGGTTCCATGACAACGGCGGCTTCTGCTGGCATTGGACTGCAAACCGGCACGGCTGTCACGCCCGGAGCGGCGGCGCCAACGCAGCGGCGCCTGGCCATGTGGTTCGCGGCTTTCACGTGGTAGGACCTTGCAGCGGCGCGGCCGGCCGGCGGGTGCTTATCACTGGGGACTTGAGCACCGCTGGCCCCGATCTACCTGCGCCTTTCCCAAAGCGCACCGCAAAGTGATTGACGCGGCAGCGCGCACCGGCCTAGCTTCGGGCCTTGGGCGGTGGCTGTAGCTCAGCCTGGTTAGAGCTCCAGATTGTGGATCTGGCTGTCGCGGGTTCAAATCCCGTCAGCCACCCCAAACATCCCCGGCAACCCATCCTCCTCGGGGCTTCGCCCGTGTTCTCCCGCGATTTTCTCCGCTCCCGCCGTGTGCACTGAGAGGCTCCTGCCCCGGGTCTTACCGTGCCGGCCCCACCCTCCCGGCACGCCGCCGGCCACGCGGTCGTGGAAGCGTCATTGACGCCGTCCGCGGCCCGCGCTCATGCTGCGGCCATGAAGATTCCCGCGCTTGTTTTGGCTTGTTTCCTCCCCTGCTTGATCCCCAACGCGGCCGCCGCGGCCGGCCCGCGTTTTTACGGTGACCCGCCCGATGACCACCACCCTTGGGCGGTGCACGACGGCAATCGCCCCCAGCCGCCGCGGGTCACCCCGGGCACGTTCAGCCAGCCGGACAAGCCGGGGCGGCCGCCCTCGGACGCCATGGTGCTCTTCGACGGCACGGACCTCTCGAAGTGGGAGGGGGAAAAGGGCGCTCCGGCCAAGTGGGTCGTGCGGGACGGCTACATGGAGGTGGCGCCCGGCACGGGCGAAATCCGGACCAAGGAGGAATTCGGCGACTGCCAACTCCATATCGAGTGGGCCGCCCCCGCCAAGGTCGAGGGCGAGGGCCAGGGCCGCGGCAACAGCGGCGTGTTTCTCATGGGCCGGCTCGAAATCCAGGTGCTCGATTCGTACGACAACGTCACCTACGCCGACGGCCACGCCGGGGCGTACTACGGGGTGAACCCGCCGCTGTGCCTGCCGTTGAACCCGCCGGGCGAATTTCAGGTGTACGACATCGTTTTCCGCCGGCCCATTCACCGCGACGGCAAGGTGGTGGACCCCGGCTACGTCACGGTGTTTCTCAACGGCGTGCTGGTCCAGGACCACACCCCGCTCGAGGGCCCGGGCGGGCACATGGGCCGTTCCAAGCCCGGCCCGTTTCCGGAGAAAGGCCCGCTGGCGCTGCAGGACCACGGCAACCCCACCCGCTTCCGCAACATCTGGTATCGCCCGCTGCCGCCGCGCCCGGCCGAGGGCGGCACCGACGGCTGGTTGGAAACCGAGGCCGCGCGGGCCAAGCGCGCGGAAATTGCCGCCAGTATCCGCGCCGACGCCGCCACGTTGAAGAACAACTACAACCCGCTGCCCGAGATGCTGCGGTGGTTTGAATCGCTGGTGTACGCGGACGATGCCGCCGCCCGTCAGCGCGCCACCGAGCTGGCCGAGGCCTATTTGGCCCGGCTCCGGACGCTGCCGGCCGAACAACTCGCGGGCAAGCGCGACGAGGTGCGGCACTTGAACGACGTGTTCCGGTACCTGGCGCGGCACAAGATCGTGCCGAACGACTACGCACCCAAGCTGGCGGTCGAGGCCCTGATCAAGTCCCAGGGCTGGGACAAACGCCGGCCGTAGCCCGCGTCGCTACGCGGCGCCGGACGCATCCCGGGCCGCGCCGGCGCCGGGCAAAAGTTGGGCCCGCCCGGAGGAGCATCTCCGGGCGGGCCGTTGCACAGCGGAACCCCGGTTACTTCGCGTACCGCTTCTGAAATTCCTGTTGGCGGCGCTCGCGCTCGGCTTTTTCCGCCGGGTCCATCTTGTTCAGATACCAGTTGTGGTTGGCCTGGTTGAGGACCTCGTCGAGCTTTTTGGCCAGGGCGTCGGCGGCGGCCGCCTTGGCGGGATCGCCGGAGGCCCGGCCCTTCTGCACCAACTCCTCGAGTTCGGGCACCATCTTCGAGTAAAAGTGTTTGGCCACTTCGTAGGTGCCGTGCCAGTGGGTGTAGTCGGGCCCCATCATCGAGGCACCGTGTCGGGCGCGGCGGCCTTCGTGATGCCAGAGCTCGTACCAGGTCCAGTCCAGTTTGTTGGCGAACTGCACCGGGTTCATCAGCGGCTTGGCCAGCTTGTAGAGCTCGAGGCCGGGCTCGGCGAACTTCTGGTGATAGAGGTCAATGAGGCTGTCGTACTGGACGTAGAAATTGTCCACCCACTGCTGCTCGTGGCAGTTGACGCACACGGCTTTCATGTTGTTGCGGCGGGTCTGCCAGTTCACCTCGGCGCCGGGCAGGCCCAGCTTCTTGTCGCTGATCTCGGGCCGCACGGAAATCTCGGGCCGGTTGTTCCAACTGATGCGCATGCCGACGTCGTGCGTGACCGGTTGCGCCGGCAGGGCGGGCCGGTCCTTGGTGGCGGGCCGCGCCGGCGTGGCGCTCATGTGGCAGGTGGCGCAGGTGGGGGCCAGGTTGTAGTCCTCGCCCACGATCCATTTTGAGGAATCCATGTTGAGCTTGTCCTTGAAAGCGCGGAAGGCGATGCCGTGCTTGGACTCGTAGTAGATTTCCATCTGCGGATGGTCGGGCCCCATGTGGCACTTGCCGCAGTTGTCAGGATGGCGGGCCTGCTCCGCGGAGAAGGAGTGGCGGCTGTGGCAGGCGGAGCAGGAGCCCTCGGAGCCGTCGGGGTTGATGCGGCCGATGCCGGTGTTGGGCCAGGTGGCGGGGTCGAGTTTGCCGTTGGCGAGCACCTTGACCTCGCTGCCGTGGCACTGCCAGCAACCGTTGACGGCGGCCGCGCTGTTGCCGTGCGGGAAGCCCGGCGTCTTCATGCCGCGGTTGCCCTCGACGACCTCGGCCAGGGTGTTGTCGAGCGAGCCGAGGATGCGCCCGCCCTTCGAGTGGTGGGAGTTGGCGAACTCCTCGGCCTCTTTGCTGTGACAGCGGGCGCAGTCCTTGGGCGAGACGATGGTGGCGATGCGGTAGCCCTCGTGCAGGAAGGCGTCGGGCTCGCCCTCGTTGGCCATGTGGCACTCGAAGCAGGCCACGTTGGCGCGGTGGTGCTTGCTGGCGCCCCATTGCTGGTACACGCCGGTGTTGTCCTGCTTGTGGCACTCGAGGCAGGCCTTGGACTCCTTGGAGAGTTCCGGCAGGCCCCAGGCCTGCGCGCGGGCGCGGGCCGTGGTCGTGAGGGCGCCGACCAGCAACAGGGTGGCGACGAGATTAGGGATGGGAGTTTTCATGGGCTCGGAGCGGGTTTGGCAGTGGAATCGGTGTGCAAAGCCGGCCGGGCCTTGGGATGCGTCCCCCAGCGGCGGGCGTAGGTCACCTCGCCCGCCAGCACGGGCACGGAGACCCGGACCAGGATGGTGTATACCAAGAGACCGAAGGCCCAGATGCCGAGGCAGACCATCGTCTCGTGCAAAGTGGGGCGGTACTCGACGATCTCGCCCAGCGGGGAGGGTACAAAAGCGGGGACGATCAGGCCCATGCCCTTTTCGATCCAGATGCCGAAGATGGCCAGCACGCAAGCCACGTTCAGGGTCTTGAGCGCGCGTGAAGCCGGCAGCAGAAAGAGCGTGGTGGACACGACGTTCATGGCCAGCGCGGTCCAAATCCAGGGCACCAGCGCGCGGTGCTCGCCCAGGCCGAAAAACAGGTAGCGGATCGAGGCCACGTGGCGGGTGTCCGCGTAAAACTCGGTGAATAACTCGCACAGCAGGAGGAACAGGTTGATGAGCATCGCCACTTGCACGATGCGGCGCAGGGTCAGCAGGGCCTCGTCGCTGACCTGGTGCCGGGTGAAGCGGCGGACCACCTGGAGGGTGAGGATGATAAACGCCGGCCCCGCCGCAAAGGCGCTGGCCAGGAAGCGGGGCGCGATGATGGCCGAGTTCCAGAACGGCCGCCCGCCCAGGCCCACGTACAGGAAGGCCGTCACGGTGTGGATGCTGATGGCCCAGACGATGGCGATGAACACAAAGGGGATGTAAAACGCCTTCGCGGGGGGGCGTTCACAGTAGGCGCAGTAGATGAGATAGCCGCAGATGTGCAGGTTGAGCAGGAGATACCCGTTGAGCGCGATGACGTCCCACGTCAGCATCGAAATCGGGAAGTTGAACCGCAGCAGCAGGTGGTGGAACCGGTCCGGCCGGCCCAGGTCCACCGTCACAAACAACAGGCACATCAGGATCACCGAGACCGCGAGCAGCTCGCCGAAGATGACCACGTCGTGCAGGTGCAGGTTGCGGTACACATAGACCGGAATCACGAGCATGGCAGCGGCCGCCGCCAGACCCACCAGGTAGGTGAAATTGGCGATGTACATCCCCCACGACACCTGGTCGGTCATGCCCGTGGTGACGAGGCCGTGCACCAGTTGGTGGCACCAGGCGTACAGACCGCCCAGCGCGATGACGGTCAGCAGCGTCATCCACGCGTGGTACCGCCAGTCGCCCACGAAGCTCAGGCGAAAGCAGTCCCAGAGAAAGGTCAGATACCGTTTCATGCGCCAGTCTCTTTGACTTCCCGGCCCTTGGTCTCGGGCGTGATCGGTTCGTGGTAGCGGCTGCCGCGTTCGTCGAAGTAGTAGAAAAAGCGCGGCAGCGTGCCCACGTCCGCCTTGAGGACAAACACCCGCTTGTGCTTGAGGATGTAGTGGACCTCGCTGTTGGGGTCGAGCACGTTGCCGAACTTGCGCGAGCCGGTTGGGCAGACCTCGAGGCACGCCGGCAGGCGCCCCACCCGCGTGCGGTGCAGGCAGAACGTGCATTTCTCCATCACGCCCTTGGGCCGCGGGCGATTGGAGAGGTACGCCATGTTCGGGTTGAGTTCTTCCTTCGGGATTTGCGGGGTGGTGAAGTTGAACCGCCGCGCAAAGTACGGGCAAGCGGCCTCACAGTACCGGCACCCGATGCACCAGTCGTAGTCAATCACCGTGATGCCGTCCGGCTCCTGCCACGTGGCCTCGACCGGGCAGACCTTCACGCAAGGCGGGTTGGCGCACTGGTGGCACTGCACCGGCATGTACCACTTGTCCGGCCGCGGCACCTGTGGCGGATCGTAGTGATGGTTGGCCGTCTCCAGGTCAATGCTCCCCTTCTCCATCTCCAGCACGCGGATGTACTGGATTTCCGGCGCGCGCGACTGGTTGTTTTCCGCCACGCAGGCGTGGACGCATTTGCGGCAGCCGATGCAACGGCTGATGTTCAGGCCGTACACGAACTCCACCCCGTCCAACGGCGGCGGGTCCGTGACGTTGGCCTCGACGCCGTACCGCTGGCGGACCTGTTCGCGGATGCGGTTGAGGGCCCGCTCCTTGTCCTCCGGCGTCATCTCCTTGTAGTGCTTCTGGAGGAACTCCTCGACGCTGGGCAGCGCATCGTCACTGAGATGCCGCAAGGGTGACATCGCCGCAGCCAGGGCGGACAAACCCGCCGCCGCGGCGGCCGCTTTGCCCAGGAACTCGCGCCGGGTCAGCCCGTCGCCCTCACAGGGGCCGGGTGGGTTGCCTTGGAAACTGTTGGCGGGGTCGGCCATGGTTAGTGGGAGGAGGGTTCGGAATGCGCCCGGTCAAAGATGCGCAGCGGGTCGCGCGGACCGGCGTGTTGCGACGGGCTCGGCGCGCCCATGCGCAGCGTGTGCGGCCCGGGCGCGGGCGGGAGCGGTTGAAAGGGCGGGTGATGGGGATCGTGGCACTCGATGCACCGCAGCTTGGTCTGCGGCCCGCGGGCGGGGTCCCAGTGCCCGTTGATGCGGCCGTGCGAACCGGCCTGCCAGTCGCGGTACACCGGCCCGTGGCACTTGGCGCAGAGCAGTTGCGGCTGGTTCCACGGGATTTCGGCGCCGAAATCGTCCACAAACGCGTTGCGGTTGCGCGGGTGATGGCAGTTGAAGCAGCGCGTGTTGATGCCGTGGTTGAGTCGAATCTCGGCGTGCTGGGTCAACCGGCGGAACGTCTCGGCGGGTGACGGGATGATCCGGTGACAATCCATGCACTGGTAGGTGTAACCGGCCACCAGGTATTCCGGCCGGAGCTTCGGCTGCCGGACCGGCGTCGGGTCCGTCGCCCAGGCCGGGGCGCTCACCCGGGGCGGCACCGGGCTGACGAAAGGCGCGGGGTCCAGCCAGAGAACCCCGGCCCAGGCCAGCAAGGTCATCGGCACCCAGAAATTGAATTGCGCCTTCATCGGGTACGGGCCGCGACAATCCCGCCAACGGCCGGGGCCCCGGTGGCCCGGGAACCCGTCCCGGGCCTCGATTCGACTGAATGGTGCCGCCGGCTCATTGCGATTGACTAATAGCTGGCGGGCCCGGGTGGGGAATTGATGCAAATCAAGCTAGTGCGGGGAAATGCAGTCGGGAACGGGATTGGACCGCGCGAGCACGGCCGCCACCGCTGCCTCGACCGCCCCGGCCCGCCACCAGCCCAGCGAGCTCACTGTCCCTGCCACCCGCGCCACCAGCCGCCGGGCGTGCCGCACCAGTGCGGCGGCAGGGCGCTCGGGCTTGGTGGTCCACTGGTGGTACAGCTCTCGCTCCGGGGGTAAAGCCGGCTTGGGCGAGGGCTGACAATTGCTCGCGGCGGCTCGAACCGCTGTCGGCCAGGAAATCACTTTCCCGGTCCTGCCACAGGCTGCGGAGGGTTGGGAGCATCTGGGGCCAAGCGCTGCGGACGTCGCCGGGGGAGCCGAGTTCGTACCCGACCAGGAAGGGGCCGAACCCCAGGGTCT
This sequence comes from uncultured Verrucomicrobiota bacterium, assembly GCA_964466945.1. GTDB lineage: Bacteria > Verrucomicrobiota > Verrucomicrobiia > Limisphaerales > J093 > DSVZ01. The sequence continues at coordinate 28,676 of CAYXPA010000021.1, read as the reverse complement.
GCCAGGACAGCGCCAGGTAGCCTTCGTCGTTGATCTTGGCTCCCTCGAAGGTGGGGCCGTGGACGTGGATTTTCCGTGTCGTTGAAAAACACTTCGGCGCTGCCCGCATAGGTCCGGCGGACGGGCTCGGCACGGGCGATAACCCGCGGCACAACCCCCGCGATGAGCCGCCAGAGCGCGGCGATGGGGACGTCGGACGTTGGCGCAGCCGTTCCCCGAGCGGGGTCCGGTCGGCGAACTTGGCAACGCGGGCCAACGAGCGCTCGAGCGGTTCGTCGTTGAGCCGAGGGGCAGCGGGGCGGTGAGAGCGACCGGCTGGCAGGCACAAGGGCGCTTCCAGCCAGCAGACCGTTTTGGATGGCAGGCTGCGGGCCGCGGTCAATTGTTGTAGACCGCAAGCAGTTGGCAGTTGGGGAAGCGCCCCTTGGGCGCAGACCTTCCTCCACACCAACTTCGACCACGTAAAAGCCGAGATGCGCGCCCGTCGGATGGACCGCCGGTTCGCACGTGCCTTTGCCCGGCCTTGCCCCCGGACGTTGCCCCGGTTCAAGGCGCGGCCAGCGTCCAGGTTTCTCCGGGCGCCAACCGCCGGCGTGCCTCCCGCCGCGCGGACGCGTCCAGCCAGATGACCCCCACCGGAACCGACCCTGGCGCGTCATGGACCACGTGCACGCGTGCCGCGGGTGCGGTGCGGCGCAGCTCGAGGTCCCATCGCCGCGCGCGCACCAGCGCCGCGCCCTCCAGTTGCACCCGCAATGGTCCCACGCCCACCGCCACCGGGCCGGAAGTTCTGTTGGTGGCGGTGCGGTTGGCCAACAACCAGGCCCGCGGCGCCGCGCCGGCCGGCGCTTCGCGAAGCACCAACGGGGTGAAATCCGGCGGCAAACAACGCCGCACCGCCGCGAGATTGCGCGTGATGAGCGCGCACGCCGCGTCGCCCTGCAACAAGCGCCCGGCCTGCTCGGGCGTGACCACTGCTTGATGCCGGTTCAGGTAAAACTGCGCGGTCAGCGTGTGCTCGACGAAGGTCAACGGCACGCCGGGAAGGCCCGCCTCTTCCCACCAGGCCGCCAGCTCGTGCTGGGCGCGGGTGTTCAAGACCTCCGCGGCCGTGGCCCGGCCTTGAGGTTGCGCAAGCGCCAGGCCGGCTACCACCACCGCACTGCCCAGGACCGTTGCGTACTCGACCCGGGCGGCGGGCCAGCGCCGCAGCCAGCCGGCCAGTTCGCGCCCGGCCAACAAAGCGGCGGCCGGAACCAGCGGCAGCAAAAGGTCCGGACGCTTGTGCGGAGCGATGCTGAAGACCACCAGCCCCACCGCGAACCAGCAAAACAGAAACCGCTCGAACCGGCGCTCCATCACCTCGATGGCCGGGCGACGCCAAACCCGCCAAAAGCCCGCGCCCGCCGCCAGGCTCCACGGCGCGTACCGTGAGAGCAAGTAAAGCAGCGGCAGCCACGGCTCGCTGAACGGCGCTTTGCCGCCCGCCTCCGCGCCGGTCAGGTGCCCGGCCAGCTCGCGTCCCAGTTGCTTGCGGACGAGGTCCTCACCGGCCTCCAGCCAGGCCAGGAAGAACCAACCGCCCACCAGGGCCAGCCAAAGTCCCGCGCCGGGCAGGAGACGTTTCCCGCGAATCGGGCAACGGTCGGAGGCGGGTTCCCACGCCGCAGCCAGTAACCCGCCCGCCGCCAGCAGCAATCCCAGAGGTCCTTTCGTGAGCGTGGCCGCCGCGGCCGCCAGCCAAAACGCCGTCCCACCTCGTCCCTTGGCCCAGGCACGCCAGGCGGCCAGCGCGGCCAGCGTCACCGTGCCGGCAAACAGGGCGTCGTTGCGCGCCAGCACCACGTGCTTAAAGCCGTACTGGCTCATCACCAGCGACAACCCGCCCAGCAGCCCGGCCAGCGACCCGAAGTGCGCCCGCCCTGCGGCCCACACCAGCCAAGCCATGCCGACCACGCCGACCGCCGAAGGGAGGTACAGGGTCAGCCGGCTGATGCGTCCCGCGCACCACGTGGCCAGACCGGCCAGCCAGGTGAACAGCGGCGGCTTCGAGGCGATGTCGTCGTAAGCGTCGCGCTGAATGAGCCAGTGGCCGTTTTGGACGGCGTCCAGCACATAGGAAGCGGGCCGTTCCTGGTCGTTGTCGGTCAGGTCCGCCGGCCCCAGGAGACGCAGGCTGAACAGGGCCACCCCGAGGACCACGATCCACCATCCCGGCCAGGCCGGGCCCGGGCAGCGCGAACCCGCGAGCGGTTCGACGGGCATGGGGGTGGTCTCAGGGCTCGAGGATTTCAAGCTGGTAACCGGCCGAGAGTCGGCTGTCCGGGTGGCGCTGGCCGAAGCCCTGAATCTCGTAGTCGAACTTGAAGTGGTAGTTGACGAAGCGCCGGTCCGGCGGCACGGGCACCAGCGCTTCCCAGCGGTTGGAAGTCAGCAAGGTGCGCTGCATGGAGTACTTTTCGCCGCCCACCACGACGTACGGGTGGAAGCTGTCCTCGCGGATCGCGCGCTGGTTGCTGTCCCAGCGCGCCTCAAAGCTGACCAAGCCGTCCGCCGGACGCACCACCTGCCGGGGCGTGAGGTTGGTGATGCGGGTGGAAAGGCAGCCCGTGGCCAGCACTACCCAGGCGAGACTCGCCCGACGTATCCATTGGGACCTCTGCATGACGGCAGGCTTGCCCGGGGCCGCGGGCGAGTAAAGCGGGTTTTGCCGCCCCGGGGGGCCTTGACAAAGGCGCGCTTCGGGACACGTTTTCGCAACGTGAAACAAAGAGGGACAATACCGTGTCTGGACCACGCAGCCCGAGGTCGTCGGGTGACGCGCGCGGGCGAGTACCGGGTGGCCGGGGTGGAACCGGGTAGGTGATGAGACGTCAGGTAATTTCCCACCACCCCGCGAGGCGTCTGCTTTGCGGGGTTTTTTTTCGGCCGGCCCCGGCGTTCGAGGAATCGAGGCGAAGCCCATGATTGAGTCGAAGCCCATGAACGAATCGGAGAAACGATTGACCACGCGCTTTGCGCGGCCCACCCGCTTCCGCGTGCGGCCCCGCGGGCTGACCCGCGCGGAGCAACGGGCCGTGCTGAGCGAATTGAAGGAACGGCTCCTGCGCCCACACCTGGCGCGCGCAGGTTCGGAGACGGTCCGATCTCGGGTCCGGTGGGCGGCCGAAGAGGCGGCTTCACTGGCCTGGGCTTCGCCGTTCCCTTTGCTGGTATTGCCCGAGCTGGTGGAAGAGAAGGTGGCCCGCGCCCGCGAACAAGCCGCCCGCCAGGAGCGCATCCGTCGTCACACGGCCGATTGGCTGGCGCTGGCGGCCTGAGCCGCGCTCGACTGCGGTCGCCTTGCGCGGGAAGACCAACCAAGCCGTCCGCTCGGGACGGCTTTTGCTTTGCAGCGAGCCGGAGCAGGAAAAATCCCGAGCTCCCAGCCCAGGTCCCGCGGTTCACCCGGTCGGCGCACCAATCGAGGGTTGCTCCTCACCCGAGTGGAAGACTACCTTGGGCAGGTCCGGCCTGGTGCGTCATGGCGGACGGGCGCCTGAATGCGTCCGGAGAGGTCGGCGTCCATGCTTTGCACTCCGGGGCCGGGAATCCGGTACACCTCACATGTTCGAGTGGAACATCCAGCCGCGGGCTCATGCCTGCCAGGACTGCGGGCGCGCCTTCAAGAAGGGCGAGTCGCTGCACACGCTGCTGTTTGACGAGCGCCAGGCCTATCGTCGCTTGGACGTGTGCGAGAGTTGTTGGCAATCCCAGCACGCCCAGGGCGATAACCACCGCCGTGGCTTTGTCTCGCACTGGGTCAGCCAGTACGAACCACCGCCGCCCGAACCGCCGGAGCCGATCGCCCGGGAAAGCGCCGAATCCTTGCTGCGCAAGCTGGCTGCGCGCAACGCGCCGGAACACGCCGGCAGCGTGTTCATCCTGGCCGTCATGCTCGAACGCAAACGAGTGCTCAAGGCCAAGGCCCAAACCCGCGAGGGCGGCCGCCGCGTTTTGATCTACGAGCACGCCCGGACCGGCGAAGTCTTCCCCATCGTGGACCCCGAGTTGCGCCTGGACCAACTGGACGCGGTGCAGCGGGAAGTGGCGCAGTTGCTCGAACGCGGCCCGGCTTCGGAGACCAAGCTGCAACCTGCCGCCGCCGAATCCGCTCCGGTTCCGACGGAGACCTCGCCTCCCGAGCCGGAGGACACCACCGCTGCGGGTCCGATTACCACCCCCACATCCACCGCATGAGCGAGCTGGACCAGCTTCAAGCCGCTTTGGGGTGTCAGTTCAAAGACCGCGCCCTGCTGCGCTTGGCCTTGATGCATCCCTCCGTGGCGCAGGAGCAGGGCGTCCGGTTCCAGAACAACCAACGGCTCGAATTCTTGGGGGACGCCGTGCTGAGCCTGGTCCTGTCCGAGACACTTTACCGGCGTTTCCCCGACTACACCGAGGGCCAGTTGACTCAGGCGCGCGCACGGTTGGTGAACCGGCGTTTCCTGGCCGGGCGCGCCCGGCAGTTGGGCCTGGGACCCTACATGGTCATCAGCCGTAGCGAGGAGGCCGGTGGCGGACGCGACCGGATTTCCAACCTAGCCGACACCTTCGAGGCCCTGGTCGGGGCCTTGTACCTGGACGGGGGTATCGAGGCGGTTCGCGAGTTTGTGCAGCGCATCTTCGAGCCCGAGCTCAGCGCCGGACTTTCCGGCGACGGCACGGACAATCCCAAAGGCCGGCTCCAAGAATTGTTTCAAGCCACCTCTGCCACGCCGCCCGCTTATCGGCTCATCGCCACCAGCGGCCCGGACCACGACCGGCGGTACGAATGTGCCGTGATCCATGCCGGAAAAGAACTGGGGCGTGGACAGGGGCGCAGCATCAAGGAAGCGGAGACCGCCGCGGCCGCCGTCGCGTTGCAAAAGCTTCAGGGCGAAGCCACTCCCGACGCAGAAAAAGACGCCTGAACCACCGGGCACGGCCCTGAAAGGCGGTTCTTGGTGAAGGGTTCTGGAAGTCACTCTTCTACTTTCACAGCATCGCAATTTTTTGTTTGCTGATTCATGCAAATATGCGTAAACGCTTTTCCAGTATGAAAGCGTTGCGCTTAATTTCCCTCCCTAGGACGACCTCCCGGACCGCACCCATCGAGGTTCTGATCCTCACCGGCGCTTTGGCCGGCTTCATGGTGCACGCCGAAACGCCGCACCGCTTCATCCTCAAGTATGAGGGCTCGCAAACCTGCACGCGCTGCCATGAATCGGCGGCGCGCGAGGTAATGGCCACGGTCCACTGGACCTGGAGCCACACTGACCCCGCCAGCGGGCAGCAACTGGGTAAGAACCACGTGATCAACAACTACTGCATCGCCATCGCCTCCAACGAACCGCGCTGCACCAGTTGCCATGTCGGTATGGGTTACGCTGACAAGACCTTTGACTTCAACGACCCGACCAAGGTGGACTGCTTGGTGTGCCACGACACCACCGGCACCTACAAAAAGTTCCCCACCGGCGCCGGGCATCCGGTGTATGACACCCCGAAGGAATTCCCCGCCGGTTCCGGCAACATCTGGCCGCCGGTGGACTTGTTAACCGTGGCCCGCAACGTGGGCAAGACCTCCCGGGCCACTTGCGGCGCCTGTCACTTCTACGGCGGCGGCGGCGACGCCGTGAAACACGGGGACCTGGATTCCACCATGACCAATCCCACCCGGGAGTTGGATGTGCACATGGGGGTGGACGGGTTGAACTTCAGTTGTGCCGTCTGCCACAACGCTGGCGAACACCGCATCAACGGTACCAGTTATCCCTCGACCACCACGGACGACCAACTTTGCCAAAAATGCCACGGCCCGGCGCCGCATAGGAACAACCCGACCCTCAACTCGCACCTCGCCCGGGTGGCCTGTCAAACCTGCCATATCCCGGCCTTTGCCCGCGGTGGCAAGGCCACCAAGATGACCTGGGACTGGTCCACCGCCGGACAAAAAGGCCCGGATGGCAAGAACAAGGTGGTCAAGGACGCGGCCGGCAACCCAATCTACGACACCCAGAAAGGCACCTTCACCTGGCAGGCCAACGTGGTTCCCGAATACCGCTGGTCCAACGGAGACACAACCTTCGTCACCCTCGACACCCCGGTGAGCGCGGCCGAACGCGTCACTATCAACCGCCTCCACGGCAGCGTGGCCGATCCCAGGGCGCGGATCGTGCCGGTCAAGCGCTTCACCGGCCGCCAACCCTACGATGCCGGGCGGGGCCGGCTGGTCGTGCCGCACTTGTTCGGCTCGGACCCGGACGCCTACTGGAAGTCCTATGACTGGACCCGCGCCGTGATGGCCGGCCAGGCTTACGTGGGCCGGGAATTCCTCGGCCCGGTCGGGTTTGTGGAGACCGAGATGTTCTGGGTGCAAAACCACATGGTCGCTCCGAAGGAAAAGGCGCTGCGTTGCACCGATTGCCACGTGCCGGGCGGACGGCTGGACTTCGTCGCCCTGGGCTATGCTCCGGAGCGCGCCGCCCGGCTGCAAACCCTGGCTGGGTTCGAGATCTCCGAAGTGCGCGTCCTGCCCGGAGTGGGCCGGCTCAAGCTCGCCTGGACCGGGACGCCGGGGTACCGCTACCAGGTGCAGGTCTCGAGCGATCTGAAGCAGTGGTCGGATGCCCCGGACGGCCTGCGAGTCAGCGGAGCCACCGCAACCCCGCTCGCTTGGGATGAACCCTTGGCCGGCTCGGGCGCCCGCTTTTACCGCATCCTGCGCCTGAACCAATAACCCCGCGTCTTTGCGGAAAGCCGAACCGGCCTCCGGCTCCGGGCGGGTGGCCGGTTCGTTGTTGAGCGCGCGAAGACTGCAAACATTTACTCGTTCAAACCGACTTGAGCGGTCCGTGGGCGACCGCGCCAGAGCTGCGGCAGCTCAACGGGCCGACGTTTCCAACGCCTTGCCGCGCCGGGCCAACATGCGCTGGAGGCTGCCGCACATCAGCCGGCACAGCTCGAAGATGGTGGGGTCGGCGATCCGGTAATAAACGCTCACGCCGTCCTTGCGCCGCTCCAACATGCCGGCCTCGGCCAGGGTTTGCAGGTGCCGCGACACGTTGCTCTGCGTGTAGCCGGTCGCTTGGATCAGGTCGCCGACGGCCCGCTCACCGGCCTGAAGTTCCTGCAACAGCCGCAACCGATGCGGCTCACTGAGCACCTTGAAGCGGGACGCGACCAGTTCCAGGGCTTCCTCGGACAAGCGTGGATGAGAAGGTTCGGGCTCCATAAAACGCCAAACTTGGACTTTTGCGCGCCTTGCCTTCTTCATCGGGCAGGCCGACCGCCGGCCCGGGCGGCTAACGAGCCCACGGACCTGGACGTTTCCCCTGGTTTACTTGCCGCCCGCCGTGTCTCCGGCACGAATCCACGCCTCGTTGAAGCGGACGTGCTTGATGGACTTGGCGGCCGGATCGCCGTCCACGTCACGGGGCAGGTGCCGCTGGTTGAGGTGATAGCTGTACGTGGCGTGGAGCGAGCCGTCGCGCGCCTGCAAGATGGACGGGTAATGGTAAGCCCCGGCTTCCGGCCCGGGTTCATCTCGCTCCAGATGCCGCTGCCATTTCCAAGTGCGGCCATCGTCATCCGAAAGCCGCACCTCCAGGCTGTGCCGGCCGCGCTCGGTGTCGTTGTTGATCAGCACCCAGTTCCCGTTGCGCAAGCGATAAAGCTCCGCGCCCGCACCCGGGTTGGGGTGTTCGCTGTCGGTGACCGCGCTCCAGGTCTCGCCCCGGTCGGCCGACCAGGCCTGCTGGAGCCGTTGGGGCGGCGGGCCGTTGTCGCGCATGAGGGTGTAGAGGCGGCCGTCCCGGGCTTGAGCAAGGCTGGGCTGGATGTTGCCGGCCCCGATCAACGGCGCGCTGGCGTGCCAGGTCCGGCCCCAATCGTCGGTAATGGCCATGAGGGAGAAGCTGAACCCGTCGTGGTACAGCGGCAGGATCAACCGTTGCCCGTCCAGCAGGAACGGCCGGGCGCGCGGCATCCAGCCCAGGCGGCAGTAGAGCTTGTCGCTCGCGTGCTCGCGCATGGCCCGCAGGAAATCCTCGGCCTCGCGGCGCGCCGGCTCGGGCAGGTTCATCCCTGCCACGACCGCTTCCAGTTCCGGCAGGCGACGCGCCACGGCCGCGGCGAACTCGGGGCCGGGTTTGATGTGAACCACCTCGCTCTGCTCCCACCGCGGCGGGCCGGGCCGGTGGTAATCCGAGGAAACCCGGCACTTGAGCAACGCGCTCTCCCAGGTGTTGGCCAGGATGGTCGTGTGGAAAAGCCACAGCCGGCCGCGCGGGTCAATAAACAGGCACGGGTTACCATCCGGCAGGCCCGGTGTATCGGCCATGACAAACGGCGCGCTCCAGGTTTTCGCCCCGCGCTGCTTGCGGGCGCCCATGATCTGCACGTCGTCGGCGGTGCGTTCGCCGGTGCCGCGAAACCAGCACACCAGCAAATCGCCCCGCGGCGTTTCCACCAGACACGAGGCGTGGTTGTGCAACACCTCGAGCGGGAAGATCAACTCGGCCTCATACAACGGCGCCTCGGCCGCCGCCCGAGCGACCCCACCGCCCGCCAACCCCAGGGCGAGCAATCCAACAATAAATTCAACGCGTGGCATGGCCGTATTAACCGGGCCGGCGCGCCGCTTGTAAAGGTGCGAGCGAGAGATTCTCGACGCGTCCTCCGCTGCCCGGCGCATGGGTACCCGCCCGCCCGCCGTGCGCCCGCCGGTTTCCTTGACGCTGGACCGGCCCGTCCGCAGACTGCCGCCTCTTGGTCGGTTCACTGAACTCGAAAGACTGAAACATGAGCACGATTGTTGACATCAAGGCCCGCGAAGTCCTCGACTCCCGCGGCAACCCCACTGTGGAGGTGGACGTCATCCTCGCCAGCGGCGCGACCGGCACCGCCGCCGTGCCCTCCGGCGCCAGCACCGGCGAGCACGAGGCCCTCGAGCTGCGCGACGAAGACCCCAAACGCTATGGCGGCAAGGGCGTCACCAAGGCCGTCAAGAACGTCACCGACAAAATCCTGCCCGCCCTCGCCGGCCTGGAGGCGCTGGACCAGCTCAGCGTGGACACCGCCATGCTCAAGCTCGACGGCACCGGCTTCAAGAAGTCCAAGCTCGGCGCCAACGCCATCCTGGCCGTCTCGCTGGCCACGGCCAAGGCCGCCGCGAATCACTTGGGCCTGCCGCTCTTCAAGTACCTCGGCGGCCCGAACGCCAAGGTCCTGCCAGTGCCCATGGCCAATGTCATCAACGGCGGCGCGCACTCGGACGCCCCGATTGACTTCCAGGAGTTCATGATCATGCCGGTGGGCTTCGACACCTTCAGCGAGGGCCTGCGCGCCCTCACGGAGACGTTCCACGCGCTCAAGCAGGTGTTGAAGAAGAAGGCCCTGAGCACCGCCGTGGGCGACGAAGGCGGCTTCGCGCCGAAGCTCGACAGCACCGAGGCCGCCCTCGAGGCCATCCTCGCGGCCATCAAGGACGCCGGCTACAAGGCCGGCAAACAGATTTGGCTGGCCCTGGACGTGGCCAGCTCCGAGTTCGCGGACAAAAACAAACGGGGCAAGCTCACCGGCGCCTACACCTTCAAGAAAAGCACCGGCCGCACCGTCTCGGGCGACGAGCTGGTGGATTTCTACGTCCAGCTCTGCGCCAAGTACCCGATCCTCTCGATCGAGGACGGCTGCGCCGAAGGCGACTGGAACAACTGGAAGAAGCTCACCGATAAACTGGGGGCGAAGCTCCAACTGGTGGGCGACGACTTGTTCGTCACCAACGTGAAGTTCATCCAGAAGGGCATTGACCTGGGCGTGGCCAATTCGGTGCTCGTGAAAGTGAACCAGATCGGCTCGCTCACCGAGACCCTCGACGCGGTCGAACTGGCCCACCGCCACGGCTACACCACCGTCATCAGCCACCGCTCCGGCGAGACCGAGGACGCCACCATTGCCGACATTGCCGTGGCCACCAACGCCGGGCAGATCAAGACCGGCTCGCTCAGCCGGAGCGACCGCCTGGCCAAGTACAACCAGTTGCTGCGCATCGAGCAGATGCTCGGCGCCAACGCCGTGTACGGCGGCAAGCTCAAGGTCAAGCTCGGCTGACACGCCGCGACGCGGCACCACCCTCGCGGCGGGGACGGCGCGCCCCGCCGCTTTTTTTGGCCCCGGTTCCCCGCGGGCGGACCTGGCCGGCCCTGACCCGGCATCGCCGCCGCGATTGGGCGGCCCGGAGGTGGGGCTGCCGTCAAGGCCATGAGCGCGCACCGACGGGGGATTTGGCAGGCCGTGGCTGCTTACGGCCTGTGGGGCGTGCTGCCGGTTTACTGGAAGCTGCTCCAGCGCGTGCCCGCGCCGGAGATTCTCGCCCACCGCATCCTCTGGTCGCTGGTGTTCCTGACCCTGCTGGCGGGGGTGCGCCACGAGTGGCGGACGCTGGCGACGGCCTTTCGCCCGGCGCATCTGCGGATCTATGCGGCGGCGGCCGGGTTGCTGGCGGTGAACTGGCTGACCTTTATCTGGGCGGTGAACGCCGGCCGGATTGTCGAGACCAGTCTTGGCTACTTCATCAATCCGCTGGTCAGCGTGGCGCTGGGAGTGCTGGTGTTGCGCGAGCGCCTGCGCCGCGCGCAGGCGGGGTGCGTGGCGCTGGCGGGCGCGGCGGTGATCTGGCTCACGGCCCGCGAGGGCGCGCCGCCCTGGGTGGCGCTGGTGCTGGCCGGCAGTTTCGCCCTGTACGGGTTGCTCAAGAAAAAGGCGCCGCTCCCGGCCCTGCCGGGGCTGGTCCTGGAAACGGCCCTGCTGGCGCTGCCGGCGCTGATTTTCTGGGGGGCGCTGGAGACCGGCGGGCGCGCGGCGTTTGGTCACGCCGGGCCGCGCCTCACCTTGCTGCTGGGGTTTACCGGCGTGGCCACGGCGCTGCCGCTGCTGTTGTTTGCCGCCGCCGCGCGACAGGTGAGTTTGACCACCCTCGGCCTGTTGCAGTACCTGGCGCCGAGCCTCCAGTTGCTGATTGGCGTGCTGGTCTATGGCGAGCCGTTCGGACGGGACCGCGCCCTGGCGTTTGCGCTGATTTGGACCGCACTGGCGTTGTACTGGCTGGAAGGGCTTTGGCGGGCGCGGCGCCTCGTCAGCTCGCCGTGAGGCGCGCCCGGGGCTTCGGACAATCTCAGGGCGGGTTTTCCGCCTGCCAGCGCCGAAAGGCGTCTTCGCCCAGCAGTTGGCGCAGGCTGGCCAGGTGTGCGGTGTAGAGTTCGGCCAACTCCCGCGTGCGGTCTTCTTCGGTGAGCGTGGTGTCGGCCAGCACGCGCTGGCGCTCTTCGGCCGCGAGCTGGTTCACGCGATACAGCGGGATGAGTTTCTCGGGCTCGACGCCGAGGCGCTCGGCGGTCTGCCGGGTTTGCCGGAAGAGCGGGTCCTGGAGCAGCCGGTAATGCGCGTAGCGGGCCGGGCCGAGGGTTTTTTCGAGGGTGGACTCGTACTCGCGCGCCAACGCGGCCAGTTGTCGGGCGTCGGCGGGCGTGCCCGGGCCGGACTCGAGTTGGTCGAGCCGTTCGGCCATTTGCTCCTGCGCGCGGAACAGGGCGCGAAACTCCTCGGGCGTGGCATTGAACCCGCGGAGCTGGGCGCGGAGGCGGTCGGCCGTGGTCGAGTAACGCAAGAGGTATTCCTCGAGCTGGGCGGGGGTGAGCACGCGGGCCAGTTCGGCGCGGGTCTCGCGCTCGAGGCGCGCCAGGTCGGCCTCCGGGTCGGCGGTCTCCGGGTCCGCGGCGGCACGGAGGGACTCGAGCCGGCAGGCGTGGCGTTGCTCGATTTCACGCACCTGGCGGCGGGCCTCGGCGGAGAGCGCGCCGAGGATTTCGCCGTCCAAGGGATTGCGGGATTCTTCGGCTTGGGCGGTGAGGCGGCGGGTTTCCCAGTCCGGCCCGAGCAACGTGGCCAGCAGGGCTTGGCGCTCGGCGTCCAGCGCGGCGCGTTTGGCGTCGGCCTGACGGACCAGCTCGGGGTCGGGTTCCGAGCGCCACCATTCGCGGCGCGGGTTGGGGACCTCCGCCAGCCGGCGCGCGGCGAAGAGTTCGTTCACGTCGGCCACGATGATGTCCTGGACCGTGGCCTCGGGGCAACCGATGGCGCGGAGGTTGGCGATGTAGGTGGGATAATCTTCGGACTCGATGTCCCGCCAGCTTAGCAGGCGCGGGGCGAAGACGAGGTTAGTGCGCAGGGGGCGCAGGAGGTTGGTGATCACCACCGGCCGGCGGGTCGCCAGGCGCGACACGGGCGCGCGGGGCTGTTGGGTCCGCAGCCAGCCCAGCAACAGGTAGAGGTTCAGGAGGACGGAGACCGTCAACCCGACCACCAGCCAGCGGGTGCGCATACGCTACTTCTGGGCAAACGCCGGCCCCGCTGCAAACCGAAAAAAAGCCCCGCACCGCGGGCCGCGGTCCGGGGCTGGGGGAAGAAGCCGCGCGGGCTTCAGCCCTGAATGGGCTCCTTGAGCATGGCCAGGAACTGCTTCATGGCCGTGGAGAGGACCTTGTTCTTCTTGTAGAGCGCTGCCAGGGGCCGGGCCAACTCGACATCGCTGACCTCGACCGCCGCCAGCGTGCCCTCTTCGACCTCGTTCTTGACGCAGGTGCGGGGCACGATCGAGACCCCGGCGTCAATTTCCACCGCGCGTTTGACGGTCTCGACGTTGTCGAACTCCATCACCGGCACCACCTGCACGCCGTGCTCGCGGAAGATTTTGTCCAGGGCCTTGCGGGTGGGGATGTCCGACTCGAAGGCGACGAACTTCTGGCCGCTGAGGGCGCTCAACTTCACGGTCTTGTTCTTGGCCAGGGGATGCTCGGGATGGCAGATCACCACCATCGGCTCCTTGCGCAGCGGCATGATCTCCAGGCGCGGGTCGCGGGTGGGATAAGCCACCAACCCCAGGTCCACCACGTTGCCCACCACGTCTTCGTACACCTGGTTGGCGCGCCGGTACTCGACGTGCACGTTCACCGTCGGGTAACTCTTCAGGTAACGCTTGATGTACGGCGGCAGGTCGTGCAGGCCGATGCTGTAGATCGTGGCCACGCGCACGGTGCCGGAAATGATGTTGCGCAACTCTTGGAGCTGGCTGTGCAGGCGCTCGTAGGTCTGCACGATCTCCTTGCTCGCCTTGTACAACAACTCCCCCTCCCGCGTGAGCCGGAACTTTTTCTTGCTGCGCTCGATCAGCAGGGCCTTGAACTGCCGCTCCAGCGAGCTGACCTGCTGGCTCACCGCGGACTGGGTGATGTGATTGATTTGGGCCGCCTTGGTGAAGCTTTCGGTTTCCGTGAGGTCACAGAAGACTTTGAGGCTCTCGATTTGCATGAGCAAAGTTGAACACGGCGCGAGTCGGCCGTCAACTGCTTTAATGCGGAAATTAGCGCCCGGGTTTTCGGGCCTCTCCGGGGCGGGCGCGCCCGGGGGCGCATCAGCTTTTCGGGCGGCGGATCGCCGCTGGACGACGCCGTCGCGCCGACTTCCGAGTCAGCCGCACCGCGGGTCTCCAACCCGCCAACGCCGCGCCCTCCCGGACGGCCACGCCCGCCCTTGGCGGCCGACCGGAACTCGGCCATCCGGCGGGCTGAGAAAGCGGCGCTCCGCCGGGAATCCCCACCCGCAATACAGCGAGCCGCGCCCCGAAGTCTGCCACTCCGCGGTTGTCGGCCGCGCCGCCCCCGCCGAACATCCGCCCATGACAAACGCTTCCCGCCCCGCCCTGCTCGGCGGCTCGCCGGTCTGCACCCGACCCTGGCCGCGCTGGCCGATGTTTGACGAGCGCGAGCGCCAACGCCTCCTTGCCGTGCTCGAGTCCGGCCAGTGGTGGTACGGCGAACGGGTGCGCGAATTCGAGGCGGCCTACGCCGCGTTCCAGGGCGCGCGCTTCGCTGTCAGTTGCACCAACGGCACCACCGCCCTCGAGATGGGCCTGCGCGCGCTGGGCGTGGTCGAGGGCGACGAGGTCATCGTGCCGCCGTACACCTTCGTCGCCACGGCCAGCGCGGTCATCACCGTGGGCGCCGTGCCTGTGTTTGCCGACATTGAGCCGGACTCGCTCAACCTCGACCCCGACGATGTCGAGCGAAAGCTGACCCCGCGCACCCGCGCCGTCATCCCCGTGCACGTGGGTGGGCGCATGGCGGACATGGACCGGCTCAACGCCCTGGCCGAGCGTCACGGGTTGGCCGTGCTCGAAGACGCCGCCCACGCCTGGGGCAGCCAATGGCGCGGCCGCGGCGCCGGCACCCTCGGCCGCGCGGGCACGTTCAGCTTTCAGGTCTCGAAAAACATCACCGCCGGCGAGGGCGGCATCCTGGTGACCGAGGACGAGGCGCTGGCCGGGCTGTGCCGGAGTTTCTCGCACTGCGGCCGGCGCGGGGGCGGCGCCTGGTACGACCACGACTACTTGGGCTCGAACCTCCGCCTGACCGAGTTTCAAGCCGCCATTCTGCTGGCGCAACTGGAGCGCCTGCCCGAGCAAATCGCCCGGCGCGAAGCCAATGCCGCCTTGCTGGACGCTGCCCTGGCCGGGCTGCCCGGCCTGCGGCGGCTGCCGCCCGAGCCGCGCATGACCCGGCGCAGTTTCCACATGTACGTCTTCCGCGTGGACGAAGCGGCGCTGGGCCTTTCGCGCGACCGCTTCCTCGAGGCCCTCTGCGCCGAAGGCGTGCCCGCCTCGAAGGGCTGGTACCGCCCCTTGTACCGCAACGGCCTTTTCCAAAACGCCCACCGCGGGCCCGTCCACGGCATCACCGCGCCGCTGGCGGCCAAGGGCGTGGATTACACCACCACGCACTGCCCGGTGTGCGAAGCGGTGTGCCGCGACGCGGTCTGGATTGCGCACACGGCGCTGCTGGCCGAGCCGGACCAGGTGCGGAGCATCGCCGACGCCGTGGCCAAGGTGATCCAGCACGCGCCGGCACTGCGCGCAGGCCAAGCGCTCAGTTAATCGCGAAAACAGCCGCAAGCGGCCGCACTCCACACGCTGGCGCGCGGGCGGGCGTCTGGTGAATCGCGAAGCGTATGGAGTGCGCCGGCTGGCCGGCGCTGTCGGTAGGGCCGCGCTGCGGCGCGGCCGAGGCAACTTCCGGTGGGGCGAGACTCCGTCGAGCCCAACACCCTCGCGTTCCGCGGTCGGGTGGACGGCGCCGGCGCAGCGGCGCCCTACCTGCTTCACTTGCAATCCAAAGCCGGCGAGGACGCTGGCGCTCCGGGCCGACGGCGGGGCGGCGCGGCGCAATCCGGTAGGGCCGCGCTGCGGCGCGGCCGAGGCAACCTCCGGTGGGGCGAGACTCCGTCGAGCCCGGCACCGTCGCCGTCCGCGGCCGGGTGGACGGCGCCGGCGCAGCGGCGCCCTACCTTGTGGAGCGTGCACTCCAGACGCTGCGCGCGATGCGGGCGCCCGGCCAGTTGCGCCGCGTGTGGACACTCTGTCCTTCGGCTCAAGGTTTCGCCGCCGGTCCCGGTGCGGCCACCGTGCGGGTCCCCACCAGCGCCGCCACGGCCGCATCGGTGGCCTCGAAAGCGTCGAGGCCCTGGTTGGCCACCACCAGCACGGCGAAGTCCCGCTCCGGTGCCAGCCAGACATTGGCGAAGTAAAGCGTGTTGCACCCGCAATGGTTCAACGCCAGCCCGCCAGCCCAGTCACGCCGCGTGACCACCCAGCCCGCGCCGTAGGATGGGCCGGGTGCTTCGTCGCCGGGTTCGACCGCGACCAGCGCGCGATAGGTGACCGGTGGCAACAGGCCGGGCTCGCCGCGCAGGCCGCGGAGGAAATCGGCCACAAATCGCGCCCAGTCCGCCAGCGTGCAGTGTACGGTGCCCGCCGGACCGAGCACGGGCGGGTTGTCCGCAGCCGGTCCGTTGTGCCGGGCCGGACGCCCGCCCGCGAGATGGCCCCACGGTTGGTCCAGGGCGCCGGGTGTGCCCACGCCGCCAAAGCCCGCGCGGCTCATGCCCAGCGGCTCGAACACCTCGCGCCGCATCAGGTCTTCCCAGGGCGCGCCGGCGATGCGTTCGAGCATCGCGCCGGCGATGACGTACCCGAGATTCGAGTACATCGCCCGGGTGCCGGGCGGGTACTCGGGCGGCGCGACCAGGGCCTCGCGCACCGCGGCCCGGCGTTGCTCGACCACGCTGCCCGCGCGGGCCAGGCGGTCCCAATCCAGGTTGGCCTTCAACCCGGCCCGGTGGGTCAAGAGTTGGCGCAGCGTGACGCCCTTGAAGTCCGGGTGAAACTCCGCCGCCAGTTCAGGGAAGACTTCTGCCGGCGTGGTCCGCCAGGAGAGCCGGCCGCGCTCGACCAGCCTCCCGGCTAGTACGGCGGTCATGGCCTTGGTGTTCGAGCCCAGATGCCAGAGGTCGTTGGTCGTGGCCGGCACGGCGCGGTCGCGGCGTCGGTAGCCAGTGACCGCCAGCGTCTCGAGGCCCTGGCGGGTCACGACCGCGGCGGCCAGCGCGGGCAGTTTGTGCTGCTGGCGGATGGGCTCCAACAACGCGATCAGCGCGGGGTCGCCCGCGGCTGGCGCGGGTCCGACCGGTTCGCCCGCGCACCCGCTGAACCCGAGCAGCAGCAGAAGCCCCGAGAGGACCAGCAAGCCCGGCCACCGTGTGCGCGATGCGGGACGCCGCGCCGGCGTGGCGCGGGCCAACCGCGTGCGGACGAGTCGTGAAGCGCCATTCACCACGTGCAGCGTAGGACCGGGCCGGGCCGCCGACCAATCTCAAACGAGGAAATCACCAGGGCCGAGGCGCAACCCCGGTCGCCGGGACGTGGCAGCGCCGACTTGCCAGGGCCGGTTCGGCCGGTGAATCCTTCGCCCATGCCCTCTGCGATTTACCGGCTTGCTGCCTGCCTTTTGGCCGGAGCGACTCTACACGCCGCCGCGGCGGCGCCCTCCTCCACCCGGGCGGAGCCGCCGCCCAATTTCGTGATCATCTTCGCCGACGACCTGGGCTACGGCGACCTCGGTTGCTACGGCGCACGCGGCTACCGGACGCCGAATTTGGACCGGCTGGCCGCGCAGGGCACGCGGTTCACCAGCTTTTACGTGGCCCAGGCGGTGTGCTCGGCTTCGCGCGCGGCGCTCCTGACCGGTTGCTATCCCAACCGCATCGGCATCCTCGGCGCGCTGGGCCCGGGCTCGAAGACCGGCCTCAACCCCGCCGAGCTGACGTTGGCCGAGGTGCTCAAAACTCGCGGCTACGCCACGGCCATCTTCGGCAAGTGGCACCTGGGCGACGCGCCCGAGTTCCTGCCCACGCGGCACGGCTTTGATGAGTACTTCGGCCTGCCGTACTCGAACGACATGTGGCCGCTGCACCCCGAGTACGCCAACCTGCCGCCGGACGCCGCCCGGCGGAAAAGCGGTTACCCGGACCTGCCGCTCTTCGAGGGCGAGCGCGTGGCGATCCGGCCCGTCACCGCCGCGCACCAGGCGCAATTGACCACCTGGTACACCGAGCGGGCCGTGGATTTCATCGGGCGCCATCGCGACCGGCCGTTCTTCCTGTACGTGCCGCACGCGATGCCGCACGTGCCGCTGTTCGTGAGCGAGAAGTTCCGCGGCAAATCCCGCGCCGGGCTGTACGCGGACGTGATTCGGGAGATTGACTGGTCCGTGGGCGAGATTCTCCGGGCCCTGCGGCGGCATGGCCTGGAGGAACGCACGCTGGTGATCTTCACCTCGGACAACGGCCCGTGGCTCTTGTACGGCAACCACGCCGGCTCGGCCGGCCCGCTGCGCGAGGGCAAGGCCACCACCTTCGAGGGCGGCGTGCGCGTGCCCTTCCTCGCCCGCTGGCCCGGACGCATCCCCCGCGGCCGGGTTTGCCCCGAACTGGCCACCACCCTGGACCTCCTGCCCACGCTGGCCCGTTTGGCCGGAGCGGTATTGCCCGCCGACCGGCGCCTGGACGGCCGGGACCTCGGGCCGCTCTTGCGCGGCGAACCCGGCGCCCGCTCGCCGCACGAAGCCTTCTTTTACTACTGGGGCCGCGAACTCCAGGCCGTCCGCAGCGGACCGTGGAAGCTGCATTTCCCGCACACCTATCCCAAACCCGATCCGCCCGGCCGCGACGGGAGCCCCGGCAAGTACACCCAACAACGCATCGGCCCGGCCCTGTTCAACCTGGACCAGGACCCGGGCGAAACCCGCGACCTGGCGGCGCAATTTCCGGAAGTGGTCCGCCGCCTCGAAGCCCTGGCCGAGACTGCCCGGGCCGACCTCGGCGACGCGGCCACCAAACGGGACGGCACGGGCGTCCGGCCACCGGGGAAAGTCGCGAACTGACCGGCGCGGCGTCCGTCGGTCTTGTGCCCGCGGGTGACGCTTCAGCGATCGCTCTTGCCGGCCTTGGCCGTGCCGCCGCCTTTGCGCCCGCCGCCTGCGGTGAGCACCGTGCCGGTGAGCAGGCCCACGGCGAAGAAGATAAAGTACATGAGCGCGGCCGGGAGCTGGACGGCCTTCGAGATGAGCGGCGGCAGGGCAAAAGCCACGGCCTGCTTGTTGTGCAGGCCGATGAGCACCAGCAGCAGCAGCAACACAATCAGAAAAACCGTTTTGAGGAGCAGTTTGGCGTTCATATCCGGGCCGCCGCACCTTAGACCGCCCCCCGGGCGCGTCAATCCGGGAGTGCCGCGGGTTGTTCACCGCCGCGCTCGCGGCCGCGTCGGGCGGTTGCGCCGCCCAGGCCGCGCGCTACCCTGCCCCCGCGTCTGGCTCCCGCCACTCCATGAGCATCATCACCCGCACCGGCGACGACGGCACCACCGGCCTGATGTACAACCGCCGCGTGGCCAAACACCACCCGCGGATCGAAGCCTTCGGCACCGTGGACGAACTCAACGCCGCCCTCGGCCTGGCCCGTGCCCACGCCCCGAACGGCGACTGGAGCAACACCTTGCTCGCGCTCCAGCGTGACCTGGTCACCCTCATGGGCGAACTGGCCACGGCCGTGGACGACCTGCCCCGCTATCTCGCCGACGGTTTCCGCCCGGTCTCGGCCGCCATGACCGAGCGCCTGGACCAGCAAGCCATCGCCCTCGAAGCGCGCCTCCAGCCCCCCAAAGGCTGGGCCATGCCCGGAGAAAACCCGCTCTCCGCCGCGTTGGACCTGGCCCGGACCATCTGCCGCCGGGCCGAGCGCCGCGTTTGCGCGCTCGAACAGGACGACCAGTTGCGCAACCCGGAAATCATCCGTTACCTTAACCGGCTGGCCGACCTGCTCTGGCTCCTGGCCCGCGCCGCCGCAGTTGGAGGAAGCCCGCTCTAAACCGGGCTGTTGTCCGGGGCCACGTGGATCCGCTGTTTCCTTGTCCCAGGCCCGCAACGGCCAAGGGCGGCGCCGACGCAGCGGCGCCCTACCTTGCGGAGCCTGTGCTGCACGCCAGCTTACCGGCGCTATCGGTAGGGCCGCGCTGCGGCGCGGCCGGGGGGCGGCGCCGACGCAGCGGCGCCCTACCTTGCAAAGCCTGTGTT
>CAYXPA010000021.1:0-9038 GCA_964466945.1 uncultured Verrucomicrobiota bacterium | reverse complement strand
TGCACGCCAGCTTACCGGCGCTATCGGTAGGGCCGCGCTGCGGCGCGGCCGGGGGTGCGGCGCCGACGCAGCGGCGCCCTACCTTGCGGAGCCTGTGTTGCACGCCGGCTTGCCGGCGCTGTCGGTAGGGCCGCGCTGCGACGCGGCCGGGGGGCGGCGCCGACGCAGCGGCGCCCTACCTTGCAAAGCCTGTGTTGCACGCCAGCTTACCGGCGCTATCGGTAGGGCCGCGCTGCGGCGCGGCCGGGGGTGCGGCGCCGACGCAGCGGCGCCCTACCTTGCGGAGCCTGTGTTGCACGCCGGCTTGCCGGCGCTGTCGGTAGGGCCGCGCTGCGACGCGGCCGGGGGGCGGCGCCGACGCAGCGGCGCCCTACCTTACGGAGCCTGTGTTGCACGCCGGCTTGCTGGGGCTGTCGGTAGGGCCGCGCTGCGGCGCGGCGTCGGCCTAGCGCAGGCCTCTGGTCTGCCGCGGGTCTCCAACCCGCCGGGGCTCGGCGTCACGACCGCCGGGGCCGGCCGGCGGTCGGCGATACGGCAGGCCGGCCGCCTGCACTACGATCCGTCGGTGGCAGGTCGCCACCGGGGACGGCCTGGCAAGCCATTCCGCCGCGGCCAGCCCGCATCGTTCCGGGTCTGAGGCCGGGTGCGAGCCGCCGCAACGCGCCTTGCTCATGCCGGCAGCCGCGTTCATCCTGCGCGCACCAACTCCTCCATGAACCGACGCGAATTCCTCGGCCTGGCCGGCGGACTGACCGGTTAC
The DNA here is from genome assembly GCA_964466945.1 of uncultured Verrucomicrobiota bacterium. Taxonomy (GTDB): domain Bacteria; phylum Verrucomicrobiota; class Verrucomicrobiia; order Limisphaerales; family J093; genus DSVZ01. Next base: position 8,278 of record CAYXPA010000021.1, on the reverse strand, counting down.
TCGGTCTTCGTCCGCGCGGAACTCCCCGGCCCCACCTCGCCACCCTCCCGCGAAGCAATCGCCCGCCAGTTCGACCAAATCGCCCCGCCGCAGCCCGGCGGCGACCGTTTCGCTGGCGAGCCCCACATGACGCTGGTGGACCTGGACTGCGACGTGTTTGTGGCCGGCGGCGGCATGGCGGGCGTGTGCGCGGCCATCGCGGCAGCCCGGCACGGGGCGCGGGTCGTCCTGGTGCAGGACCGCTCGCGCCTGGGCGGCAACGCCAGCAGCGAGGTGAAGATGCACATCGTGGGCGCCAATGCCCACGGCGGCCGCCCCGGCTGGCGCGAAGGCGGATTGATCGAAGAGTTCCGACTCGACGACGCCGTCAACAACCCGCACCGCAGTTTCGAGCTTTGGGACTTGCTCCTGTACGACAAATGCCGGCGGGAACCCCGCCTGACGCTGTTGCTGGACACGACCCTCTTTGCCGCGGAAACCGACCAGGGCTTCATCCGCCGCGTGCTCTGCCGCTGCGACAAGACCGAGCATCTTTATCGCGTCACCGCCCGCCAGTTCCTGGATTGCACCGGGGATTGCCGGCTGGGACTCGAGGCGGGCGCCGAGTACCGCGTCGGCCGCGAGGCCCGCGCCGAGTTCGGCGAATCCCTGGCCGGGGACACCGCCGACCGCCACACCTTGGGCAGCAGCATCCTGTTCACGGCGCGCGACTACGGCCGGCCCGTGCCGTTCACCCCGCCGCCTTGGGCCCGCAAGGTCACCCGCGACATGCTCAAGTTCCGGCCCATTTCGTCCTGGGAGTACGGGTACTGGTGGATCGAGTGGGGCGGCCAACTCGACACCATCCGCGATAACGAGCGCATCCGGTTCGAGCTCCTGGCCATCGTGCTCGGCGTCTGGGATTACATTAAAAACTCGGGCGACAAACCCGACAGCGCCCACTGGGGCATGGACTGGATCGGCTTCCTGCCCGGCAAACGCGAGAGCCGCCGCCTCGTGGGCGATTATGTGCTCACCCAGCATGACCTCGAAGGCCGGCGGGGTGAACCCGAGGATGCCGTGGCCATCGGCGGCTGGCCGATGGACGACCACCCGCCCGCGGGCTTCGACCGCTGGCTGGACCCCCCGTTCCGCTCCATCCCCACCCCGGACGTGTACAACATCCCCCTGCGCTGCCTCTACAGTCGCAACGTGCGCAACCTCTGGATGGCCGGGCGCAACATCAGCGCCAGCCACGTGGCCTTCAGCTCCACCCGCGTCATGGCTACGTGCTCCGTCATGGGCCAGGCCGCGGGCACCGCTGCCGCCCTGTGCGCCCGCCACGGCTTGAACCCCCGCCAGCTTTACGAGGACAAAGCCCGGCTCCGCGAGCTCCAGCAAACCTTGCTGCGCGACGACCAAACCATCAAAGGGCTCAAAAACGAAGACCCCGCTGACCTGGCCCGCCGCGCCCGCGTGAGCGCCTCGCACTGGCATGGCCCGGCCCGACCCGAACTGGTGCTGGACGGCCAGGTGCGTGACCTGCCCGGACAGTGGGCGCATCGCTGGGCCGCCAAGCTCGAGGAGGGCGAACCCTGGCTCGAACTGGCCTGGGCGGAACCGGTGTCGGTCCGCGAGGTCCAAATCACGTTCGACAGCGGCTTCCACCGCGAACTGACCCTGTCCGCCTCCGACCACGTCACCCGCCAGATGGTGCGCGGGCCCCAGCCCGAAACAGTGCGCGACTACACGTTGAGCGGCCGGTCCGGCCCAGACGCGGAATGGCGCGAACTGGTCCGCGTCACCGGCAACCACCAACGCCTGGTGCGCCATCGCTTCGCGCCCGTGCAGCTTCAGGCGCTTCGCCTGCACATCCTGGCCACGCACGGCGACCCCATTGCCCGGGTGTACGAGGTGCGGGTCTATGGCTGAAAACCGGCCGCAAGCAGCCGCACGCCAGACACTGGCGCGCGGTGCGCGTACCCGGTCAATCGCGGAGCGTGTGGAGTGCGCCGGCTGGCCGGCGCTGTCGGCTGGCGCAGCGCCACGTTTGGCATTCGGCTGAGTCGCCGACCGGCAGTCGGCGATACGGCAAACCGGCCGTCGGGGTGAAAAGGCCGGTCTGCTGCACAAAAAAAAACGCTTGCGCCCGCACGAGATTTCAATATGATATCACCGTGATTGCGAACAACGAAAGGCCTGTTATGACTGCCAATGCCAATCCCCCGCGCAGCCGGGAAGTCCCCGTGCGCGTGTTCAACGGGTGGGTAATGCTCCCCCTGAACCTGCTCCTGCTCCTCGGCAGCCCCGCCCTGCTGATCTGGTCCATCGCCGCTGGCGTCTCGCACCAAGGCCACCCTTACTGGGGCGCGTTCATCCCGGCGCTCCTGCTCGAGACCGCCGGCGTCATCATGCTCTTTGGCTTCTTCACCCTCCAACCCAACGAGGCCCGCGTGCTGGTGCTCTTTGGCGAGTACCGCGGCACGGTGCGCGACAGCGGTTTTCACTGGGGCAACCCGTTTTACTCGAACGGCCCGTCGGGCGCCTCCTCCTCGGCCGCCGGACCCGCCAAGGCCACCGACAAACCCGCGCCCGCGCCGCCCAAGCGGCATCCGCGCCTGAAAATCTCGCTCCGGGCGCGCAACCTCAACGGCGAGCGCCTCAAGGTCAACGACAAGCGCGGCAACCCGGTCGAGATCGCCGCCGTGGTGGTCTGGCGGGTCGAAGACACCGCCCAAGCGATGTTCGACGTGGACGACTACGAGCACTACGTGCAGGTGCAGTACGAGTCGGCCCTGCGCCACATTGCCAGCCAGTACGCTTACGACCACGGCGAAGAAAACGAGACCACCCTGCGCAGCGGCCTGGAGGAAGTCTCCCAGGCCCTGACGCGCGAACTCCAGGAACGGCTCAGCAAGGCCGGGGTGGTGGTCGAGGAAGCCCGGCTCACCCACCTGGCCTACGCGCCGGAGATTGCCCAGGCCATGTTGCGCCGCCAGCAGGCCGAGGCCGTGATCGCCGCGCGGCAGAAGATCGTGCAGGGCGCCGTGGGCATGGTGCAAATGGCGCTGCACGAGCTGGCCGAGAAACACGTCCTGACCCTGGACGACGAGCGCAAGGCCGCCATGGTCAGCAATCTCATGGTGGTGCTCTGCGGCGAGTCCGAGGTGCATCCGGTGGTCAACACCGGGACGCTTTACCCTTGAACCCCGGCCGGGCATGGAACCGCCGTGCGAGTTTTCCGCGCCGTGGAGTCGCGGTTTATTGGCCACCTCCCTGGCCGCCACCGCGCTGTTCTTCGGCGTGGCCGCGTTTGGCTACCTGCAACCGGGTCTGCCGGCGTGGGCGCGTTGGACGCTGACGACCCTGCCCTTGATCACCCTGGTCGGGGCGGCCCTCTGGACCGTGCGCGGCTACGTCCTCGAACCTGGCGTCCTGCGGGTGCGCCGGTTGTTTTGGGACACCTGCGTCCCGCTGGACGGCCTCGAGTCGGTCCGGTGGGAACCCGAATCCACGCGCCGCTCCCTGCGCCTCTTTGGCAACGGCGGCCTCTATTCGTACCACGGGTGGTTCTGGAACCGCCGGCTGGGCCGCTACCGGCTTTACGCGACCGACCCGGAGCGCGCGGTGGTCCTGCGCTTCGCGCGCCGGACGATCGTGGTCAGCCCCGGCGAACCCGCGGCCTTTGTCCGCGCCGTGCACGAACGCCGCACCGCCCCCTGATGCCCATGTCCCGACGGAAAGCGTTTCTGCTGCGCATGGACCCGGAGTTGTGGGCCGAGCTCGAGGCCTGGGCGGCGGCCGAGTTGCGCAGCGTCAACGGCCAGATCGAATACCTGCTGCGCGAGGCGGTCAGGCGCCGCAAGCAAAGCGGATCACCAACCCCCTCGAGCCCGGACGGCACCGCGCCGTTGCCCGCCCATTGAGCCGGGCCGCCCTCGCATGAACCGTTCGCACCTCTTGTTGATGCTCCTGGGCGTGGTCTTGCTGGCCGCGGCGGCGGACCTGGCCTGGCTTTACCCGCAACTGCCCGAGCGGGTGGCCACCAAGTTCGGCGCGGGCGGCCAGCCGGTGGCGTGGACCGCGCGCGGCTCGTACCTGACGTTGCAGATTTTCAGCTTGGGGTTTGTGGCGGCGCTGATCCTGGGTCTGTGGTGGGCCATGCCCCGGTTGCCGGGCGGTCTGATCAACCTGCCGCACCGTCATTACTGGCTGGCACCGGAACGGGAGGCCGCCACGCGCCAATGGCTGGGCAACCTTGTGTTGGGCCTGGGCATCGCCCTGCTGGCTTTCCTGACCTGGGTGGGCCATCTGGTCATGCGCGCCAACCTCGCCCCCGAGCCGCGCCTGGACCCGGCCTTCGGGTGGGGCACTGGGTTGTACCTGGCCGGCACCCTGGGTCTGCTGGTGAGGTTGTACTTGCGGTTTCGCCTGCCCCGCTGAACCGTGCGGCCCATCCGGGGCGCGTCAAAGTCTCGCGCCCCCTTGTCCCGTTTCAGGCCTCGGGCGGGGGGGTAAAACGTTTCCGAACCAGGTTGGCGCGGTGGAACACCCAGCCTAAACTGACCGCGATGAATCCGCGGCATCGTCCGTTGCTGACCGGCCTGCTCGCGCTGGCGCTACTCTGGGCGCTGGCGCTGGGGGGCTATTGGTACGCCCAAAACAGCCGCATGACCGCCGAGAAGGTCCGTCAGTACCTGGCCACGGTGGACCTGCGCAGCCTCACCGGCGAGGCGCGCGCCCGGGCCATCCGCGAATTGGTCCGCCGCCTCAACGCCCTGTCGTGGGAAGAGCGTCAAAAGGCCCGGCTCGGCCCCGAATGGGCGCGCTGGCTCGAGGCCATGTCCGAACAGGAGCAGGCCGACTTCATCGAAGCCACCCTGCCCGCCGGCTTCAAACAGGTCCTCAACGCCTTCGAGGAACTGCCCGAGGCCCAGCGGCGACGGACCATTGACGACGCGCTCAAACGCCTGCGCGAGGCCCAACAGGAACTGGCCCGCGGCGAACTCCCGCCCGAGTGGGGACCCGAAGGCCCGCCGATGCTCAGCGAAGAAGTGCGCCAGCGCGCCATCAAAACGGGCCTCAAAACCTTTTACGCCGAGAGCAGCGGCCGCATGAAGGCCGAGCTGGCGCCGCTGCTCGAGGAAATGCAGCGCATGATGGAAAGCGGCGCGTTCCTGCGCCGGCGCTGGGAGGGCTCGCGGTGAAGTCGCGTCCCGCCGTTCTGGTCCTCGCTTTCACGCTGATCGAACTGCTGGTGGTGCTGGCGGTCATCGGCGTGCTGGCCGGACTGCTGTTGCCGGCGGTCTCGCGCGCCACCGAGTCCGGCCGCGCCACCGCCTGCCTCGGCCATCTGCGCCAGATCGGCCTGGCCCTGCAAATGTACGTGGACGACCACGGCAACCGTCTGCCCGTGATGCGCGACCGCCAGTTCGAGGCCGCCCTCGAGGCCCTCACCAACGCCGCGCCCGCTACCAACGCCGTGGCGTCCCTGGACCAGGTCCTGGCCCCGTACCTGAACGCCCCGCGCGTGTTCCAATGCCCCTCCGACCGCCGCGGCTTCTTCGAGATCACCGGCACCAGTTACTCCTGGAACAGCCTGCTCAACGGCCAGGACGCCTTCCACCTGCGCGTGCTGGGACTGGACTTTGATCCGCACCAAATCCCGGTCGTGTTCGACAAGGAGGCCTTCCACGCCGCGCGCGGCCCGGGCCGCGGCGTGAACTACCTCTATGCCGACGGGCACATCAAAAACCTGCTCGTCCTGGAAGGCACCAAATGACCGCCCCTGCTCCGCCGGAGTCGCCCCCCGAACCGCTGATCGAACTGCGCGGCCTGACCAAGCGCTTCGGCGCGCGCCTGGCCCTGGACGGGCTCGAGCTCACCGTGGGCCGCGGCGAAATCTTCGGCCTGCTCGGCCACAACGGCGCCGGCAAAAGCACCGCCATCGGCCTGATGCTCGGTCAGGTCTGGCCCACCGCCGGCTCGGCGCGGATTTGCGGCCACGACGTCCATCGGCACCGCCGCCGGGCCCTGGCCCGGGTGGGCGCTCTCTTCGAAACCCCGGCCTTTTACGATTACCTCAGCGGCTGGCGGAACCTCGAAATCTTCACCCAGTACACCGCCGTGGCGCCCGCCGCCCGGTTGCGCGAAGTGGTGGACTGGGTGGGCCTGAGCCCCCGCATCCACAGCCGCGTGCGCACTTACTCGCACGGCATGCGCGCCCGGCTGGCGCTGGCCCAGGCGCTCCTGCCCGAGCCGGAGTTGCTCATCCTCGACGAACCGGCCGACGGCCTGGACCCCGAGGGCATCCATGAACTGCGGCAAACCCTCTTGCGCCTGCGCGCCGAACTCGGCCTGACGCTCCTGCTCTCTTCGCACCTGCTCAGCGAGGTCGAGCAACTCTGTACCCGCATCGCCGTGCTCCGCCAGGGCCGCAAGGTCTTCGAGGGCACCCTGGCCGAGGTGCGCCAGACCGCCAACTGGGTGCGGCTGGGCACGCGCGATTTCCCCGCCGCGACGTCCCGCCTGCGCGCGGCCGGCCTGATCCTGCGGGACCGCGACGGCGCCTGCGTGCAACTGGCGCCGGGCGTCGAACCGGACGAACTGGTGCGCCGGTTGGTGGCCTGGAACTTTCCCGTGTACGAAATCGCCCGCGAACAACAATCCCTCGAGGCCTTTTACCTCGCCCTGATGCGCCCGGACGCCAGCGAGTCCCCCGCTCCGGCACACTTGCCCGCCCGCTCATGACCGACTTGTCTCCCGCCCCGCCCGGCTCGCCGGTCCGCCTGACCGGTTTCGGCCGGCTCCTGCGCAACGAGCTCTGGAAGCTCTTCGGCAAGAAACGCACTTACATCGGGTTCGTGATGTTCCTGCTGGCGCAAAACATCATCGCCCTGGTGTTCAAGCTCACCCGCGCCTCGGCGCCCATGCAGCGGATGCTCGAAAGTGCCGGGCACATGGCCGGGACCTATCTGTCGGTGCTGACCATTGCCACGATCATGCTGGTGCCGGTGGCGGCGTTTCTGCTGCCGTTGTACGTGGCCCTGGTGGGCGGCGACCTCGTGGCCAAGGAGGCCGAAGACGGCACCCTGCGCATGATCCTGTCCCGACCCGTCTCGCGCGCGCGGCTGCTGGCGGTGAAGTGGGTGGCCGGGGCGATTTTCGGGGCGAGTCTATGCCTGGCGCTGGGCTTGTTCGGCCTGGTCTTCGCGCGGCTGTATTTCCCCTGGGGCGGATTGTTCGTGTGGTTGCCCGAGCAAAACATTTTTGGCGTGTACGACGCCGGCCGGGGGCTGGGCCGCTATCTGGCCGCGCACGCCATGCTCGTGACCGAAGCGGTCTCGATCATGGGCCTGGCGTTTCTGTTTTCCTGCTTCAACGTCAAGCCGGCGGCGGCCACCATCCTTGGGCTCTCTGTCGTCTTCGTGAGCTTCATCCTCGAACACATCCCGTACTTTGCCGACTACCGGGACTGGTTTCTGACCTACCACCTGCACCTGTGGCAATTCATGTTCGCCGAGCGCGTGCCGTGGTGGCGGGTGGGCCAGTCGTTGAGCCTCTTGTTGGGTTTCAACGCCACGTTCTTCGCGGTGGGCTTGGCCGTCTTCCACGTGCGCGACATCAAGTCCTGACCCGCCGGGCGCTTTGCCCGTTGCGCCGGCGGCCAGTAAGGCGGTATAGCCGATGGCCAATCAACGCTATGCCTCCAAGCGAGCGCGCTGCCGCACCCGACTTCCGCCTCCGACCTCCGGCATCCGGCATCCGGCATCCGGCATCCGAACCTGCCCCACAGCGCCGGCCAGCCGGCGCACTCCATACGCTTCGCGACGGTCCGGGCGCCCGACTCGCGCGTAAGCGGTTGGAGTGCGGCCGCTTGCTGCCGCTTTTCTTTCCCATGTGGAACGGCCTGCCAAGCCGTCGGCGGCCTGCCTGCCGGCAGGCCGGCGGCCACCTGCCGCCGACCCCATTCGGGGAGCGCACGCGGCCCCGTAGCGCAGGTTTCCAACCTGCCGTATCGCCGATTGCCAATCGGCGCTACGCTGCCCGACAGCGCCGGCAAGCCGGCGCACTCCACACGCTCCGCGACAATCAAATCTGGCGCTCGACCCACGCGCCAGCGTTTGGAGTGCGGCAGCTTGCTGCCGCTTTCTGTCCCGGGTGGAACGGCCTATCGGGCCGTCCTCGGCGGCCCCCTGCCGCTGACTCCAAATCTTCAAGCTGGCCAGCAGGATTGGGAAGTATCCTCGCGCACGGGAACCGCTGGACGCGCCTTGTTTGCCGCTTACCCCGCGCCGGG
>CAYXPA010000020.1:0-44658 GCA_964466945.1 uncultured Verrucomicrobiota bacterium | reverse complement strand
CGGTTGCCCATGAACTCCGCCGTCACCGCCGCCTCCTCGGCCACGGGCAGGTCGCTGGTGCCGGCGCACAGCACGGCGATGTACCCGGGCCGGCGCGGCAAGGGCTCCTGTTCAAGCGTCAGGCACCGGGCCACCGGGTGATGCACCGCGCGGCGGAACCGCCGCCGCACCGCGCGGGCCTGCTCGAGCGTGGCGCGGGTCACCAGCACGCGGCGATGCTCGGCAAAGACCCGCGCGGCAATGCCTGTCACCTGTGCGGGCGTCTTGCCCGCGCCGAACACCACTTCGGGGAAGCCCTGACGCACCGCGCGGTGGGTGTCCACCCGCGCAAACCCCAGGTCGGCAAACGGCGCGGCCTGCAGCGCGCGCACCACGGCGTCCACCGTGGTTTCGCCCCGGCGCAGGCGCTCGAGCAGGTCGCGGGTCTCGGTCAGTGTCACGGCCCGCAGCGTGCCAGCCGCCGCGCCGGCCGGGAAGTCGGAAGCGCGCGTCGGGCCGCCTTGCTACAACTCCGTCCGGTCAATCCGACCGCCGCGGCCGTGTCCGTGAAGAGCCAGGCGTCCGGGTGGGCCTGCAAAAACGACGCCGGGCAGCGGACGTCCCGCGGACCGGCGACCATCGCCCGCACCGCGTCGGCCTTGGCCGGGCCGTAAGCGAGCACCAACACGCGCCGCGCGGCCAGCAACGTCTTCAGGCCCACCGTGGCGCCCCGGGCCGGGGCGTGCGCGCCGCCGAACCAGCGGCGGTTGGCCTCGACCGATGCGGGCTCGAGGTCCACCACGCGCGCGGTCGAGTCCGGCCCGCTGCCCGGCTCGTTGAAGCCCAGGTGGCCGTTGGTGCCCAGGCCGAGCACGGCCACGTCCAGCCCGCCCGCCTCGACGATGGCCCGCTCGTGCGCCTCGATGGCGGCGGCGGCCCGGGCGGGGTCGGGGTCCAACGCGAAGTACTGCGCCGGCGGCACGCGCCAGGCCTCGGCCACGGTGCGGCGCAGGAGATTCGAGCAGGTGCGCGGCTCATCCGCGGGCACGCCCACGTATTCGTCGAGCACGAAGACGCGCAGGTGGTCGAGCGCGAGGCGGTGCGCGGCCACCAGCGCGTACACCGGCAGGGGGGTGTTGCCGCCGGCCACCAACACGCGGCGGGTGTCGGGCGCGGTGAGCGTGCCGGCCAGGAGATCGGCGGCGGCCTGGTTGGCCGGGGCGGGCGTGGGGAAGGTCAGCACATGCATGGCGGGGCAAACTCAGGCGGGCGGTTCGGCCGGGGTATCGGCCAGGCGGCGCAGGTAATCGAACGGGTAGATGCCGGCGTCGTGGCCGTCTTCCCAAACCGGTTGCAGGGCGTAATTGCCGACCCGCTCGAGGCGCCGCAGGCGGAACGAGGCCGGGGTCAGCACCGGCGGCGGGCCGCGGTGGAGGTGGCCCAGCACGTCCGGCTCGCCGCGGCAACCGGCGCACGGGCAGGCGCGGCGCAAGGCCTCGAGGCGCAGGTAGCTTTCGGCGCCATCGGGCCATTTGAGGGCGAGTTCCTCGCCGATGACCTGAACATCGAGCGGTCGCATGGCGAAAGGCTGGCCGATTTGGCGCGCGCGGCCAAGCGCCGGCCGTGCCGGGCGGCGCTAGCGCCGGGCGAGCACGTCACGTTCGTAGCGTTTGACCTCGGTCAGCCAGGCGTCGCCCGCCGGCACCTCCTGTTGCTGGCAGTGAAAGTCCCACACCGCGCCGGCGGGCAGCAGTTTCATTTCCTCCATCCAGGCCAGGCGGCTGGTGTAGTCGCCCTCGAGTTCGGCCTGGCGCAGGCGTTGCACCGGCGCCAGCAGGGCAAGCAGGAGGGCCTTGAGCAAACTGCGGGCGCCGATGACCCAGGCGGCGACGCGGTTGATGCTGGCGTCGAAGTAATCCAGCCCCGGCCGCACGCGGTCGAGGTACCCGCCCCAGACAATTTCCTGGGCGATGGCCTGGAGTTCGTCGGTGAGCGTCACCACGTGGTCGCTGTCCCAGCGCACGCCGCGGCTGACGTGCAGGGCGATCTGCGGCAGGTGGCAGAGCACGGCGGAGATTTTGTCCGCCAGGCTCTCGGTGGGGTGGTAGTGGCCGGCGTCGAGGGTGAGCAGGACGCCCCGGCGCACGGCGTAGCCGAGGTAGAACTCGTGCGAGCCGGGGGTGTAACTCTCGGCGCCGATGCCGAAGAGTTTGGGCTCGACCGCGTCGAGGTGGTGCCGCGGGTCGAGGCGCTTTTTGAAGATGGCATCGAGCGACTCGAGCAGGCGCTCGCGCGGGCCGCGGCGGTCGGCGGGGGTGTCCTTCATGCCGTCGGGAATCCACAGGTTGGTCAGGCAGGGCGTGCCCAGCGCGCGGCCGAAGGCGGCGCCGATTTCGCGGCAGCGGATGCCGTGTTCGATCCAGAAGCGCCGCACCGCGGGATCGGGCGAGGTGAGGGTGAACCCGTCCCGGACGCGCGGGTGGGCGAAGAAGGTCTGGTTGAAGTCCAGGCCCAGGCGGCGGGCTTTGGCCCAGGCGATCCAGGTGCGGAAGTGCTCCGGCCCGAGCGCGTCGCGGTCCACGCGCCGGCCGCCGGTCTCGGCGTAGCTGGCGTGGAGGTTGAAGCGGTGCCGGCCGGGAATGAGCGCCAGCGCCTGCTCGAAGTCGGCGCGCAGCTCGTCGGGCGTGCGGGCCTTGCCCGGGTAATTGCCGGTGACGGCCAGGCCGCCGCCGGGCGCGGCGCCGGTGGTTTCAAAACCGCCGACGTCGTCGCCCTGCCAGCAGTGGATCGAGACGGACACGCGGGCGAGGGTTTGCAGGGCGGCGTCGGTGTCCACCCCGGCAGCGGCGTAGCGTTCGCGGGCGAGGCGGTAGGCGCGTTCGATGAGGCGGGCGGTAGCGGGCATGGGATGCGGGTCGCGGCGGTTTTTTAAGGGCCGGCGGCGATGCGCCGAGCATGTCAGGGGCTGCGGGCGCGTCAATGCCGCGCCGGGAAGGAAAGGCGTTGTCCGGTCGCGGCTTGACCCTGGCGGCGCCGGGTTCCTAGCCTTCGGGCATGGGAACCGAGGCGGTGACGCCAAACCCGTGGATGATCCTGCCGTTTGGCGTCCTGCTGGCCGCCATCGCGCTGGCGCCGCTGGCCTTTGCGGGCTGGTGGCACCGGCACTATCCCAAGGTGGCCCTGGCCCTGGGCGCGGTGACGCTGGCGTATTACCTCTTCGGCCTGCACGCCCACGCGCGGGTGTGGCACACGGCGCACGAGTACGTGAGCTTCATCGCGCTGATCGGTTCGCTCTTCGTGGTGGCCGGCGGCATCCACATCACGGTCAAGGGCGAGGCCACCCCGGCGGTCAACGTGTTGTTTCTCCTGGTGGGCGCGGTGATCGCGAATGTGCTGGGCACCACGGGCGCGGCCATGCTCCTGATCCGCCCCTGGCTGCGGATGAACAAGTACCGGCTCACCGCGCATCACGTGGTGTTCTTCATCTTCATCGTGGCCAACGTGGGCGGCTGCCTCACGCCCATCGGCGACCCGCCGTTGTTCCTGGGCTACCTCAAGGGCATCCCGTTCTGGTGGGTGGCCGCGCACTGCTGGCCGATGTGGTTGACGGGCGTGGGCCTCTTGCTGGGCCTCTTCTACGTGCTGGACACGCTGAACTACCGGCGCGCCCCGGCCGAAGTACGCACGCGCGAGACCGGTACCGGCGAGCACTGGCAGTTCCGCGGCTTGCGGAATCTGGTCTTCCTGGCCGTGATCCTCGGCGCGGTGTTCCTCGAGCACCCGGCCTTTTTGCGGGAGGCGATCATGCTGGCGGCGGCGGCGGCCTCGTACCGGCTCACGCCCCGGCCGGTGCACGAGGCGAACCACTTCAACTTCGAGCCCATTCGCGAGGTGGCGATCCTGTTCATCGGCATCTTTGCCACGATGATGCCGGCGCTGGACTGGTTGCAGGCGCACGCGCGGGATTTCGGCCAGCCCACCCCGGGATTGTTTTACTGGGCGTCCGGGGCGCTGAGCAGCGTGCTCGACAACGCGCCCACTTACCTGAGCTTCCTGAGCGCGGAGATGGGCATGTTCGCGCCGGCGGAGCTGGTCCGGGCCGTCCAAGACGCCCTGGCCCAGGGCGCGCCCCATGCCGTCTCGGGGAGTGTGACCAATTCGCCGGAAGTGCTGGCCGCCCTCGAGGTGCTCAACGGCCAGTTCGCCGCGGAGGTGGCGGCCGGGAACGTGCCGGTCGAACACATCCAGATCGCGGAACTGCTGGGGATGCCGAAGTACAACCGGTTCATCGTAGCGGTAAGCATCGGCGCGGTCTTCTTCGGCGCCTGCACCTACATCGGCAACGGCCCGAACTTCATGGTCAAGTCCATCGCCGAGCACCAAAAGGCCCACGCGCCCTCGTTCCTGGGTTACGTCTTTCGCTTCACCCTGCCCTGTCTGCTGCCGGTGCTGGCGGTGGTGTGGTGGGTGTTTTTCCGTGGCTGAAACAAGGCGCGGCCCGGAGCGCGCGCGGACGCTGCCCGCTCAATTCAGTGTTTCGGCTTCAATCCGCCAGCCGGCCGATGAACGCATCGTCCACCCAGCAGCGCGCGTCCGCCGCCTGATGGTCCACGTAGAGCCGCAGCGAGACCGCCCGCGCCCCCGGCGGGGCCGCGACCTCCGCGGTCAGTTCCTGCCATTCGCCGGGTCGCGAGGGCACGCGCAAGGAGACCGGTTCCTCGCTCACGCTGCCTTTCTCCAGCACCGCCACGGCAAACCGGTACGCGGCTTCGCCCGTGTTGTGCTTGAACCACAGGCCGACGCGATACCGCGCGCCGGGCGTCACCCCGCTCACGCTGCGCGCGAACCGGCAGCGCCGCATCCGCTCGATGCTCAACGCCCACCGCCCCGAGTGCGCCTCCGGGCCGAGGCTGTAGCGGTAGCCGGGCGAGCGCTCGGGAAACCAGTGGTGAATGCCCAGCCGCGCGGCCGCCGCGTCATCCAACGTCACCTCGCCCTCCGCCCCGGCCGGCGCCGCGGACTCGAACCCCGGGTCGGGCAGCAAATTGACCGGTGCCGGCCCCGCGCCTTGCCGCGCCAGCGCGGCGAACGCTCCCGCCGCGCCGGCTTCGGCGCATGCGTCGGCCTGACGCCGCCACCAGGCCGAGGCTTCCTCCGGGCCGTGGGTGGCGCGCCACCAGCGGTCCGCCGCATGCAACCCGCGCTGAACCATCCCCTGGACCTCGGGCGGCGGCCGGCCGGACCGGAGCGCCTCGTAAAGCGCCGCTGGTCGAGCAGACTTGCGGAACAGGCCGTAGTCCGCCCAGGGCGGTCGCTCGAGGTTGTTCGTGATGTAATTGCCCATGCGAGCGCTCAGTTCGTACACCGTGCGCGCGTCGGCCACGACTCGTTCGGCGTCCGCCGCCGAGCGCACCGGGTCCTCGGCCAGGCGAAAGGCCGCCCACGCCCAGCGCACGGCCATTTCCTGGAGCCGAAATTGCGCCTGAATCAGCCGCAGTCGCGCGGCTTCCCGGCTGTCCGGCGCCACGGCCGCCAGCGCGCGGTCCAGGGCCGCTTGCGCGCGCGCCGCTTCAGCCGGCGCCAGCACCCGGAACTGCTCGGTCGTGCCGTAATCGCGGATCGAACTGACATCCGGCCCGAAAGGATGAGGCCGCCCCGCGGCGGCCAGCCAGCGCGTGTAGCCGTCTTCCAGGGCCTGGTGAAACGCACGCATCGCTTCGGCCGCCGGGCCGTAAAAGACGCGGTAGTACTCGCTCAACAGGACCTCGACATCCTGGCGCGGGTCCCACAGCAACTCGGCCGTCAGGTACGGGATCACGTCGCCAAACGGCCACTGGCCGTGCCATTCCATGTAAAAAACCCGGGCGCGCCCCGAGGCCGCGGCGTAGGCCAGGCGCCGCGCCATTTGGTGCGGATCGAACTTGGGCAGCACGAAGAAGGCGTCGTCGTGGTGCACGTACAGGCCCAGGTGCCGCGGGCCGAGGGCCTGCCACTGGTCCCAGGCGGCGAAGGCGTTGCCGGGCGTGGTCAACACCGGCAACAGGCGCGGATGCGGGCGGACCGACCGCGGGGCTTCGCGGGCCGCGCCGTAGGCCAGGTACACCAGCCAGCGGTCGGGAAATTCGGTGGCCACGCGCTCGGCGATGAGGTTGGTCAGGCGCACGTAGCGGGCGCTGCGGCCGTCCCGGGCCGGGTCCGCGTCGGGCGGGTCGTCCCAGGCCCGGCAGTTGGCGCAGGTGCAATCGCCGCCGCCGTCGTTGATGGCCACGTTCACCCCCACCGCCTCCGGGTGGGCGCGGAAGTACGCGAGCACGCCTTCGGCCATGAGGCGGGGCACGTCGGGATTTGAGACGCAGGGCTGCCAGGATTTCGCCGGGGCGTTGGTGCGGGGGGTCACGCGCGCGCCGTTGATGAGCGCGTAGTACTCGGGATGGGCGGCCGCGTAACGCTCCGGCGGCAGCCACTGGTGGTAGTTCTCGTTGCAGGGCAGGGTCACGTGGCGCCGGTAAAAATCCAGCGTCGGCCCCGGGCTGTTGGTAAACGGGCGGCCGGTGATGGCCACGCTGTACCAGTACGGCCAGTCACGCCATTCAACCTCCGGCACCGAGAGCGTGGGCCGCGCGGGGATGACGTCGCCCAACCCGCCCGGCGGCCCGGGCCAGTACGAGCGCACGCCCACGTACCGCTTGAGGAAGCCCACCACGCCGTGCGCCGTGGCCGCGTCCGTGGCGCCGCGAATGATCAGCGTGCGCCGGTCCGGGGTACGAATGAGGTAGCCGCGGAGGTTGGGGAAGCGGTCGCCGCCGTAGTCCAGGTCCGGCAGCCCCAGGTCCACCGCCCGCGCCCGTTGCGTGTCGCCCACGTGAATAGCCGCTTGCCTGGAGGAATCTCCCGGCGTCTCGGTGACGACCGGGAGGTCCGCGCCGGTAGCCAGTTTCAGGTAGGCCTGAAACGCCCGCACCGTGGCTTGCAAGGCCCGCGACGCCCCCGCCGGCTGGACAATCCGGCAGCGCACCCGGCCGTTTTCGGCGATGCGGAAAAAGTCGGCCGCGCCCTCGCGGGGCGGGTCCGGAAACCGAAAGGCCGGCAACGGCAGCGCCGGGGCCTCTGCAGCCCATCCCGGCGCCGCCGCGCCTGCCAATCCGGCAGCGAGCATGAGGATTGCCGCGGCGCGCCGCCAACGCCGGCGCCGCAGGCGCGCGTGCCCCGGTCCGGGCGGTTCATCGGGGCGACCCGCTCGGCCGGACTCCGCCGTCGGACCAAAGGCCGGCACCTGTGCTGTCGTACCCGATTGCCACGGTTGCCGCTGACGCATAATGGAAGTTATGCCCGACAACGCCGGGCAAAAAAACAAAACGCCCGTCGCGGCCGGGTCAACCGGCTCACGACGGGCGTTGAGCGAAAATAAAGGTGCCGGGGCCGCCCGGCGGCAAGGTTCAGGTGGCGGGCGCGGGCGGGGGAGATTCGGGCTCAGGTGCCGGCGCCGCCTCGAGTTGGTCCAACTGGCGTTCGAGTTTCTTGAAGAACCAGGAAAGGATGATCACGCCCACGGCGGTGAAGGTCAGGATGGACCAGCCGGCCGCGTCATGCACGCCGGCGATGGACTCGATGCCGCGGGCGTTGGCGGTGAGCGAGAGGTACAGCGAGCGGATGAGGTTGCCCAGGATGGCCAGGCTGATGCCGCACAGGAACAGCAGCGCCTGAAGGCTGAAGCGGTTGAGGGTGAGGTAACCGATGAAGATCGTGGCCATGATGGTGGACTGGAGACTGCGGATGCCGCTGCAGGCCTCGTCCACGCCCACCGTGCCGGCGGGCAGGTGGATGAGGCTGCCGACCTGCGTGGCCGGGATGCCCAGGAGGTTGAGCACCTCGGTGTTGAACCAGGCCACCTTGTTCTGCAACGTGCCCACGATCGGCCCCTGGATGCCGCTGGGCACCGGCATGGCGATGAGCAGAAAGCCGAACGCCATCCCGAAATGCCGCACGCCCGCGCCGCCGAAGACCAGGCCCAGGTTGCCCGCCACCACCCACATGCCCCCCAGTGCCAGCCCCAGGGTGGTGG
Source organism: uncultured Verrucomicrobiota bacterium (assembly GCA_964466945.1). GTDB lineage: Bacteria > Verrucomicrobiota > Verrucomicrobiia > Limisphaerales > J093 > DSVZ01. Next base: position 36,617 of record CAYXPA010000020.1, on the reverse strand, counting down.
GCGCGCTCGAGCCCATCACCGCCTGGTAGATTTGCACCAGAAACATCAACCCCAGCCCCGCCAGGAACAGGCCCAGCGCCCACGGCCGCAGGCGCCAGTTCGGCGCGGGCCGTTTCTCCCAGGCTTCCCAAAAGAGGTAGGCGCACAAGAGCACCACCACCCAGCCGAATTGCAGGTCCGGGTTGTTGCGCCAGAACCACTGGGCGCGGCTGATGATCCACGCCATGACCAAAAACGCCGGGCTGAGCCCCAGCAGCGAGGAGAGTCCTTGCATGAGCGGGCGGTCAGGATTTGCGCGCCTGCCACGCGGCCAGTTCCGCCGCGTAGTCCACCGGTTCGAGCCATTGTTCGAGAAACTCGGAGAGCAGCCGGTCCGCCGCGGCGAGGTCCGCGCCCCGCAGGGGCGTCGAGATGCGGATGAATTGCTTCGGCCCCAGCAGCGGACGTCGGGAGCGGAACCCGTCCCACACCCGCTCCCAGAGCCGGGCGTCCACCGCGCGCGCGAAAAAGCCGCGGGACTTGCCCTTCTCGGGCGGGATGGTGGCAAAGCGCAGGCCCACGCTCAGGTTGTGGTCCAACCGGTAGGGCAGCGGCTGCCCGCCCACCAGGCCGCCGAAATAGACCAGCTCGCGTTCGCTCCCGGCCACGAAGACGCGCCGCTCGAAGACCATGCGCACCCCGTGGACGACCCGCTCGATGTGGTCCGGCGTGACCGGCTCGAACTTCCAGCCGGCCAGTGTCCAGCACCGGTCCGGGGTGTGCAGGAACAGGCCGGTGTCATGCGGCTTGAAGGTGTACCGCTTGGCCGAGAAGGCCCGCACCACCTGGCGCGTGGCCGGGTTTTGAAACTCGCCGAAGGTCGCCACGTCCGCCACCAGCAGCCGCTCGGCGGACTCGTCCAGCGGGACTTCCCGCCAGGTCCAACCGGCCAGGTTGGTGCGCACGCCGAACCAGAGCGGCTTCTCCCCCGCGGCCGTGGCCGTGTACCACAGCCGGGGGAACACCCACACAGCCGCCACCAGCGCGGTCAGGACCAGCGTGCCCCACAGCACGCGGCGGGATGACGCGCGCGGGGGCGCGGGCGGAGCAGGGTCGCGGTCCGATACAGTGCTCATGCGGCGGGCATCATGCCATCGGTTGCGGGGGCTGACAAACCGGTCCTCCGACCGACGCGGCGCCGGGCCGTGCGGAGACGCGCGGCCTGTCGAGAGCCGGCCGGTTCAGGCCAGGTAGGGCTCGTACTCGGGCACCAGTTCCTTGATGCGGAGCTTGAGTTGGTTGCGCTCGAGGGTGTGGAGCTGTTGCTCGAGCGCCGCGAAAGCCGCCTGCAACCGGTCCAGCGGGAGCGGTTCGCTGACGAACCGCATGACCTTCGGGTGCGCGGTCGGCGCGTGGTTTTCCCGGTGGTGACTCAACTCCTCGAAGAGCTTCTCGCCCGGCCGCAGCCCGGTGAACCGGATTTCGATGTCCGCGTCCGGCCGCAGCCCGTGCAACTCGATGAGCTGCCGCGCCAGGTCCACAATCTTCACCGGCCGGCCCATGTCCAGGACGAAGATTTCTCCGCCCTGCCCCATGAAAGTCGCCTGCAACACCAGCCCCACCGCCTCGGGGATGGTCATGAAATAGCGCGTGACCTCGGGATGCGTGACCGTGACCGGCCCGCCCTCGGCGATCTGGCGGGTGAAGGTGGGAATCACGCTGCCCGAGGAACCGAGCACGTTGCCGAAGCGTACGGCGATGAACCGCGTGGCGCCGTCGCGCTGCGCGGCGGCCAGGGCCTGGAGGTACATCTCGGCCAGGCGCTTCGAGGCGCCCATCACGCTGGTCGGGTTGATGGCCTTGTCGGTTGAGATGAGCAAAAAGCGCTCGACCCGGTGCTCGAGCGCCAGGTGCGCCAGCCGCGCCGTGGCTAGGGTGTTGTTCTTGAGCGCCTCGCCCGGCTGGCTCTCCATCATCGGCACGTGCTTGTGCGCCGCGGCGTGGAAGAGCAGCTCGGGCTTGAAGCGCGTCAGCAGATACCGCATCCGCGCCTCGTCGAGTACGTCCCCGATCAACGGCAGGGCCTGCCCCTGGTAGCCGAGGCGGTTCAGTTCCTGCTCGATCGGGAACAACTGCACCTCGGACTGGTCCACCATCAGCAGCGTGCGCGGATTGCGCGCCAGAATCTGGCGACACAGCTCGCTGCCGATGCTGCCCCCGGCGCCGGTCACCATCACCACGCGCCCGCGCAGTTGCGCCGCGATGTGAGCGTCGTCCAGCGCGACGGGCTCGCGCGGCAGCAGGTCCTGGATTTCCACCGGCCGCAACTGGCTGACCCGCACCTTGCCCGTGGCCAGTTGCTCCATCGAGGGCACGGTCTGAAACTTCAGTCGCACTTCCTGCAAGAGCCGCACCACTTCCCCGATGCGCCGGGCCGGCGCGCCGGGCATGGCGATGATCACCTCGTCCAGGTGAACCTTGAACCCCGGGTCCCGCAGCAGTTCCGGTCGCCCCACCACCGGCACGCCGTGCAACTGCGAACGCCATTTCTTGGGGTCGTCGTCGAAGAACGCCACCGGCTGCAACCCCAGCCCGCGCCGGGACAACAGTTCCTTGGCCAGCTCCCCGCCCACGTCGCCCGCCCCGATGATGCCCACCCGCCGCGCGTGCGAGGGGGTCCCGCCCTCGGCCGCCCGCAGGTGCTCCCGCAACACGCGCAGCGCCAGCCGCACCGCCACGACCCCGAGATTCGAGAGCAGGAAATCAATCAGGATCACCCCGCGGGGGAGGACCAGCGCACGGTAATCCGGGTTGCCCCCGGCCACCATGTACAGCGCGTACAGGACAAACGAAGCCATGGACATGGCCCCCACCACCCGCCAGAGGTCCGGCAGACTGAAATACCCCAGCAGCACGCGGTACTGCCGGAACAGCCCCATGCACAGCAGCTTGACCGGTACCGCCACCAACCAGCCCAGCCACAGTGCCTCGCGCAACGTGTCCGGCACCGCAAAGTCAAACCGCAGCCCGAACGCCACAAAATGGCTGGCCAGGAACACCGCGCTGTAGCTCGTCAACAGCAACAGGGTGCGCTCCCAGCCCGCAAAGGTCATCATGCGACGACCGGCCTTGGTGGCGGCGGCTTCCATGCGATGTCGTTCAGGTCAAGCGATAACGGACGGCGCGCCCGTCCACCTGTCAATCCCGCTTTTGCCCGGGGATCGAACCCTCCTCCGGCGGCGCGGAAAAACTCACCCGGTCGCGCCGGTGCGCCGCCGCCCGGAAATGCGCCGCGCGCACCTGCTCGATCACAAACGCCTGCTCCGCCTCGCTCAGGCAGCTCGAGCTGGGCAGGCAGATGCCGCGGCGGTTCAAGTCTTCCGCCACTGCGCCGCCCACGCATTCACAGCCCCGATACAACGGCTGCGTATGCATCGGCCGCCAGACCGGCCGCGCCTCGATGTTCGCCGCCTCGAGCGCGCGGATCAGGTCCCCGGCCGAAAGCCCGAACTGGCGCTCGTCCACCAGGAAACAGCTCAGCCAGCGGGTGTGCAGGAACGCCGGCGCTGGGTCCGCGGATTTCGGATCGGCCCCCTCGTTCCCGGCCCCGCCGGCCCCGCGAACATTCTTTGTGCTGCAGACCTCGGGCCCGTCCAACCGTCCCGCGCCGCGCCACTCCGGCTGCGGCTCCAGGCCGGGCAAATCAGCCAGCGCCTCCCGATACCGCTCGAACACCGCCCGCCGCTGTCGCACCCGTAGATCCAGCACTTCGAGTTGCCCGCGCACAATCCCGGCCAGCACGTTGCTCAGCCGGTAGTTGTAGCCCAGCTCGGAATGCACGTAGTTCTTCACGCCCGCCGGGTCCGGGTCCCGGGCCTGGGTGCTCCAGTGCCGTGCCCGGGCCACCCACTCGGCCCGGGGCGACACCAACATCCCGCCGCTGGTGCCGGTGATGATCTTGTTGCCGTTGAAGGAATACACCCCCACCGCGCCGAACGTGCCCGGATGCCGCCCGCGATATCGTGCGCCCAGACTCTCTGCCGCGTCCTCGAGCAGGGGCACTTCGTAGCGGGCGCAGATTTCCACGATCGGGTCCAGGTCTGCCGCCTGGCCGAAGAGGTGCACCACCGAGACCGCGCGGGGCAACCGGCCGCGGGCCGCGCGCCGACGCAGCGCGTCGGCCAGCAGCTCGGGGTCCAGGTTCCAGGTGCGTCGCTCCGAATCCAAAAACACCGGACGCGCGCCCAGGTACGCCACGGGATTGCAACTGGCGGCGAAGGTCAACGTGGGCGTGAACACCTCGTCGCCGGGGCCGACGCCCAACAGGCGATAGCCCAGATGCAGGCCGGCGGTACCGCTGGCCAGCGCCACGGCGGGCAGCCCGACCCGTTCCTGAAAGGCCGCCTCGAGCGCGTCCAGATTCGGCCCCACCGTCGAAAGCCAGTTCTGCGCGAACGCCTCCTGGACGTAGCGCAGCTCGGCTTCGCCCATGTGAGGCTTGGAAAGGTGAATGCGGTCAGACCAAGAGGTCACGGTCGAGCGGGATTCAAGATTGGGTCCGGCGCTTCTTCAAGCGGCGGGAGCAGCCGATGAGCCTGTGGAAACGGTCGGGATATTCGGGCGGCCTGCGTCGGGCAGCGGTTTGCGATACGCCGGGAAATAACCCGTGGGGCCTTCGGCCGACACACCGGCGGCCTGTTCCCAGGCCCGGACTAGCGCCTGGTAGCGCTCCGCATCCACCACCCAGCGCCAGGACCGAAACGGGCTGGCATGACGCGTAAACCCCCGCTTGAACTGGGCCAGGGCATCTTCGGCCCCGCCCACCCCGCCGCCCAGGTGGAAAAAGCGATAACCCGCCGCCCTTGCCCGGTCGCGCACCTCGACCATCATCAATTTCGTGGCGTGAGGCTGCCCCAAACGCTCGTCCACCCCGGAAAACAGGTACTGCACGGTCCGGCCGCTGGCCGCAAACAACCCGGACGCCAGTACCTGTTCTTGTTTCCTCACCTCGCACAACCACAGATTATCGCCCAAGAGCGACGCCAGGTGCTCGAAGTAATCCCGGCTGAAGTAATACCAGCACGCGGCGCCAACCCGATCCATGGTCCGGTAGTAAAGGTCGAGAAAGGTCCCCACTCCCTTGCTGAAGGGTACCCAAGCGGCCTCCACTCCCTCGCGGCGCAGGGCGTTCAAATAGCTCCGGTACCGGCTGCGCAACTGTTGCTGCAAGGCCTCCGGCGACTCCGACAAATCCAGCCAGTAACAAGGTCCGTGCTCGACCACCGTTCCGCGCTCCGCGTAAGCCGACGCCAGCGACTCCAATGGGCTGCAACGGACAAAAACCGCCAAAACATTTTCCGCCCGCAAGGCCGTCTGCGCTGCGGCGAGTGCTGCGCGTACAAATGGTTCCACCTCCGCCGCCACCTCGGCCCGAACCAACGGATGCGGATAGCCGTACGGCGAGACGGCATCGTGCCATGCGGCGTCTTCCTTCTTGGCCCAAGGCAAACCTTGCAAGGGGCGGATGACCAGCGGTAATAACCACTGCCGCCCGGCGTCTTCCACCCACACGGCGCGGGCCACCCCCTCCAGGCGAGCCGCCTCCAACTCCGCGTAGCCCGGCAGGTGGTAAAATTCGTGTGGCGTGCCCGCCAGCATTTGCAGCCAGCGCGGGTCCTTCGGGTCCAACAAACAACAGCGCATGTCACACCTTCAGGTCCGGTGTCGCCAATGGTCCGGAGCCCACCTGCCTTTCCGCCGCCCGCTCCTCGTCCAGCCAGCTTTCCACCTGGTCCACGTCGGGGGAGGCGCCTTCCCGACGCAGCACGGCGAGCACGGTCCTACCCAGAATCCGCAGGTCTTGGGACAGGGACAGGTTTTCCACGTAGCGCGCGTCCAACTCCAGACGCTGGTCCCAGCCCAGGCAGTTGCGACCTGACACCTGCGCCAACCCCGTGATCCCCGGCCGCACTTCGAAGCGCAAGCGCTCGCGCGGTCGGAAGTACGGCAGATACCGGAACAGCAGCGGACGCGGCCCCACCAGGCTCATTTCCCCGCGCAGCACGTTCCACAGTTCCGGCAGTTCATCCAGGCTGGTCCGCCGCAGAAATGCTCCCACTCGCGTCAGCCGCTGGCCGTCCGGCAACAATTGCCCCTGCGCGTCCCGCGCCTCACGCATGGTGCGGAACTTGAGGATGCGAAACGGTCGCGCCGCAAAGCCCGGGCGTTCCTGACGAAAAAAAATCGGCCGACCCAGCGAGAGCCAGACCAGCAACGCGATCAGCCCCAAGAGCGGCAATAAAGCCAGCAGCGCCGCCCCCGCGACCAGCACGTCCAGCAACCGCTTGCCGGGGTAGCCGCGCGGGCGAGGCGGCATGTCAGCGTCAAGCGTCGCTTGCACTTTAGCCCAAACTCAAAAACACAAAAAGGCGGCAGATTCTGCCTGTCGAAACCATTTCCTGCCTTCCTGCCTTCCAAATTAAATCGCCCTGGTCATATCCATCCAGCTCGGCTGGCCCTCATCGTAAAAATTTCAATTTGCACCCCGTCACCTTGCATCGCCGGGTCTTCCGGCCTTCCCGCAAGCCGTGTGTCCGCTGCCATCAGACCTGCGTCCCACTTTTCACCGCCCGCAACAACACGCCCTCGAGCACCTCTGCCAGCCGGACCCGGTTGAACTCGGTGTCGCCCAGCCGGGCCGAGGCCTGCCCGGCCCGCCGCAGCCAGTCCGCGTCGTTCAAGGCCGTCACCAACCGCCGGGCCGAGCCTTCGAGGTCGTGGTGCGCCAGGGCCAGCCCGGCGCCTTCTCGTTCGAGCAGTTCCGCCTGCCAGCCGCCGTAGTTGATCACCACCGGCTTGCCGGCGGCGAAGGCGTCAAAGAACTTGTTCGCCGAGTTGGTCCGCATCACCGGCAGGTCCTGCGCCAAGGAACTCAGCACCGTGGCGGCGGACAAAACCCGGGGCAGCTCGACGCGCGGCACCGGGTCGCGGAAATACACCGTGCGTTCCCACACCCCCAGTTCCCGGGCCAGAGCCGCGGCGCCTTCTTTCTCGCTGCCGTCGCCGTAGAAGACGAAGGCCACGCGCGGGTCCATCCGGGCTACATGCGCGGCCAGGCGCACCGCCCAGTCCACGCCGTTTACGCGGCCGAAGGTCCCGGTGTACACCAGCCAAGGTCGCGTGCCCAGCTCGCCCTGCTCGGCCCGGTAGGCCTGCCCTACTTCCGGCGGCACGCGGAACAACGCCACGTCGCTCGCGTTGGGGATCACCGTCACTTTCTCGGGCGGCACGCCGGTCGCCAAGATGCCCTCTTTCATGCCCGGGGAAAGCGCCACGATGTGCGCGGCCCGACGATAGGCCAGGCGCTCGAGTCCGCGGGCCAGGCCGATCAGCAACGGGTTTTTGAGCACGCCCAGCTCAATGGGCGCGGCGGGCCACAGGTCGCGCACCTCGAAGACAAACGGACACCGGCGCCGCCAGGCCGCCCACAACCCGGGGATGGCGATGGTCAGCGGGGTCGAAGTAGCGAACACCACGTCCACCTCGCGCACGCGCGTGCTTTCGCGGCAGGCGGCCAGAACAAACCGGGCAAACGCCCGCAAACGCCGGCCCGGAGTCATGCGCTGCTTGTAGGGCACGCCCAGCACCCGCACCTCGATGCCGTCCACCTCCAACCCTGCCCGGTGTTGTCCCGCAGGCAGGGCCAGACCGGAGCCGTCGGTCAGGCCGGTGATCACCTGCACCCGATGCCCCCGGCGGTGCAACAATCGGGAAAACTCGTACGAGCGCGCGCCCGAAGAGCCGGTCGGCACCACGAAATACTGGTGGAGATACAGGATGTTCAATCGCAGCGCTATTGCCGTGCGGTTGTCACCCAATGTGCCGCAGGACTTGAGCCGGTCCTCACTTCGTCTGGAGCAACTTCAGCGGACTCGAAAGCACCGGATTCAACGCACTCGTGCAGAAGTCGAAGCAGGGCCAACCGCCAAATCAATTTGAACGGACGCCCCGCGCCCCGGGCACGGGGACTTTTCCAATTCCGTAACGCGGGTTGGACCCACCGCAAGGCCGCGCCCAGCGCCGGCACTCCCATCAGTTCGCGCCGCCAGTCCACCCAGAAACGCGCCGAGCCGGCTTGGCGGTTGAGCGGACGCGGCGGTTCGGCAAAAAAGGCATCAATCAGCGCTCGCACCGAATCCGGCTCTAATGTGCCATCCCAGGGTAGGCAGGTCAGCACCTCGGGCCGAGTGTGCTCTTCGAGGAAAGCCCGCAAACCTCCAAAGGTGCGGCTGTCGTATTCCCAATCCACGAGACTGTCCGCCTCTGCGGGCGCGGGATTGGCAAACTGCGGCAGGTGCCGTTGCAACAACGCCACCAAGACCCGCTTGTCCACGCGATGGGCCTCGGGCAGGCGCGCGACCACGTCCATGACCGGCCCCAAAAACAGGGGCCGTCGCACCGTGCGCAGGGGCTCCTTGTAAAACGCCGGGGCAAACAACCACCGGAAGGCATCGCAGTGGAGAAAAAGATGGTCCTGCACGTCTTTGGGGCGCTGGCTGGTACACTGGGCGGCCACGGCGTCGAGTTCCTGCCAGAGCAACCGACTAACTTGGTTGCGCCCCTCCGGTCTGAGGATGCCTCCCAGCGAGCCCAGCAACCCCCGCGCCGGCACCCGCACCACGGTTTGAATCGCTTCATCCACCGTGCGCGGTGCGCCTCCCGGACCGATCACATGTTCCCCCAAATAAACGGCTCCCACCGGCACCCCCGCTTCTTCCAGAAACCGCGCTCCGGCAGCAAAAAAACCGGCGTTGTCGCTGGCCAGTTCGGAAACCATCACCCACTCCCGGGCGTTGGCGGGCACGCGCTCGGCCGAGTAGCGCAGGAAGCGATGGGGCACGCCCGCCAGGGCCGCCAATCCCCGGGCCACGGTCACGTCCGAGCCCGGCACCGCATCGGTCGCGCCCCAGGTCAACGCCTCGGCGGGCAACCGACCCAGCCGGTGCAGCACGGCCAACACCAGGCGCGAATCGTAGCCTCCCGTCAGCGCTAAATGCGCGCGCTCACCCTCGCGACCCAGCGGCGCCTGGTGCGCCTCGAGAATGGATTCGTAGAGCAAGTCCGCAGCCGCTCGCAGGCCAAGTCGTTTGTCCGGCTCGAAGCGTTGCACCCAGGTCCGCTCCAGCTCGCGCCCGCCGGTACGCAGGTCCAGCGTCAGGCGATGCGCCGGCGCCAACAACCGCACCTCCTCGAACAAGGTGCGGGTTCCCACCGGATAGCCCAAATTGAGGAAGCTCACCATGCCGGTGAAGTCCATCCGGGGCTTGAGCGGCAGCAGGCGAAAGAGCACCTTGGCCTCCGGCGCAAAGGCCGCGGCCCCGTCCAGGGCGGCGTGCTGGGCCGGCATCGAACCCACCCGGTCATTCCACAGGTGCAACCGGCCCGCGCGGCCATCCCAGATCAAAAGCTGGTAAAACCCGTCCAGTCCGCTCACCGCGCGCGCGCCGCGTTCGAGGTAAAGCGTTGCCAGCTCCGCGGCCGTGAAGCGGTGCCAGCCCGCGGGCCGCTGCTCGAGCACGGCGCCCAAAATGGCCACGACCAATTGTCGCGCCGGGTCCTCGAAAACTTCCGGCGGATCACTCTCCCGGTAAACCACGCCCGCCCCGGCCCGCGCGTCTCCGGCCAGCACGCGCGTCTGAAATGACGCGTGATGCCGCAGACACGCCAGCGCCGCCGGCACGTTGGCGCCCGTCTCACCGGGTCGGAACCAACCCAAAAAACCCGCCATACAACTCGTCGGCTATGCGATGAACAGGACGCTGCAGCGCGCCTCCATCCCGTGCGTCCGCGCCAAGCGGAGTTTGCACCACCTACCGTCGGCCATCTCGCGACCTACCGCGCACCCACCGCTGGAACAAGGGCATGTCTCCTCCCGCCGGAACTCGCCCGACACGCCTCCCAAATCTCCCGATACCGGCACATGCTGGCCTGTGCGTCGAAATGCTCGCGCAGGTGCGCCAGCGCGCGGTCGGCGAACTGCTCCCGCAAGTCCGGCGCGCGCAACAATTGCAGCACTCCGGCCGCGGCCGCCCCGGTATCCCGTGCCACCACCACCAAGCCCCACTGCCCCGGCGCCACCAGTTCCTCGATCCCGGTGGTGCGCGACACCACGCAGGCACAGCGCGCGGCCATGGCCTCCTTGACCACGTTTGGCAGATGCTCGCTCCAACTTAAAAACAAAAACACCTCCGCCGCGCACAGCCGCTCGAAGACCTCCCGGTGTGGCAAATAACCGGTAAACTCCACCCCGCGCAGCCCCAACGCGCGCGCCCGCCGCTCCAGCGCCGCCCGCTCCGGGCCATCCCCGATCAGGCACAGGCTGGCCGAAGGCATCTCGCGCTGCACCTGCGCAAACGCCTCGAGCACTTCCGCCATGCCCTTGTCCGCCACCAGGCGTCCGGCCGTGGCCACCCGCCCCGGGATCTTGGGCTGACCGTCGTACCGAAAACGCTCCAGGTCCATGCCGCGATACACGACCCGCACGCGCGTTGCGTCCACCCCGGACCGGGCCAGCACCGCCACATTCGCCCGGGCGTGGGTGAGGACGGCGTGCGCAACGCGGGCGAGGCGCACGCTGGTGCGGTACTCCGTGCGCAAATCGTAGGCGCCCAGAAACTGGGTCACCACCACCTCGGGATGCGTCCGCCGGACCAGCAGACCCAGCAAGGCGGCGTAATGCCCCCAAAACAGGTGCAGCACCTCTGGCGGGTCGGCGGCCAGCCAGCGGTGGATTTGGAAAACCCGGGGCAGCGCCAGCAAGCTCTTGAACACTTGCTCCGGCCGACGCCAGTTGTCGGCCAGAATCGCGCGCAAGAGCCAGGTCAACTTGGCCGGCGCGCAGAGCATCGCGCCCAGGCCGGCCAGCAATTTGCCGGGGGTCACGCTATCCACCTCGAGACCGGCCAGGTCCCATTCGCGCAAGAGCTCGGCCGCGCGCGGGTGGGCCGGACGCAGATTGACGGCGCGCGCCGCCACGCCCAACCGCCGCAATGCGCGCAGGTCCGTACCGGCGAAGGTCTCGCTGGGCGCCGGAAAGCGCGAAAACACGTACCAGACGGTCATCGGGCTACAGAGCCGCAAGTCGGAAATTCAGAAGGCTCGTTAGGAAGCACGGAAAGCCGGACTTTGGTGGGGCGAGACTCCGTCGAGCCCAAACTCAGTAATGTCCAAAATCCTATTTGGAAGCCAGGAAGCCAGGAAACAAACCTCTGAAATCACAAATCTGCAATCTCAAATTTACAACGCCGGCGCCTGCGTGCCGCGAGAGCCGGAACACCCGCACGGCCTCGCGGCATCGCCCTGTCACCCCCTCAGGTGGGGCGAGACTCCGTCGAGCCCTGCCTTTGAATTGGAGTACGCAGAACAGCCGATACCCCAAGAAGCAAGAACTGAGAGTCGAACATCGTTCTCTCCATGAAGCCGATACTCAGAAACTCAGAAAAACCGACGCTTCCACGTTGGGAAAGCCGGAAGGCAGGGACTCTGACGACAGGAAACACGTAGCACCAACTTTGAATGCGAGTTCTTTCTCAAACCTAGGCTTAGAAACTCAAAAACAAGGCATCGAATCCCAAAGCTTGAAAGCGGCAAAAGATCGCCAGCGTCGCCATTTACCGTGCCCGACGCCGCACTTCCCATACACCGCGCACCACCCGGGGCACGGCCAGCACCAGCGATCGCAACCGCCGCCCTACGAAGAAGAGCAGGTCTCCCGCCAGAATGCGCTCGAATTGCTCGGGACCAAAGTGCGTCCGCAGGGCCACGCGATTGACCTGTCGCGTACGCGAAACGGTCAGAGGACGATTCCACCATTCCACGGAATTGCCCACCAAGGCGTAGCCCGCCTCCAAGGCCAACATCTGACAGGCGCGATTCCAAGCACCACCCGGCGCCGACATGTACCGGACCTCCCGGCCGGTGAGGTCTTCCAGCCAGCGTTTGCTATCCCCGAGTTCATGGCTGACTCGTTCGGTGCTTTGGCGACTTAGCGGCTCGTGGGTGGCGCCGTGAGTACCTAATTCCGCCAGTTCAGCCAAAAACTTCACCTCCGCCTCCGGCAAGTATTCCGGCCGTTGGCGGCAGTAATCTCGGGTCAGAAAAAAAGTCCCGCTGAGACCGCGGTCTCGGAGCATTTCAGCCACCTGTAAAAAGCTACGGTAACCGTCATCAAAGCTCAATACGGCATACCGACCAGGCCAGTCCCCGTGCTGCAAGCGCCGCTCCATGCCGCCGAAACCTTCCACTACCCACCCTGCCTCTTGCAGGCGGTCCAACTGATGGCCAAAGCTGTGCCACGACAGCGTGTACGTCCCTTGCGGGTTTCCCGCCAGGTCGTGGTACATGAGACAGATGAACCTCTGCCGGCGCATGAACCGCCTTACCACAAATGAATCGGCCCATCCCCATCTCCGCGGGTGAAATACAACGACCGCCCAGCCGCCTCCGCGTTTGCCGATAGCACGCGCAGCGCCGGCGCGAGAAACAGAAAATAGTTTGATGGCCCCCGCAGCATTCCCGCCCGGTCGCACGCCCGCAACACGTCCAATGCCGAGTGATTCGTCACCGCCAGGTCTGCTCCCAGCCGTTGCATTTCCAGCAGCGCATGGCTGACCACCAGTCCTTCCCGCCCCGGCGCTGCCAGGCAGTCCACCAAGGTTCCCAGACAAAGGTTGCCGAAGAAACGGCTCTCGCGCTGGCGCGCCACCACAATCACCGCCCACCCCAAGGTCGAGCCGTCCGCCGCCAATACCCGCAACCGCCGCAGGTGCGGATGTCCGTCCGGGTAAAGCCCGTCCAGGGCCGCCGCCGAGCGGTCACCTATCAGGGCACACCACTCCCGCGCTTTAACCCAGAGCGCATCCGCCCACTCGCCCCAAGTGGCCACCGGCTCCACGCGACCGCCTTCGGTCCGGGGCCGGCGACCCACCAGCGCCTGCGCCAGCCGAAACAACCCCAACCCCAAGCTCCCCAGCCCGGTGGCCGCTGCCGTGTCCGCCAACCAGCGCCACGCCCCTCCGCGCCGGCGCAAATACTCGATCTGCCGCAAAAAAGGTCGGGCTCGGAACACCGCAAAACGGAACGGCACCGGTCGAGCCTGCCAGCCGGCGGCCACCATCAAACGAGCCACCGGCTGATCCAGCCCGCCCGCGCCCAATCCATAGACACGCGGATGGGTTCGCACCACGTGCTTGAGAATCATCAACCCTAGGAAACCGAACTCCGGGTTAACCACCCCTTCCGACACCGGGTAGCTGATGAAGGCCACCTCGACCGGTCCCTGACCGGCCACCCAAAACGGCATGCGCTTGAGCACCACCCCGCCACGCAGCGTGCCGTCCACCCACACAAAATGGCGCTCGACACGAACCGGACAGTCCGGGCCCAGGACGTAGTCTGCAAACGGCCGGTTGAGGCTCAGCCGAAAGCCGCCGGCACCTGCCGCGCGTAGTCGCTCATTAAACGCCGCGACCGCGGGGGCGTCATCAGATTGTGCAAGTGCGATCCAAACTTGAATCACAAGGTAATACCCAAGCGCACATTGGGTTTAAAGAGTCCGGTACAATGGGCGCAAATCGACTTGAGGTGCTTCCAAGACCTAGAGCAAATCGCGCTATTTGCAAACGGGTTATTTCAATTATGGAACGTAACACAGGCACAGTCCAAGTTCAGGTATTCCCGCTGGTAGGCTGTCTACTCTCGATCCGGAATTCTCACTGATCTCGTGCGCTTTCGATTGAATAACTGAACCCGGACCCGAGGCAATTGTACCGGTCAGATAACTGTGCATTTAATGCCTCCGCCTCAGGAAACACGTTGCTAGTTGGCAAGGATTTGAGATCTTCGTTTACAAAGCTACCAACTTTCTGAGTTCGTGAGTTTGGGCTTGCAGCTTTTTTTCTCTAGCCGATATTGTGATTTTCACCACCCTAGGCCGTGCTACCACCGTCCACAGTCAAGACCGTGCCGGTGATGCCCGCAGCGTCCGGGCCGCACAGAAATGCCACCGCCCCGGCCACTTCCTCCACGCTCACCAGCCGCCCCAGCGGAGTGCGCCGTTGGATGGCCGCCTGTTGCTCGCCGGTCAGACCGGCGGACATGTCCGTGCTCATGTACCCCGGCGCTACCGCGTTAACGGTGATACCTGCCCGCCCCAGTTCGCGCGCCAGGCTGCGCGTGAACCCGAGCAGCGCCGCCTTGCACGCCCCATAAACCGCCAGGCCGTTGAACCCGGTAAATCCGATAATCGAGGCGACGTTGACCACGCGGCCCGCACGCGCCAGCAACATGGGCCGCACGGCGTACTTGGTGAGCAGGATTGTGTGCGCCACGTTCACGGTGAGCATTTCGAGGATTTCGCGCTCGTGCTGCGTGGCCAGCACCCCGGCATGCGCCACTGCGGCGTTGTTCACCAGCCCGTACAGCCCGCCAAAGGTGCGGGTCAACTCCAGCACGAAATCGTGCAGACTGTCGCGCTGGGATAAATCAAGGGCCCGGAAATGGACCTCCCCGCCCGTGGATGGCGCCTCGCGGATCAGCGCTTCCAGCGTGGGAGACAGCGTCCTGCCGGTACCCACCACACGATAACCATCCTGGGCCAGCCGTCGGGCAACGGCCAAGCCCAGCCCGCGCGTGGCGCCGGTGACGAGAAACGTATGCTTGTCCACGTTGCGTCAGCAGGTGACCCGGTCGTGCGGGATTACGCCCTTCCGGTCGGGCAAACTAGTTTGGAAAGCGGGATGGCATGAAAGGCAATTCGAATCACCATCATGCGTGAAGTGAGCAAAGCGGCTGTGCGACTGTTTCGCAGGATTCGTTTACCCCAAGACCTCGCACTGGCTGACCAGGAAATGCGTCGGCGATACGCGCTTTGGTCCAGCCAAGTTTTGTGCGTCTCGAGACTTGGACCACTTGATGTTCCCACGATGATGTATTTCCGGTTTTAGTGGCCATCCAATCTAGTTGTGCGGTTTCTGAGTTTATGAGTTTCGGCTAGGCTCCTCGCTGCTAATCCGCGCTGTGGTAGCTCAACGTAAAGTCATTTGTGCGTCGGGCTCGACGGACTCTCCCCCACCAGAAGATTGTGGGGCGGATCAGGCTTCACTTGGACTATTTACGGGCCATACTTTCCGCGTGTTTCCTGCTTTCCTGTCTTCCAAATAAAGTTTTTGAGTTCCTGAGTTTCGGCTTTGTAACAACCTCAGTACTCAATTCTTACTCCTCGCGTCTGATTCTTGTTTTCCTGCCCTCCAAATTCACTATTTTTGAGTATCTGAGTTTCGGCTGAGAAAAAACTAAATACCCAATTCGCATTTCTCCCTTCTGCTTCCCGTCTCCTGCCATTCAAATCTGTTTTCTGCATTTCTGGGTTTGGGCTTCATCCGGCTGCGGCTCTTTCCCGCCTTCGTATCTCCCCCCAAATCGCCATTCACCGCCGGGTCAGCTTTCCCGTGCCCTCGGCTTTCAAGTCGGTAAGCACCTGCACCAGCGCCGGCACCTTGTGCCGCGGCAGCCGTGCCGCACAATGCTCCCGTACCCGCCGCGCCAAGTCCACGGTGCCAGTTACCTCCCCCGGCTTCGCGCGCGGCACGACCGCCGCCTCCACCACCGCGCCCACAATCGGGTTGCGCCGGGCGCTGACCCGCGCCAGCGCGATCTCCGGCAGTTCCAGAATCACCCGCTCGACCTCTTCGGGAAACACCTTGTCCCCGCCCACGTTGATCGCGCCGCTGGCCCGGCCCAGAAAGTAAAACCGGTCACCTTGCCGCTCCACCAGGTCACCGCTGTCAATCCAACCCTCGGCCGTCTCAAGCCCACCGGTACCAAGGTAGATTTGCCCACGCACTGGCGGTCGCAACCACAGGCGCCCCGTGGCATCTACCCTCAACTCAACCCCGCCCGGCGGTTCTTCCAGGTATGCGGCGGGGAAACCCGCCCGACCGTCACGGACCGAGAACCCCACCCCGGCCTCGGTCGAGGCGTAGATGTGCGTGATCCGCGCATTAGGGAAGGCGCCGGCCAGCGCCCGCAACACCAGGTCGTCCGCAATTTCGCCTCCGAGTGTGACCTGCCGCAACGGCAGTCGGCGCCCTCCCGGATTCATGAGGATTTTGCGCCACATGGTGGGCGTGGCCGAGAGGGCATCGCACCCCAGCGCGGCCAGCAGCTCGAGACGTGCCTCCAGATCGGGCAAGTGGTCTGTAAAAATCAGCGTGGCCCGCGCCGCCAGCGCCTGGAGGAAGACCTGCAGGCCGGCAAACCGGCCCAACTCGTAAAGTAACCCCCAATGCTGACAGCGCGACTCTCCACCCGACTTGATGGCGCGGGTAAGCGTGGCCCAGGTGTGACTCACCAGCTTGGGCGTGCCGGTTGTGCCGGACGTGGGTAGGATTATCCGCGTGGACCGGGTGCCGGCCCCCGCGATGCCGTGATTCGTCGTGGCGATACGCTCGACGTATTCTTCCAATAGTTCATCGGCATAACAATGTCCGACCTTCAACCCGACCGGGGGCGGCCGGTCCGCCACAACGACCTCAACCCCCGCTACGCCAAAGCGTTCGGTCCAAACCGATTCCGGCCATTCCGCGGGCACGAGCAACAGTGCGGCTGCCACCCCATCCAGCGCCACCAGGAGCCGGGCCAGCACCAACTGCGATCGCACCGCCAGGGCCACCGTCCTTCCCGCCAACCCATTCAACCGATCCGAAGCCACAACCGGGCTGCAGACTAAAATCTCATGGGCTAGCCAGGCGCGGTGGCCGTCAGTCCAGACCACTTGGTCCGGAGCAAACCGAGTCAACCAAGCCTGGAACGGGGATGGATGGAAATCAGCGAGCACGAAAGTCGTTTCGGTAGCCGCGACGGCCGGTAGCTGCAAATGGTGCTGGCAGCTGAAAGCCGAAACTCAGAAACTCGATAATTGAATTTGGAAGGCAGGAAAATGGGAAATTAAAAAAGTTTACCTGCCACTTGAAGCCGAAACTCATAAACTCTAAGAGGGTCAAATAGACAAAGAGACTTGAGAACTACGGAAACAAGTTGCCAGCAGCCGGGCTCTCATACTTCAGACTTCGAACTACATCCTTCAGACATGTCTCTGGCGCTTGGGACCTGCGCTGTCACGCAGCAAAGCACAACATAGCGAACTGGTTACTCTTCCCTCATCTTGTCCCCCACCGACGGACTTCTAGCTCCTGACTCCTGTCTTCTCCTAGCCTTCTACCTCCTGACTTCTCGCTTCTCACTCCTCGATTCTCAATCCTCCTTCCCCGGCTTCGCCCGGTCTTTGAACCGCTCATAGATGGCCAGGAACTCGCCAAAGGTGCGCGGGTACACCGGTTCTTCCAGAAGCAGAAACGGATCGTAGCCCAGGATCTGTTCCAGACGCGTGACCACCACCGCGTACCCCAGCGAATCAAGCCCGGTTTGCAACAGCGGCAGGTCCTCCGTCCACGCGGCGGGCGGCTTTACCCCGTGCTCGCGCATCACTTCGGTGAGGATATCAATCAAAATCTGGCGCAGGATCATGGGTCTGGTGTAGGGAGCAAGAGCAGACATCACGAAGGCGGTATTACCATCTAAATTCCTGGTCAGGCAGCCATCTTTGCACCCTTGCCAGTGAGTCGGTACAAGCCCCGGCGCAAGGTATAAAATGGCCCGTCCAACTCGGCCTCCATATTCACTGCCGGAGCATTGGGCAGACCCATTCGACCCAGCGCAAAGGGATGGGCGTTGGCAAGGGTATTTACGCGGTGGGGCGGGTTGGGCTGAAAGGCACTGCGAAAGCCCAAGTCCCGCGCCCGCGCCATCAGCGCGGCATTGTAACTACCAGCCGGGAAACAAAATGAAGGGCGCTCGAGACCCAGGTGATGGTGCAAGTCCTCGCGGGAGCGCTCCATCTCCTGGAATGCTTCGGCCAGGGGGATTTGCGCCAGCCAGGGATGCGAATACGTATGGGCCCCGATCTCCCAGCCGGTGGCTTGAAGCTCCCGGAGGTCTTCCCAGGACAACATTCGGTCTCGCGGTGGGTCCACGTCCAGTTCTCGGGCCAGCCGCTTCAGCCATGTTTCGCGTTGCTCGCGAGGTTGACACTGCAGGTGCGATTTCAACTTCAGATACGCCTCCCGACGTTGGGTGGAAGTTTGGAGGGGCAATTCCATGAAAGCGCGGGCTGACGGATCCCATGACATAATCAAGCTCGGGCGTTGGGTGTGTTGGAACAGAAATCCCAGTCGCTGCGGCCAGGGCAGCTCACCCGTTTCCGCGCAGCCCGTGACCACAAAAATTGTGGCGGTAACACCGTACCGTTTCAGCACCGGCCAACCGTGAGTCAAGTTGTCGCGGAAACCGTCGTCGAAGGTAAGCACCACCGAGCGGGGCGGCACCGGACGCCTCAGTTCGTAGCACTCCAGGAGGCGGCTGAGGGAGATGATCTCATAGTGTCGGGTCAGGTAGGCCAGTTGTTCATCCAGCCACTCGGGGCGCAGTCCCTCAAGGTAACCTTCGTCGTCGGCAGCCACGCGGTGCCCGTAAAAAATGACCGCACCGTCCTTAGGGAAAAAACAGCGACCCAGCGCACACAGTCCCAGACCCACAACCAATTGGCTGGCGGCAGCGCGGCACGTTTCCTTAAGATGACCCATGAACAGCGGCGACATGGTGTGACATCGAGAGCGATCGCCCACCGTGTCTCAGGGGCCACCAGGGCGGGTCGCAACAAACTCCTCTACACGCCGCCGACGCAAGCCCCGGGCCAGGGCGTCGCGAATGCGTTCGTTGGCGCAGGCGTTGCGGGCATAATCTCCGGGCTCGAATTCCCATTGTCCCGGTCCCCGGCGCACGAAACGCCCCGGCTGACCGTTCACGCGCAATTGGTCCACCGCCACGCTGGCGCCAAAGACCGCCTGCAGTTCATTCACCAGCAGGCGTCCGTCCACGGTCTCGAACACGTCCACATCCATGCTCCGAAAGCCGCCCCGCTCGGTGACGTCGTGGAGAAAATCCAAATGACGCGGCTCGGGCACATCCCAGTGCGCCACCCCGGAACCGCTGTGAAACTCGCCCACCCGACCCTTGGGGTGGCCGAAATACGAGTCGCCGATGCGCACCAAGCGCCATTCTTTCACTTCAGGCAAATACTCCTGAAGCATCACCGCTCCCCACTCGCGATCCCGCAGGTCCATGCCCCGCCCGACCACGCCGCGGCGAAAAGCACGCCGTACCCGTTTCCGCAACTCTTCCCGGCGACGCACGATCCAGACCCCAGTAGCTGCGGCGCCGAAGTTAAGTTTAAAAACCATCGGCAACTTGCAGCGTTCGACAAAATCTTCCGCCTCGTCCGGATGGTAAAAAATCCAGGTGCGCGGATGAGGGACCCGGTGGGCTTCGAGCCAATAAACCATCCGGCGCTTGTCTTCGTACATCCAGATTTCACGACTCCCGGGCACCACGGGGTACCCGAGCATTTCTTCGAGCACCCGCACGCGCTCTTTGATCATGCGATTCCAAATGCTCAAGAACCCGTCGGGCCAGACCAGAAACATCTCACAACCGGAATGTTCCACTTGCTCAACCCAGTCTGCCCGGGCCAGGTCAAGGAGCCGAAACGGCAGGCCCATTTCCAAGCAGGCTTGGACATAGTGCGCGTGATATTGGGCGGCGTTGTAGATAATGCCAAAGCGAACGGGGCTGCCAGCGCGGTTATCGTCACTGGCAGTCACGCTGGCCAGCGGGTTGCGACGCACGCTTTCCCGCAGCTTGACCTCGCTGAGGTTGACAAAGCGCTGAAAGCGATGCCGCCAGGGACGCGGCACCCAGCGACGCGCCAGTTCCACCCAGCTCATGGACGAGCAAGAAGAGAACGATAAAGCGCCTCGAACTCGCTGATGTATCGTTCCAGACCAAACCAATTCACTGCCAGTTCCCGCGAGCGGCGGCCCATGGCGGCGCGCTCGGTCGGCGCCGTCTCGAGTATCCGGAGCATGGCATCCGCAATAGCCTCGACGTCGGTCTCGTCGCAAACAAATCCGTTACGGGCAGTCTCCACGATCAAGGGCAGGTCGGAAACCCGACTGACCACTATGGGTAATCCGCATGCCATGCCCTCGACCACGGCGTTCGGAATGCCCTCTTGCAGAGAAACATGCACCAAGGCATCCGCTTCACGGTACGCCCCTTCGATATCTGCGCGCGGCCCGTGAAAGCGGACGCAGTCCTGCAAGCCGTACTGTTCGACCAACTGAGCGGCACGCAAGTAATCGGCCGAGGGTTCGCCCGGGTTCTGGCCGGGTCGGCCATACCAATCCAGGCGAAAGGCACCCGGCCAGCGCTGATGCAACCGATGCACCGCTTCAACCACGCGCACGGGATTCTTGACCCGGTAAACCGTTCCCACACACACAAAACGAAACACCTTTTGTTTCTTGGAAGCAGCAGAGCTGGCCTCCCTGACTGACCCTTGCTCCTCGAACGGCCTCTCGGCCGGCCGAAACCGCTCGGTGTCCACACCGTTCCGGATAACGTGCAGCCGACGCGCCAGCCAGGGCGCCAGCCGCGCCAGGTTGCGCCGGTTCATTTCGGTCTGTGTCACCACTGCGTCTGCAAATGTGAACAACGCCAGCGCGAGCCACAATTCCGGTTTGTGACGCGAGTAGGAAGCCGTGGACATATCCGTTCCCACCACCCGGCTTCGTCGGTCAGGTAGATTAGCCATCACCGCAAGACTCGAGGCGCGTTTCATGGAGCCATGCACCACCTCCGGCCGAAAGATTCGCAGCCAGTCACGGACCGCCCCCCATTTGGCCCATTTGCAATCCGCACCGGGTGAACGCACCGACACCCCGCGCAGTTGCAACTCGTTTCCAGCAGGCCCGGCAGCGGCGTAAGTCATCACCTCCACCTCGTGACCTCGCTGGTGAAGCCCCAGGGCCAATTGCACCAACTGCCGTTCCGCCCCCCCCTGGCCCAGTCCACCGATCAGCAGCCCGATTCTCATGTGTGCCGCACAGCACCGTAAACTAAAGGGCGCCCGCGTGCAGATGCCGGCGCACCCTTTGGACGTGCGGATACTGGCCTTGTGCACGCTCGTGGGTTGGTGTTTTGTAGCGGCACCGCTCCGGCCACCGCCAGAAACATCCAGGCAAAGTGACCGTAAGCGTAATTGCCCGGGACCATGGCCACCAGCAGGGCACAATAAATCGCCAGTAATGCCGTTGCCTTAAAATCTCGGCGCTGACGCCAGAGTCGCCAGCCCGTGGCTCCCAAGCCCAACAGCCAGGGTATGAAACCGAGCATCCCAAACGACGTGGCGACCTGCAGATACGTGTTGTGGGCAGCGATCCGTTCCTTTCCGACGCGAGCACCCAATTCTTCGATGTAGCGCGTCCCCCAGCCGGTCCATGGGTGCTCCAAGAGCATGGTTCCCGACTCGCGAGCCAGTACATCCCGCGCACCCAAACGACCTTCTTCTAAAGTTTCATCGAAAATGCGGTAGCGCATCACTTCCGAGCTCATGATGGCGCTACCCACCCCGTACAAAATCAGGGGAACAAGCAGGGCATAGGCCGCCCAACGGCGCCCCCGAAACATCAAGAACAGTGCCGCGCCCACACCGGCAACCAACGTGGCCAAGCCGCCGCGGCTGCCGGTTTGCAACAAGGCCAGCAGCATCGAGGCCGCACCACCGGCCAGCAGCCAGTCCCGCCAACCAAACCGTGGCCAGCGGGTGATGGCCCGGCAGAGCAATCCCGTGATGGCTGCCGCATACAGAAAGCCTTGGTAGTTGAGATTCATTCCCAGCACTCCTACCCGCTCAGCCGCTCCCCGGCTCACCGCCGCAGCTCCGACTGCGCCGCCCAAGCCCAGATTAGCCACCAGTGAAAGCAAGATGGTCGTCACGACAAACGTGCCCGCCCACCAACGCAGCGCCCGAGGATCACGCGCCAGGTCATAATAGATCAGGAAGAGCAGAAAGGCCTGAGCAAACTGGGCGTAAGCGCGTAATTCGCTGATTCCCCCAGTTCCGCCGGAGCGTTCGGTCATATACCGCGCCACGGTAATGATCGCCGTCACTGTAAAATACACTATAAAAAACCTTGCCGGCCCGAACCACAGCCGTACGCGCCACAACCGGGTCAGGGCAAACGCGACCGCCAGCAACACTCCAACCACGTTCTCCGGGTTTTCTGCCAAAGGGAAATCCGAGATATGAATGGCACCCAGGTATGTGGAAACCGCAAAAGCCGCTGCCAGTGCCAGAAGCCATCCCGGGCGACGCGCGGTGACCGACGTGCCCGGAGCCAAACACTGACGGTTCATTGCCGGTGCACACAAAGGCAGCCCTCTTGCCTGAAAAGGCGTCAGCAAACCTGGATTTCCATTCACGGAGTAATCAAATAAGGTTTTAGTGCACTCACTCTTGGAATTGTTTAATTACGCAGCTTGTGGTCAGACCCTCTTCAGGTACAGGCAATTACTGGTCAGGACATGAAGGCATCCCCGAGTCTGTCAACAGAGTTTTCACGCGTTGCAACCAAGTGTGCTGCTGCGCGGCTCGCCATCCCTGCTCGGCCACCGTGGCGCTGGCATGTGCGTTCGTGGTCAAAGGACTCAACACGGAATGGAGTTCATCCAAGTCAGCAGGTACGTATTCGCATTGCGGCACAAGCCAGCGTTGCAAATAATCCCGGCGGTCGGTGACCAAACAAGAGCGGCAACCCGGGATAGCAAAGAACAGGGGATTAACCGGCTGGCTCCCGTCATCTTGGTGAACCAGAATGCTGATTCGCGACGCTGCAATCGCCGAGGCCAGTGCTGCCATGTCCAATTCTCCCAAAAGAGTCACACTGCGTTGCTTTGCCCGGTGTACCAGCCCGGACAACTGACGGCTGGCGTGCCCAACCCATGCCACGCGGTAGCGTGACAAATCTTTCCAGTCTAACAACCGCTCAAAGAACAACCGACGGAGGTTGTAGTTACGCACAAATAGACGTCCAACGAACAGAACATCCCACCGTCGCTGTTCGCCCGGCCGGAACTGCTCGTCATCAAAACCCAGTGGCAGCCAGGTGCTTAATCCCGGGCGCTCGTCTGCGCCATCGAAGACGTAGTTGCGCACTGCTTCCGGCCACGGCCCGGCGTACCGTCCGTAACGGGCCAACGAATCCGTCATCCACGTAATCGTTGGGGTGCAGTTCGATCTCAGCAAGCGGCGGTTGCGCACGGTCAAGGTGAATGGTCGCACGAACAGCAGCAGGTTCGGATCCGCGGCAGCTACTGACGGCCACACCTCCCGGTCCAAGAAACGGTTGTAAAGAACTTGTTCCCAAGGATTGTGAAGCCGCAATCGTTGAATCAGTCGCCAAAGCTTCTGGCGTGATGTGGAAGTGACAAAACGATAACAACGCAACTCGGCACGCCAGCCCAGCCGTTCAAAGGCCCTAGCGATTGCTTCCAGCGTACCATAAGTGGCCGGACCGGCAATCAGGACCTTTCCCGCAGCGTGTGAGTCTGTCCTGTTCGACATCGGACGGTTGAGGTTTCAGGGCAAAAGGCCGCGCGGGAGGGTCACTTGTCAGGCTCGAGTGGCGGCAATCCTTTGCGCTCGCACGTCAGCAGCACGAGCGGAAGAAAACAAACCTCGGTTTGATTGGGGCGTTTTCTCAAGGACCACCATATCGCGCAAGGAATTCGTCAATCCGGTTGCTGGAAAGCCAGGGTACCGCCTCTTGGATTCGCGCATCCGGCCAATCCCACCATGCGATTTTTTGCAAGCGCTGGATTTGGTCATCAGAAAAACGCTGACGCACCACTCGCGCTGGTACGCCAGCCGCAATTGAGTAGGGTGGGATGTCCCGTGTCACCACTGAGCGAGCTGCCACAACAGTGCCGTGACCGATTTTGACACCCGAAAGAATCAAAACCCCGGTCCCCAACCAGACATCCGAGCCAATTTCCACATCGCCTCGGGAGGTTGGCATACCGTCCTGGTAAGCACCATTCATTCCCCACTTGATGCGAAATGGGTAAAGACTAACCCAGTCGGCCGGGTGTACCCCCCCGTTATAATTTCGACTCCAGGGCTGATGGAGCAAAAAGATCCGATCCGAACGCGGCGTTCACTACCGCGGTAAGCCATGATTCGCGGCCGACCATAGGTGTGGCGCCCTACTGTTATCACCCCGCTACGGAGCAACTCCCGATATTCATGCGCCACCAACGCCTCGGGGGCTAACGCGATCCATTTCAAGAGTGTGCGTTTCAAATACCGGATCAAGCGCATGGGAGCAGGGCTAAACGTATCCTTGCCCGTGGCGAATTACCCAGCAATACAAAGCAAAGGTTTCGAGGCGTAGGCCAGCATACTGGATGCCCGGTGTGCCGTGCGTTCAGGTAAGAAAATCCCGAATAAACGTGAACTGGCTCGTCAGCGCTCCGTAGGAGCAAAGCGGCCGCAAGCGGCCGCACTGCACACACTGCCGCGCGGAACTGTCGCCGGAGCGACTCGTGAGGTGTGTGGTGTGTGCCGGCTCGCCGGCGCTGTGGGCGCAGCGTATGGCGCAAACGTCGCGCAACTTTCTGATATTTCGCGCGCCTGCCACGTCTGGCTTGGCACAGACATGTACCATGAGATGACCACTCGCGGACAGGTGGGGGCGGCCCTGAGGCCCGCATCAAGGGACATTCTGTACTCCAATGGCTGCACGTGTGATGCCGCTTTCCATGGCTACAGGACCTGCAGGCCAGAAGCCTGCACTACAAACCCGGTTGAGGAGAAGTTTGCACTGCAGATTGCAAGCTGGTGCAGCGCGCCAATGCCGCTGACGCTGTCAGAGGCACGGCGGGTTTGTCCTACTCCTTGGACACCGCGCCCTGCTGAAATTGGTAGGAGAGGTAAACGGCCACACCCCGTTCCCGCGCGTAGGCCTCGATGTCCGGGGCGCTGACCATGTGCGCCACCACCACCGGGAAGATCGCGCCGAGCACCGGCCGCAAGGCCTCCACGCGCCGCTGGAGAAAGCGGTCCACGTCCCGGGCGGACAACTGGACCTTGCTCTCGCCGATGATCCAGACGGACTCGCCGCCGCGCGTGCCCCGGCCCAGGATGTTGACCTCGAGCGCCCGGCCCTCGGCGTCTTGGAGCCAACCCCGCCGCAGCGGCTCGCTGAGCACCAGGCCGTGCTCCCGCGCCAGCAGGGCCGGCAGAGCCCGGTAGGCCTCGTTCTCGAGGGTGTAACCCACCGTGGCCGACAACCCACCCAGTTGTTTGTTGGTGTCGTCGAGCCGCTCGGCCAGATGGTCCACCCGCAGGGTTAGTTGGGTCAGCGCTTCCTCGGTGCGTTTTTGGGCCACGGCGAGTTGGTCCACCCGCAAGGCCAGTTCGGCGAGGCGGGTTTCGGTGCGCTGCTGGGCTTCGGCTAGCTCGTCCACGCGCCGGGTGAGTTGCTCCAAGCGGGCTTCGGTCCGCTGCTGGGCCTGAGCCAGTTCTTCAACCCGTTGCTCGGTCCGCTGCTGGGCCTGAGCCAGTTCCTCGACCCGTTGCTCGGTGCGCTTTTGCGCTTCCGCCAGTTCCTCGACCCGCTGCTCGGTCCGCTGCTGGGCCCGGGCCAGATCGAGGACAGCCTGGCGCAACTCGGTGAACTCGGCCTTGGTGACCGTCTGCTGGAGGTCTTCGTAAAAGCTCCCCAGCACCGAGGCGAGCTTCTGGGCTGCCTTGGGCTCCAGCGCCTGGCTCAACTCTTCGTAAAGGTGCAGGGTATTAATCATGTTGCCTGACTGTAAGGGCCGGGGCGGGGGAGGTCAATCGGCTACGATCCCGTTACTGGACCGTCTGGGACAAGCGACCTGCCTGCCGTGGAACCGGACAGCCGGGGGGGCTACATCACAATTGGGTTGAGGGTCCATCGCGTTGAACATCTGCTCGGAGGATCGCGCATGCTGCCAGACTGCGCTAGACAGCCAACGGAGGACCGGAAACCCGGCGCACCCAGTCCTGATGTTCGAGGTACCAGCGCACGGTCGCGCGCAGGCCATGCTCGAAATCGTGCGCGGGGCGCCAGCCCAGTTCGCGCCGGATTTTACTGGCGTCCACCGCATAGCGGCGGTCATGGCCGGGTCGGTCCGGCACGAAGGTGATCAGGCGGCGCGAGTCGCCGCCCAGATCAGGGCGAAACTCGTCAATCAGGTCGCAAATCCGCTCCACGATGCGCAGGTTGGGCCATTCGTTGTCGCCGCCGATGTTGTAATGCTCACCCGGCCGGCCACGGGTGAGCGCCTGCCAGAGGGCCTCCACGTGGTCCAGTACGTAAAGCCAGTCGCGCACGTTCAGGCCGTCGCCGTACACAGGAATGGCCCGGCGAGCCAGCACGCTCTGGATGACCACGGGAATGAGCTTCTCGGGGAACTGGTACGGACCGTAGTTGTTCGAGCAATGGGTGATGACCGCGGGCAGGCCATAGGTGTGATGATAGGCCCGCACCAGCAGATCGGCCCCGGCTTTGCTGGCCGAGTAAGGCGAGTTGGGAGCGTAGGGGGTCTCTTCGGTGAAATACCCGGTGGGCCCGAGGCTGCCATAGACCTCGTCGGTCGAGACGTGCAGCAGCCGATGCTCACCCGCCGCTCCGGCCCAGGCGGCACGACAGGCTTCAAGAAGATGAAAAGTGCCCACCACGTTGGTGTGGATGAAGGCCCCGGGCCCCGCGATCGAACGGTCCACGTGGGACTCGGCGGCGAGGTGGATGACATGGGTGATGTGGTGGTCGCGCACGACGCGGAGCACCGCGGCTTGGTTGCGCAAGTCCACCTGCTCGAAGACGTAACGGGGGTGATCGCACACGTCCTCCAGGTTTTCCAAGCGCCCGGCATAGGTCAAGGAGTCCAGGTTGACCAGTCGCTCAATCTCAGGACGGTCAATGAGCTGGCGAATGAGGTTCGAGCCGATGAAGCCGGCGCCGCCGGTGACCAGGAGGTTCATGACAGGAAACGGAGTTGTTCGAAGCCTTCAACGGGGGATTCGAGCACCTGCCGCAGGCCGGTTTCCCAGTTCGGGAGGCGCAGGCCGAAAGCGCGCTCGAGCTTGCCGCAGTCAAGCACCGCGCGCGCCGGGCGGCGCGCCGGGGTCGGGTATTCGGTCGTGGAAATCGGTACGACTTCGCGGCAACGCCGCGCCGACGCAGGCACCCTGTTCCAGATGGCGTGGGCAAAGCCGTGCCAGGTGGTCACGCCGGTGGCGGCCAGGTGGTACAGTCCGCAGTATGCCTCCGGCTGGGCGGCGTGGAGCACGCGGGCCAGGGCCAGCGCGGTCGTTTCGGCGATGTGTCGCGACCAGGTCGGTGCGCCCCATTGGTCATTGACCACGCGCACGTCCTCGTGCGTGGTGAACAGACGCAGCATGGTGCGCAGGAAATTCTGGCCGCGGCCGCCGTACACCCAGCAGAGGCGGAAGATGAGATGACGACCACCGGCCTGTTGCACGGCCAGGTCACCGGCCAGCTTGCTGCGGCCGTACTCGTTGAGCGGATTGGGCGCTGCATCCTCGCGGTAGGGCGCTTCTTGATGGCCGTCGAAGACATAGTCGGTCGAATAATGCACCAGCCAGGCGCCGCGACGGCGGGTCTCCTCGGCCAACAACGCTGGGGCAGCGGCATTGAGGCATCGGGCCTGTTCCGGCTCGGTCTCGGCGCGGTCCACCGCGGTGTAGGCGGCGGCGTTGACCACCACGTCCGGGCGAATTTGGTCCAGCCAGAGGCGCACGGAGTCGGGCCGGGTCAGGTCCAGGTCTGGGGAGTCCACGCCAGTGACGCGCCCCAGCGGTTGGAGAGTGCGCATCAGTTCCCAGCCCACCTGACCGCGGCAACCAATGACGAGGATATTACAAGGCATGGGTGGGAATCAGCTCAGGATCCGGTGTTGGCCGGGGTGCAGACAGCCAGCTTGTAAAGATTCTCCGGCTAGTGACGGCTGCACTACACGCCCAGATTCTCCATATCCTCAGCAGGCAGGATGGCTGTGAAACCGGCTTGCAGCTCAACGCCGAATTGACTCACGGAAACAGCCGCTCGGCCGGCAGGTCCCGCAACCGGGGCGCGGCGGCGTCGCGGGCTGAAAGGATGGGATCGCGCAACGGCCAGGCGATGGCCAGGTCGGGATCGTCCCAACGCAAGCAGACCTCGTCACCCGGCGAATAGGGGGCGGTGCACTTGTAGTGAAAGAGCGCGGTCTCGCTCAGCACGACAAAGCCGTGGGCAAAGCCGGGCGGGAGATAAAACTGGTTGCGCGTCTCGCCACTCAGGCGCACACCCTGCCAGCGGCCGAAGGTGGGCGAGCGGCGGCGCAGGTCCACGGCCACGTCCCACACCTCGCCGGCGAGGACCATGACCAGTTTGCCCTGGGCGTTGGGGTTTTGGAAGTGCAGCCCGCGCAGCACGCCACGGCGGGAAAAGGAGAAGTTGTCCTGGACAAACCGCTCCGCAAGGCCCGCCTCCCGGTAGCGCGCCTCGTTCCAGCTCTCGCAGAACCAGCCGCGCGCGTCGCCGTGCAGACGCGGCTGGATCAGAAGCAGCCCCTCGAGTTGTCCGGGCTCGACTTTCATGCGGTTCGCTCCGTGCGCAGTCGCCGGGCTTCGGCCACGACCTCATTCTGGAGGTAGTCGCGGTACTCGCAAGCCGGCATGGTTTCCACCAGGGCCGCCAGCTCATTGAGCGAGAGGAATCCGCGCCGAAAGGCAGCCTCTTCGGGACATCCGATTTTGACGCCCTGCCGTTTCTCGATGGTCTGCACGTAGGCGGAGGCCTCGTGCAGGCTGCTGCTGGTGCCGGCGTCCAGCCAGGCCAGCCCGCGCGGCAGTCGGTACACCCGCAACTGTCCGCGACGCAAGTACTCGCGGTTGACGTCCGTGATCTCGAGTTCGCCGCGTGCCGAGGGCCGCAACCCGCGCGCGATTTCCACCACCTGGTTGTCGTAGAGGTAAAGTCCCGGCACGGCGTAGTCGCTGCGCGGTTGGCGCGGCTTCTCCTCGATCGAAAGCGCGCGACCCTGCGCGTCGAACTCGACCACGCCGTAACGGCTGGGGTCCTTGACCTGGTAGCCGAAAATGGTTGCGCCGCTCCGAAATTCGGCGAACGCCCGCGCAAAGTAATCGCCGCCGGCAAAGAGATTGTCGCCGAGGATCAGCGTGACCGGGTCGTTTCCGATGAATGAGGCAGCGATCAGGAACGCCTCGGCAATGCCGCCCGGGCGTGGCTGTTCACGATACTCGATTGAAATGCCCCAACGGGCGGCCGGCGCCAGCAATTGCCGGAAACGCGGCAGGTCGTGCGGCGTCGAGATCAGACACAGCTCCCGCACCCCGTTTTCGATCAGGGTCGTCAGCGGATAGTAGATCATCGGCTTGTCATAGACCGGCTGCAGTTGCTTGGACGCCACCAAGGTGAGCGGATACAGCCGCGATCCGGCGCCGCCGGCAAGGATGATGCCTTTCATGACGATAGAGCAGGTTCAACCACTAAGACACCAAGGCACAAAGTCGGGTCAATGACGGCCATTCTGGTACCGGTACGCAGAAGCCGATGATGCAGCAAGCAAGGCGAGTCCAACTCGGAAGCCGGGATAATCGGGTGTAGAGCATTTAAAACGGAAATCCCCAAAAGCCTCGACAGACAGCGCGAATCACCACGCGGTCCAGCCGCCTTCGACCAGCAGGTTCGAGCCGTTGACGTAGCTCGAGGCGTCCGAAGCCAGAAAGAGCACCGCGCCCACGATCTCCTCCGGTTGCATCATGCGACCCAACGGGCTCATGGCGCTGAAGCGCTTCTCGAACGCTTCCTCGTGGTGATTCCACACTCCGTGCGGCGTCAGCGCGTTGACCCGCACCCCCCGCTTGCCCCAGTAGCACGCCAGGTACTTGGTCAGCATAATCACCCCACCCTTGCTGGCCGAGTAGGCAATCGGGCTGGCCAGGCGATTGTCGGTGTACAAGGCCGGGTTCGAGGAGACCACCCCGTACGTCGAGGCCAGGTTGATGATATTGCCTTTGCCCTGCCGGAGCATGACGGCGCCAAACTCCCGGCACATCCAGAAGGTGCCGGTGAGGTTGACCTCGAGGATGCTCCGCCAGGCATCGTCCGGGAACCCCTCGGCACGAGCGTCCCACGCCTGCTTGGCCAGGAAGTGGTGGTTGTTGATGAGCACGTCCACGCGACCGTGCCGATCGAGTGTGGCGGCCACCAATTGGCGGACCTGGTTCACGTCGGCCACATCGCAGTGGTAGCCGGCCGCCCGCTCGCCCAGTTCGGCGGCGAAGGCGGCAGGGTCTTTGGGCGGCACGTCGGCCAGAATGAGCTTGGCGCCGCGTTCGTTCAGGGCGCGGGCGACGGTGCGACCAATCAGCCCGCAGGCCCCGGTCAACACGATAACCCGCCCGGCCACATCGAAGACAGGGTCAGTCATGAGAGTTGGATTGGATACAGAGTGCGATTTCCAGGTCATGCACCGCCTCGGCCAGGGTGGCGCCGCAACCGGCTTGGCCGTCCAGGGCGGCCAGAAAGTCGGCCGCTTGAG
Organism: uncultured Verrucomicrobiota bacterium; assembly: GCA_964466945.1. Taxonomy (GTDB): domain Bacteria; phylum Verrucomicrobiota; class Verrucomicrobiia; order Limisphaerales; family J093; genus DSVZ01. The sequence goes on along the minus strand of CAYXPA010000020.1, from coordinate 6,029 downwards.
CGCGGTAGGTGTTGTCGAGGGTGAAACCGGGCGGCGGCGGTTCTTCCCACACCGTGCCGTCGGCCAGGGCCAGGCGCAGATGCCCGGTGAGCAAATCGAGCGAGGCATTGCCGCCGGTGCCGGACAGTTCGAGCGTGCGCGCCTGGGGTTTGTGTGCCAGGCTGAGCGTGGCCACGGACAACGCACCGCCGGTGTGTTCGAGCACAAACGCCGCAAGCTCGTCCACGTCCGTCCCCAGCGGGTGCAGTGGGGATGCCAGGCCGGCAAAACGCCGGGCCGGTCCCAGCAACCAGGTCAGATAATCCAGCTCGTGGATGTTGGTCAGGGCTGCCCCGCCGCCCAGGTCGCGCCGGGCCGCGTAAGAGCCGCGGTAATCCTCCCACGGGTGCCAGTCCGGCAGGTAACCGCCGATGTGCGCGCGCGCCAGCAGGGGCTGCCCAAGGGGCTGGCTGGTGGCGAGCATCTGGCGCAGCCGTTGCAGTTGGGGGTGAAAGCGAAGGTTCTGGGCCACGCGCACCACGCGCCCGAGCCGGGCGGACTCGGCGACCAGTTCGGCGATCCCATCCCGACGGTGGCTGAGAGGTTTCTCGACCAGCACATGACAGCCGGCACGTACCGCGGCCAGGGCAGTTTCGACATGCAACGCGGTGGGATTGGCGACGACGACCACGTCGGGCCTTTGGGCCAGCGCCTCCGACAGACTGTGGAATATTGCGTCGGGTTGCGGCTGGCCGGCGTCCGGCAACGTGGCCTTGCCGGTGCGGTAAGCCCAGATGGGCGCGCAGCCCAGCGCACGAAAATGGCGCAGGTGCCGTCGGCCAATCGAACCCAGACCGCAGATCAAAACCGAAACCGGCATTCTACTACACGCCATTCAGCACCCGACGTCCGGGAAGTATCCACCACCAAGGCACGAAGACACCAAGGATAGGGCCCGGAAACGGCGTTCGTATCATGCGGGGACTCACAGCGCAGAAATGCAAAAGCAAAGGCTCAATCCGCGCCCCGGCTCACCGCTGCGGGGTTCAACAGCGCCGCCGAGGCTCGTGCCAGTGCTTCCGATCCGTAGGCACGAATGTACCGGTCCACAAACGCCGCCGCGCGGGCGGCCTGCTCCCGGCGCTGATTCGGGTCGGCAAACAAGCGTTCCAATACCCCGGCCGCCGCAGCGACATCCCGGGCGGGCAACGCTGCGCGGTCCAGCAGGGCCTCGCGCAACACCGCCAGCAGCCCGCTGCCGTCCGGTGGCGCCAGCACCACCACCGGCAGAAGCAATTGCAGCGCGTCAAAGCCGAAACTGCTGCTGTCCACGAGCACGGTGTCCGCCAGATCGAGGGTTTGCGCGCAGGAAAGGTCCCGCTCGTCCGCCAACCGCAGGCGGGAATGTTCCTCGAGCAAGCCGGCGAAGGATTTCTTGCGATTGCTGGGATGCAATCGCGCCAGGATGGCAAACCCGGTCAGGCGACGGTCCAACTCCTGCAAAATGCCGGCCCAGACGGGAAACAGCCCGGCAGTCAGGCAGGTCAGGCCCACCACCAGCAAAGGCTTCTCCGTGGCCAGGCCCAGCGAACGGAGCCGCTCGGTGCGCTCCTCGATTGACAAGGTGCGGAGGGTGGGTCGCGGCGCAAACACGCCCACGGCCAGAAGACGGTCGGCGGACACACCGGCCTGGCGCAGCAATTCGGTTTGAATCTCGCCCCAGGTGAAAACGTACCGGGCCGCCAAGGGGGTAAACGCGTCGCGGTTTTGCCGGCCGAAAGCACCGTGTACGCAGGTAAACGTGGGCACGCCACGGACTCCGAGCGCGGCGCAAAGTGCGGCTCCATGCGGCTCGCGGTCCCACATCACCACCGCGCTGCGGGGACGCAGGCTTTCTTGCATGTGAAGCAGCGCCGCCAGCCGGTTGACCTGGGACACCAACTCCGCCGCCAATCGCCAGCGAGCGGCCGGGTCGAACTCGAATTCGGCGCACACCGCCTTGAGCCCGCGCAGCCAGCGGTTGAGCCGGGCCAGCACCCAGGCGCGGGTGGCCCACCAGTCCGGCGGGAAATCGGTCGCGGCCACGCGGGGCAGCTCGTGCGGCGGCTGCTTCAGGAGCGAGCGCCCGGCTGCCACTAACAGGCACCGCTCCGGTCCCAATGCCTCGGCCAGCGTCTGCCACAGGCGCCGCGAGCGGTCCTGGGGATTGAGCCCGGCCACCAGCACCCGGTCCTGCCAGCGGGCCAGGTCCTTGGCCGCCGGGGGCTTTCTCACGCCCACCCAACCCTGCGGATGGGCCAGGGCGCGCAGCAGGGCGCTCAATGCCGACGCCGGACGGCAACCCGGGCCTTTCAGCTTCCTGTGCCGATGGAGCAGGACGAGGAAAGAATGAACCGTCAGCGCCACCGGCACGCCTTGAAAAACGTCGTCCGCGACCGTCTGCCGGACCGCCTCGACAAAGCGGTGCTCCCACTCCAGCCACGCGACCGTCTCCGGCAAGGCGAACGGGACTCCGAGCGGGGCGGGCGCCTCTGCGGGCTCGGCGATGGCGGGCGCAATCCGCGAATCAAGCACGGACCGGTTCATTCAGCGGGAGGCGCAGGAACGGGCGCAGCCGCACGGGGACAGCGATTGACCAGCATTCTGATGAAGGCAAAGGACAGCAGCAAATAGAAGGTGCGTCCGATCACCATCGCTTGGGCAAATCCCACCAGGTCCCGGCGCATCCCCGGCAACAAATACAACGCGCCCAAGTATGCCAGAACCCCGCCCACCATGGCGGCGGCGTAGGGCGTCATGCGGCCCGACGCGGCGAAGATGTTGTTGAACGAGTTCAGTGAATACGGAATCAACGCCAGCAAATTCCACTGCAACGCCGGCACGGCGGCCGCGTACTTCGGCAACAACGGCGGAATCACCCGGGGCATCAGCCACCATCCCGCGGCCACCAAAACCACCATGAGCGGCAACAAGATGAACGCCGGCAACGCCGCCACGCGCAACGCCTGCCGCAGGTCGCCAGTGCGGGCGAACTCCAAGGTCATCTGCGGATACACCACGCTGGCCACCGCGCGGATGAGAATCTGAAACGGCCGCGTGCCCAACACCACCACGGCGTTGAGCCCCAACTGCACATGGTCCAGATGCGCCAGCACCAGCGTGTCGTTGAGCGTGCCCCACCACACGCTCAACTGCCCCACGAACATAATCGGCAGACCCACCTTCATAAGGTGCACCAGGTCCGGCGCCGACCACGCCGGACGCACGCGGAACGGTCGCCAGCGCCAGAGCTGCGCCATTTGTGCCAGCGCCAGCAGCAAGGCCCGCAGACACAGGCCGAAGAACCCCAGGAACGCCGCCAGCGCCACCCCGGCCAGCCCCACCCCCCCCTGGGTCACCTGGATTTGCGAAAGCCGGGTGAAATCCCCTGAGGTGCGGTAGGTGAACTGCAGGTAATTGGCGCAAAACAACAGCCCCCACACCGCCACCGCCTGCACCGCCCAGCCAAACGCCAGGTCCCAACGACCCTGCCAGGCCTGGGTTACCGCCACGCCCAACAGGGCGGCGGCGCACACGCCGGCCACGCGCAGCGTCCAGGCCCCCGCGGCGGCGACAAGCGTCTGGGCGCGGGCGCGATTGCCCTGTCCCAGCGCATACGGCACCTCGCGCCCCAGGCCGTTGCCCGTGCCCAGCAACAGCCAGGGCGCATACCCCTGAACCAACGCCAGACTGGCGAAGAGGCCCAGCACCTCCGGCCCCACATACCGCGCCAGCAACAGGCCCGAGAGGATCGTCAGCGCGTTGCCGACCAGGTTGCCCCCGGCAAACTTGGCGATGGTCAGGAGCATCGTACGGCGCCTCATGGCACGGGCGACAGCCTGTCAATGTTGTTAGGCGCTGATTTCCGGAGCAGCGCACGGAGCGCAAGGTTTACGAAACACGTTTCCTGTGACGCACCCGGGCGACCAAGTCAGCGACTGCGATATTGGGTTGCCACGATGGCATTGGCAGGGCTCAAGCAGGGCACGCCGTCCAAGATCGGATAGGCCAGCATGGACTCCGGGGCATAAGCAGCGTGTTCTTCCAACTCGAGCGGGGTGCGGGTGATTGGGCAAACAAAGGTTGGCGTTTCCCGGGACGGGGAGGCATCCGCGCGGATAACATACAATCCGGTGGGATTGAGCGGATTGACGCTCACGTCAAAGAGGCGGTGTTCCACCAACGCGGCGCCCTGCGCGCGGATCGCGGCAGCCAGGTTGCGCACATAGCCATGTTGCTCCATCCGCTCGCGAGCCGCCAACGACGCAAGGTCATACGCCGGCTCCAGCAACACGACCCAGCGGGTGGCCACCCGCAGCAGTTCTTGGATTGCTTCCGATTCGCGCCCGCCGTTGGGCTCGAGCGCATGGCTGGTGTACACCACATCCACGCAATGATCCGCCAAAGGGATGTGGAAAAGGTCGGCACAAAACAGCCGGCAGGAGCCGCGGGGAACACCTCGCTTCTGGATAAAACGCTGACCCACTTTGACCCGGGACCACGAAATATCGAAGCCGAGCCATTCGATCTCCGGAGGGAGCTGTTCTGCCAGCAAGCTCAAGGTGGTGGCTTCTCCCACGCCGACCTCCAGCACGGTGCGGAAGGAGCCGAGTTTCCTCAACAGCTCCGCCATGGCCCGGGTATAGCTCTCCAAATAGCCGGGATTCTTTTTGTAAGCGGCGACGTAGCTCCCGGCCTGGAAGTCGTAACTTAACATCACGTCTTCCACGGTGTTGCTCGTTGCGCCGTCCAACGACCGCAGGTAGGCCGTGAGATTCTCCCCGCGCGCGTATAGCTCGCGCAGCTTCCGGGTCAGAGCCAGTTTGTTGGTCATCTCCATATCCCCGGCTAGCCCATATGTGGAGAAGGTGAAGTCCCCATGGTATCCCGCGTCACGGCCGGCGGGTGCTAAAAGAGAGTTGGAACAACCGCTCGGCCAGTTCCCAGTCCTCCGGGGTGTCAATGTCCTGCACCAGGTGCCGCGGGATGGGCACGCCGTACGCCCGGGTGGTAAAAATCCCGGAACCTTGCCGGAAGGCGGCCGGGCGTCCCCAGTAGAACTGCCCGGCGTCATGCCACGCCGCGGGCAGGTCCTGGGAGCGTTTGCGCTCGTGCTCCGGCCAGAACATGCGGACCCGGCCGTCCGGGTCCAATTCGAAGGCCCGGAAAATCGGGTGCCCGTAGGAGGTGACGCTGAAGGCGAAGTCCGCCTCCGGATGCGCTCGCAACGTCTCGAGCCCCGCGCGCAGGTGCTCCGGCCGCACAAACGCCGCCGTGCCGTAGAGGCAGCAGGCCAGGTGCGCCGGACCGCGGTGCGCCTCCCACCAGTCCAGGGCCTGGGCCACGACCGGCAGGGTGCCGGTGCGGTCATCCGCCAGCTCGAGGGGCCGGAGAAAGGGCGCCTCCGCGCCGTGCGCCACGGCCACGGCGGCGATCTCCTCGTCCTCCGTGGACACGATTACGGCATCGAACAAGCCGGAATCGCGGGCGGCGGCGATGGGCCAGGCAATCATCGGCCGGCCGCAGAAGGGCCGCACGTTTTTGCGCGGCACACGCTTGCTCCCCCCGCGGGCGAGAATGATGGCGAGGTTCATGGGGTTATTGACCCGGCGCGTTGCCCGGGGATGTTGCAGATGGAGCGGCTTCGCCGAACCGCGTCTGGGCGGTGCGGTAATCGTCCGGGCGCCCCACGTCCAGCCAGTCCTCGTGCACGGGGAAGGCGACCACGGTGTGGCCGGCGTGGCGGGCGCGTTCGAGCAGGTCGGGCATGTCCAGCGGATCGCCACGCGACACCAGCGTCAACACCTCGGGACTCAGGCAGTAAATGCCCGCGTTGACCAGGTAGGCCTTGACCGGCTTTTCGACCAGGGCAGTGACGCGCTGGTCCTGGACCTCGACCACCGCATAGGGCAACTGGATTTCGTAGCCGCGCACCGCCACGGTGGCGGCGGCCCGGTGGCGCTCGTGGAACTCGAGGAACTGCCGGTAACTGACGCGCGTGAGCACGTCGC